>JAYRRO010000028.1:0-8019 GCA_041910095.1 Dehalococcoidia bacterium
GATCGTCGACGCCGCAGCCCGGTGGACAGGGCGCAAACAGCACTCCCCAACCCGGCCAGGAGCCGAATCGCGCGCAGTTGGACCAGGCCATCCTGCAACTCGACCAGCGAATCGCCCGCGCGGTGAAGGAGGCCGGGGACGACCCGACGCCCGAAGAAGCGCTGGCCATCCTCCAAATGCTCGCCGAACGGACCCGCCTCGCCGCGATGCGCGAGGCCCTCGGCGGCGCGGGGAACCCGCGGGACTACTGAGGCGGTCGGCCCGTCCCGCGCTTCGCCCCTATACTTGTCGCATGGCGAAAGACGAGTCCTTCGACATCACGACGGGATGCGACCTCCAGGAGGTCGACAACGCGGTCAACCAGGCGCGGAAGGAGATCTCCACGCGCTTCGACTTTAAAGGCGTGCTCGCCGACATCGAGTACGACCGGCAGAAGGCCGTGATCAACGTCCACACGGCCGACGAATACAAGCTGGAGGCGATCTGGCAGGTGCTCAGCGGCCGGCTGATCGCGCGCAACGTCCCGCTCAAGAACGTGAAGCGCGGCGACGAGGAGAAGGCCGGCGGGGGCACGCTCCGCCAGGAGATGGCGCTCACGCAGGCAATCGACGGCGACACGGCGAAGAAGATCGCGAAGTTCATCAAGGACCAGAAGTACAAGAAGGTGCAGGCCCAGGTCCAGGGCGACGCGGTCCGCGTCTCCAGCCCCAGCCGCGACGAGCTGCAGGCCGTAATCAACGACCTGAAAGGCGAGGACTGGGGCATCGAACTCAAATTCGGCAATTACCGCTAACGCGGTGACCGACGCGGTCGCGATCGACGACTTCCTGGCGCGCGAGGGCTTCGCGACGGCGTGGGCAAAGCACCAGGGGCGCGCGATCCTCGAACAGGCGGGGCTGACGCGCGCGGGCAAAAGCGGCATCGCCCCGGAGAAGCTGCAGCGCGCGCGGGAGGCCCTCGCCCGCGGCGCGCTCCGCACCTGCGGCGACGCGGAGTGCGCCCGCCTCGGCGCGCGCAAGCTCGATGGCCGCCTCGCAGTCGAAGGGCCGGCTGAGTACTGCGAGGTCTGCCACGGCTCGAACAATCGTCGCGCGGCGCTCGTGCTGGCCGATGCATGCCGTTCCCACGGCGTCTCCCGGCTGCTGATCGTGGGCGGCACTCCAGCGAATCACGCCGACCTCCAGGAGCTGCTGACCGCCACCGGCGTCGAGCTGCGGTGCGTTGACGGCGCGGCGCAGAACATCACGAAGAAGGAGGCGTTGAGCGACCTCGGGTGGGCGCAGCTGATGGTCGTCTGGGCCTCGACGCCGCTTCCGCATAAGGTCTCTGTCTCGTTCACCACCGAACGTCCGCCGGCCCTGCCGATGATCACCGTCGCCCGCCGCGGGATCGCGGCGCTCTGCCAGGAAGCGGCGCTGGCAGTCGCGGGCGGCCCCGTGAGCAGGCGGCGGCGCCAGGATGTGCCGCGATGAAACGCGACGACCGGCTCGTTCGCCTCTCGTGGGACCACCACCATGCCCTCGTGTTCGCGCGCCGGATCGCCAACGAGCTCGACACGCTGGACGACGAGGGGCTGGCGCGGCTCTACGGCGACCTGGTTGGATTGTGGGCGGCCGGCCTGTTGCCCCACTTCCGGGCGGAACAGGAGTGCCTGCTCGCACGGCTCATCCGTCACGTCGCGCCCGAAGACCCGGCGGTGACGCGCACGCACAGCGACCACCTCTATCTCGAGGCCCTTGTGGCGACGCTGCGCGATTCGCCGGATTCCGGCACCCGGCGCGAAGCGCTTCGCCGCTTCGGCGAGACCCTGCGGGTGCACGTCCGCTGGGAAGAGGACACGCTCTTCGCCCTCGCCCAGGAGCGGTGTGACGACGACGACCTCGACGCTATGGCGCGCGATTTCGAGGAGCAACTCCCGCCGCTGGCGACCTCGCCACAGGGCGGATAAGACGCGACGGCCCCTCCGTGGAGGGGCCATCGCGGGTAGACGAGCAGCGGGCGAGTCAGGCCTTCGGAGTGTAACGAACGGGGAGGTGCTTGATCCCGCCGATGAAGGTCGAGCGCAGGCGCTCGGCGGGCCCATCCATATCGATGTCGGGGAAGCGCCGGAAGAGCTCCTCGAACATCACGCGCAGCTCCAGGCGGGCGAAGCCCGCACCCAGGCAGAAATGCTCGCCGATGCCAAATGCGAGGTGGTCGTTCGGGGTCCGGGTGATATCGAAGCGCTGCGAATCCGGGAAGACGTCCTCGTCGCGGTTCACCGAGGGATACCACATGGTCACGCGCTCACCGGCGCGGATGAGCTGGCCGCGAATCTCCACGTCGCGCGTGGCGTCGCGGGCCATGTGGGTGACCGGCGACGTGAAGCGAAGGATCTCCTCGACGGCCGAGGGCATGAGCGAGAGGTCCTTCTGCAGCCGTTCGCGCTCGGCCGGGTGCTGGCAGAGCGTGATGAGCCCGGCGGAGATGCCGTTCCGGGTGGTTTCGTTCCCCGCGAGGATGAGGAGGAAGCAGAACCAGAGGATCTCCTCGTCGGTGAGCGCCTCGCCATCGACCTCGGACCCGCAGAGCAGCGAGATGAGGTCGTTCTCCGGGTCGACGCGGCGCTTCTGGAGCTGCTGGCCAAAGAAGGCGAACATCTGCATGAAGCCCATGGCACCGGTCATATTGGCGGCTTCGCGGCTGCCGCGCTGCTCTTCCGGGACGTCGGTCTGGTATTCGGGGTCGCCCGCGCCCAGCACCTTGTTGGTGAGCTGGAACATGAGCGGCCAGTCCTTCTTTTCGAGCCCCATCATGCCGCAGATGACCGCGAGCGGGAGCTGCGACGAGACTTCGAGGACGAAGTCGCAGCTTCGGCGATCGGCGATGCCATCGAGGATCTCGGTGGTGATCTCGCGAATGTGGGCCTCCATCGCCGCGACCGCGCGCGGGGTGAATCCCTTGTTCACGAGCCGGCGCAGGCGCACGTGGCGCGGCGGGTCCATCGTGATGAGCATCTTGCCGTTGCCGGAGGTGTCGCCGAAGAGACCCTCGGGCTCCGGCACGCGAAGCTTCATCTGGGTGATTCCAGTGCTCGAAATGAACGTTTCGGGCTGCCGCGACACGGAGACCACGTCTTCGAATTTCGTGAGATTCCAGGTCCCGACGAGGTTGTCCGGGCCTTCGTTCCAGAAGACGGGCTTGTTGTTGCGTAGGTAGGTGAAGAGCGCGTGCGCTTCGCCCATTTCGAACGGCGTGGGGTCGAAGAGGTCGATCTGATCGAGGGTAAGCGGCAGGGCGCCGGGCACGTCGTGTCCTCCATGTCAGCCAGTGAACTTACCGCTCGGTCGATAGTCTATCGCAGGGATAGGTGATCCTGCTACGAGGGCTTAACCCATGCAATCGCCTGGCGAGGGCACAGGCGAATGGCCCGTTCGACCTTCTCCACGGCGGCAGCCGGCACGTCGTCCACGATCACCTGGCTGACATCGTCTTCGCGCAGACGGAAGACCTCGGGCGCGGCGGCCTGGCACTTCCCGTGCCCTTCGCACATGTCTTCATTCACCCGGACTTGCATGCGGAATCCCCCCTGGCGGCGCGCAAGGCGCCGGGGCAAGTATAGCATACCGGGCGGTAGGCCCGGCCGATCGGCGCGGGCTCGGTTCGCCACGCCGCGCTCAGGCGCTAGAATCGCCGGCACGCCACCACCGGGAGAGCCCCATGGAAGTTCCGCTGCTGCTCAACGATTTCCTTCGCCGCGCGGCGAAGCTGTACCCGAACAAGACCGCCATCGTCGATGGCGACGCGCGCTACACCTACGCGGAGTACCAGCAGCGCTGCAACCAGCTCGGGCACGCCCTGCTCAGCCTCGGCATCCAGCAGGGAGACCGAGTCTGCATCCTGAGCCCGAACTCGCACTACTTCCTCGAGAGCTACTACGGCGTCACGCAAATCGGCGCCATTCTGGTCCCGCTCAACTACCGCCTCGTCGCCGCCGACCACGAGTACATCATCAATCACGCCGGGGTGAAGGCGGTGCTCGTGGACTACGAGTACACGAACGTCGTCGATACCATCCGCGAAAACCTGCCGAACGTGGCGCACTTCATCGTCGCGGACCCGCGCGCGGACCGGCAGCCGCAGGCCGGCTGGACCGACTGGGACACGCTCGTTGGCACGATGCCGACTTCGGCCACCCCGGCGATCGAACAGGGCGAAAACGACACCACGTCCATCAACTACACGTCGGGGACGACGGCGCGTCCGAAGGGCGTGATGCTGACGCACCGCAACGTTTACATCAACGCCTACAACTTCATCGCCCACCTCCGCATCCGGCATGAGGATGTGGAGCTCTGGACGCTTCCGATGTTCCACGCGAACGGCTGGGGCGGGCCTTTCGCGATCACTGCCATGGGCGCGACGCACGTCGTCCTGCGCGCGGTAGTGGGCGCCGACATCTACTCGCTCATCGAGCAGCACGGCGTGACCTTCGGCTGCATGGCGCCGGCCGTGCTTTCGACGATCCTCAACTACCCGGACAAAGCGAAGCACACGATCAAGACGAAGCCGCGCTTCGTGGTCGCCGGGGCGCCGCCGCCCGCCGCCTTCATCGAGCGTCTCGAGAAGGAGATGGGCTGGGAGTTCATGCAGATCTACGGGCTCACCGAGACAGCGCCGATCATCACGGTCTCAACGGCCGACTACCAGAACCCTGACGGCACGGACTACGCCCGCCGCGCGCGCGCCGGGGTCGAGGCCATCGGCTGTGATATCCAGGTCCTCGATGAGAACGGCAACCCGGTGCCGAAGGATGGCGTCTCCATCGGCGAAGTCTGCGCCCGCGGGAACATGGTCCTGAAGGGGTATTGGGAACAGCCGGAGGAGACGGCCCGGGCCATCTTCGACGGCTACTTCCACAGCGGCGACCTCGCCGTCTGGGACGAGTTCGGCAGCATTCACATCGTCGACCGCAAGAAGGACGTCATCATCTCCGGCGGCGAAAACATCTCGTCGCCCGAGATCGAGGACGCGCTCTACAAGCACCCGGCGGTGCTGGAGTGCGCCGTGATTGGCGTGCCCAGCGAGAAGTGGGGCGAGACGCCGAAGGCGCTCGTCGTCCTGCGCGAAGGTGCCAGCGCGACGGAGGAGGAAATCATCGCCTTCAGCCGGCAGCACCTGGCGCACTTCAAGTGCCCGACCTCGATCGACTTCGTGCCATCGCTCCCGCGCACGGCGACAGGCAAACTCCAGAAGTTCGTAATCCGCGACCAGTACTGGCAGGGCGCCACCCGCCGCGTGAACTGAATCAGGCCGGGGCACGCGGGCCCCGTACCGCCCACACTCGCGACCACCACCGCCGGAGGCCCGCATGCCCGGATTCGATTGGCTGGCGAACCTCCGGGTGCTCGACCTGACCACGGAGTTGGGGGCGCTCGGGGTGCGAGTGCTCTCCGAGTACGGCGCCCGGGTCACCCGCATCGAACCGCCCGGTGGCGACCCGCTGCGGCTGCAGCCACCGTTCGCGGTCCCGGATGCGGGCGTGCGACACAGCCTCTACTGGCTGCACATGATGCGAGGGCGCGAGTGTGCCACCCTCGACCTCGGCACCACGTCCGGGCGTGACACCTTCCACGCGCTCGCCGCGCCCTCCGACGTTGTGTTCGAATCGCGTCCCGTGGGCTGGTTCGCGGCGCACGGGATCGATGTCGATGCCGTGCTCGCCGCGAATCCCCGCCTCGTGTGGGTATCGGTGACGCCGTTCGGGAGCTCCGGACCGCGAGCGGAGTGGCAGGCCACAGATCTCATCGGCATGGCGGCCGGCGGCCTCCTCAGCCTATGCGGCGACCGCGACCTCCCGCCCCTTCGGGTCTCGGTGGAACAGGCGTATGCGCAGGCGGGGCTGCAGGCGCTCGCGGGGCTGGTCGTGGCCCTTCGCCAGGTACGGCAGGGGCACCCCGGCCAGCGCATCGATGTCTCCATGCAGGCAGCAGTGGCGAACTGCCTGGGGAACGCGCGGCTCTTTCATGAGGTCGATGGCGTTCCCACGCTCCGCGCCGGCGGTGGAAGGGCCACCGGCACGCAGGGGTCACGGCTGGTGTATCCGTGCGCCGACGGCTTCATCTCGTTCGCCCGGATGCCCGATTCAATGCACGCGCTCACGGAGTGGATGCGCGAGGGAGGCATCGAGCCCGGTTTCGACGCCGAACGGCTGGCGGCTCTGCCCCAGGCCGGCCGCCACATGGCCCCGGCCGAGCTCACGAACGCGTTCGACGCCGCGGTCGAGAAGCTGTTCGCGAAACTGACGAAAGCCACCATTTATGAGGATGGGCAACGGCGGGGGCTCATGACCTGCCCCGTCTCCAGTCCGGCGGACCTGTTGGCGAACTCGCAACTTGCGTTCCGGGACTACTGGCGCGACGAGCACGTTCCCGAACTGGGGCGAACGGTGACCATGCCGGGGCCGCCGGTGAAGCTGCACACGGTCGCGCATCAGCCGGTCGCGACCCCGGACCGGCCGCCCACGCCGGAGAATGGCCTCCCATTCGAGGGTGTGCGCGTGGCCGACTTCTCCTGGGTGGGCGTGGCCCCGGCCGCCACCCAGCAGCTGGCGCTCTTCGGGGCCGAGGTCATTCGCATCGAGTCCGCGCGGAAGCTCGACACCTTTCGCGGGAGCGGCCCAAAGCGCGGCGCTGACCCCAATGCCAGCGCCTACTGGGCGAACTACAACCGCGACAAGCGCGGCGCCACGCTCGACCTCAAACACCCGCGGGCCCGCGATCTCGCGCTGCGGCTCATCGCGCGGTCGGATGTCGTCGTCGATAGCTTCACACCTGGGTTCATGGACTCCGTTGGCCTTTCGCTGAAGGACATTCGCGCCACGAATCCCAACATCATCACGATGTCGGCCTCGATGGAGGGTTCGACGGGGCCACACGCACGCTTCCGGGGCTTCGGACTCGTGCTCCAATCGACGGTGGGTTTCACGCATTTCACGGCGTGGCCGGGACGAGCGCCGGTGGGCACGGGCGTGGCCTACACCGACTGGTTCGCCACCCACCTCGCATCCTTCGCGCTGATGGCGGCGCTGGAGCACCGCGACCGCACGGGCGAGGGAGCGAGCATCGACCTCTCGCAGCTGGAGGCGTGCGCCTGGGGGCTCGACGCGGAGCTACTGCGCTACACCGCCACGGGCGAACAGCGCCCGCCGCTTGGCAACCGGCATGAAGCGATGTCGCCACATGGGGTCTTCCCGGCGGCGGGCCTCGACCAGTGGGTCGCCATCGCCGTCCGCGACGGCGACGATTGGGCGAAGCTGGCGGCACTCCTCGGTGTGCCGTGGGCGAACGACGCCTCCCTCGCCGGGGTCGAATCGCGCCGGGCCCGGCAGGACGCCATCGAGGCAGCCGTCGGGGCATGGACCTCCGCGCGTGACAAGCACGACTGCGCGGAGGCGCTGCAGACCGCCGGCATCCCCGCTTACGCAGTCAGCGCGATGGACGACGTGCAGGTCGATCCGCAGCTGGCACACCGGGAGCACTTCTGGCCCATCACGCACGCCGAACTGGGCACGGTTTCGTTCGATTCGCCCGCGTACCGGCTCTCCAACCTCCCCCTCCGCCATCGCACCGCCGCCCCGCTGCTCGGCGCCGACAACGACTACGTGTACCGCACCGTCATGGGCTGCGACGACGAAGAGCTGGCCACGCTCGTTGCGGAGGGCGTACTGGAGTAGGGGTCCGAGGGGAGCCGGATCCGGGACCTGGCAGTACGGCGCCCGCTGTTTCGGCTCGTTGTGTGAAGGTTCGGACGAGCTGTCTGCGTCTGGGTGCGGGCGGGCTGCTAGGATGCCCCGATGTTCGGGCGGACGTTCCTGGCGGCGGGCGCGCTCGGCCTGCTCGCCGTGCTCGCGAGCGTGCCCGGGGCGGCGGGGAGCGAGCTGCTCCAGAACGGCGGCTTCGAATCGTGGTCCGGGCACACCCCGGATGGATGGAGCGTGTCCGCGGGCTCGACCGTCGCGCGCGCGGAGGATGGCGCGAA
>JAYRRO010000029.1:0-3951 GCA_041910095.1 Dehalococcoidia bacterium
CTTCACGAAGAAGGGCACCGTGAAGTTCCAGTGCGATTACCACCTGCCGGACATGGTCGGGACGATCGAAGTGAAGTAAGCGGCCGCGCCCCGAGGGGAGAAGGGGGCGCGCCACCGCCGGATTCAGTTTGGACACGCTGGCCCGCGGGATGTGGGCCATGGAGAAGGGGAAAACACAGTGCCACTTAGCAGGCGAGAGCTTCTCACGGGGGCGGCGGCTGGCGCCGGCGGCCTTGTCATCGGAGGGGTGACGGGGACCGTTATCGGCGGCGGCGAGGACGATGGCGGCGCTGGCGCCGCGACCGGCCTCGGCGGCCAGGCCGATGCCGTCGCCAAGGCGCGCGACCTCAAGCCCGAGGACGTAACCCGCGCACTCAAGACGTTCGTTCCGCCCGGCGAGCATAAGGACGAGTTCTTCCTGTTCGCATCAGGCGGCCATTCCGGCCAGATCCTGGTCATCGGCGTGCCGTCGATGCGCCTCCTCAAGGTTATCGGCGTCTTCTCGCCAGAACCCTGGCAGGGCCACGGCTACGGCGCCGATTCCTCGGACCTCGTCATCAAGCAGGGCACGGACCCGAAGAACAAGCCGGTTTCGGCGGCGCGCGGCCCGCTCACCTGGGGCGATACCCACCACCCGGCCCTGAGCGAGACGAAGGGCGAATACGACGGCCGCTGGATCTACATCAACGACCGCGCCAATGGGCGCATCGCGATGGTGGACCTGCGGGACTTCAAGACGAAGCAGATCGTCGACGTCCCGAACCTTGATAGCTCGCACGGCGGTGTCTTCTGCACGCCGAACAGCGAATACGTGCACATCTCGACGATGTCGCCGACGCTCGTGGACCCGACGAAGGCCGCGAACGCGCTCGAGAACTTCAAGGATAACTTCCGCGGCTACTCGAGCTTCATGGCCATCGACCAGAAGACGGGCAGGATGGACCTGGCGAAGAGCTTCCAGATCGAGCTCCCGCCGTACACGCAGGACCTCGCGGACTCGGGCAAGCTGGCCAGCGATGGCTGGGTCTTCATCAACTCCTACAACTCGGAGATGGCGGCGGGCGGCAACCTGGACGGCGGCAAGCCGATCGAGGTTGGCGCTTCGGCGAACGACTTCGACTTCATGCACATCATCAACTGGAAGAAGGCCGAGACCGTCGCCCAGTCGAAGTCGAAGGTCATCAACGGGATGCGGGTGATTCCGCTGGACGTGGCGGTTTCCGAAGGCATCCTCTACCTGGCGCCGGAGCCGAAGAGCCCGCACGGTGTGGACGTGGCCCCGAACGGCCAGTACATCTCGGTCGGCGGCAAGCTCGACCCGCACGTGACGATCTACTCGATCGACAAGATCACGACCGCCATCAAGAACAGCGACTTCGAGAAGAAGGACCAGTACGGCATCCCGGTGCTGAAGCTGGACTCGGTGGTGGCGGGGCGCGTGGAAGTGGGCCTTGGCCCGCTGCACACGCAGTACGACGCCGAAGGGCACGGCTACATCAGCCTCTTCCTCGATAGCGCGGTGGCCAAGTTCACGCTCGGCGAGCCGTACTTCAAGGGCGACCAGGCGTTCAAGCTCGTGGACAAGCTGCCCGTGCACTACAACATCGGCCACCTCGTGGCGATGGAAGGCGACACCGTGAAGCCGGCCGGCAAGTACCTGGTCGCGCTGAACAAGTGGTCGATCGACCGCTTCCCGGTGGTGGGCACGCTGAAGCCGCAGAACTTCCAGCTCGTGGACCTCACGGGCGAGAAGATGGAAATCCTGACGGACATGCCGATCGGTATCGGCGAGCCGCACTACACGCAGGGCATCCGGGCCGACCGCATCAAGGCGTGGGAAGTGTACCCGGTGGGCACGAACCCGCTGACGATGGAGAAGGACCCGAACGCGACTGCCAAGGGCGGGGAGAAGATCTCGCGCACGGCCGATGGCGTGGAAGTCTGGGGCACGGTGACGCGCAGCCAGTTCAAGCCGGACCAGATCCGGGTGAAGAAGGGCGACAAGGTCACGCTGCACCTGACGAACATCGAGACGACGCCGGACGCGACGCATGGTTTCTCCATCCCGCGGTACAACGTCAACATCAGCCTGGACCCGGGCGAGGCCGTGACGACGGAATTCGTGGCCGATGCCCAGGGCACGTTCGCCTATTACTGCACCGAGTTCTGCTCGGCGCTGCACCTCGAAATGCAGGGCTGGCTCGTCGTCAGCTAATCCCCTGCTTTAGCCCCATGGCGGGGAGGAGCAAGCCCCCCTTCTCCTCCCCGCCGGGCTCACGACCAGGGTAGTACGCCATGACCACACGAAGACGATTCCTCGCGCTCCTGGGGACGGGAACGGTGGTGGCGGGCGCCGCCGCCGCCGGGTACCTCGCCCTCCCCGGGGAAGAAGCCCCCACGGGCGACCCGCGCATCCGTTACGGCAACGAGCCGTGCGCCCGCTGCGGGATGATCATTTCGGACGAACGCTTCGCGGCTGCCTGGCGCGCGGGGCGCGATGAAGCCCACTTCGACGATATCGGCTGCATGGTGGCGATGTTCCGCACGCACCATCCCGCGGGCGAGGTGGCCTACTTCGTCCGGGATTACAGCCGCGATGCCTGGCTCGATGCGACGGCCGCCCTGTTCGTGCGGGCGCCGGGCGTGAAGAGCCCGATGAGCTACGACATTCCCGCCTTCGCCACGCGCGAAGCCGCGGACCAGGCCCTCAAGAACCGCGCGGATACGAGCCAGGAGACCTGGGCGGCGCTGCTCGAAGGGCTGAAGGAGAGGGGTTGACGCGGTGGCACAGATGACTGATACCCGCGTGCCCGCCGTCACCATGGCGGCGAAGGGGCACTTCCGCCTGGACCTCTGGGGTGCGCTCGCGCTCATCGGCGCGGTGCTCCTGGTGGCCACTTACTTCACGCCGCTCTGGCACATGACGCTCATCGCGCCCCAATACCCGAACGACCTCGTGCTCACCGCCTACGGCACGACCATGAAGGGCGACCTCCTCGAAATCAACTCGCTCAACCACTACGCCGGCGTGCGGGCCATCGAACCGGATTCGGTGCTCGAACTGAAGGCGTTCCCGTTCCTGCTGTTCGGGTTCGTGGCCGCCATCGTGGCGGCGGCGCTGGTGCGGCGGCGCTGGCTGCGCGCGGGCGTCATCCTCGTCGCCTGGGGTTTCCCGCTCGGCCTGCTGCTGGACCTGCAGTACTGGCTCTATACCTATGGACACGACCTGAACGAGGAAGCGCCGCTCTACCCGGGGCCGTTCACGCCCAAGGTGCTCGGCCGCACGAAGGTGGTCAACTTCCATAGCGAGTGCATGGTGAGCACCGGCTTCTGGCTGATGGTGGCGGCGGCCCTGCTCGTGACGATCGGGCCGGCGGTGCTTCGCTTCCTCCGCGCGAGCTGGAGCAATACCGGCACGACGAAGACGGTGGCGGGCGCGGCGGCGGCTATTGCCCTCCTGCTTGTGGTGCGTCCCGGCGCCACGCCCGCCGTCCACGCCTCTGGCGACCTCGCCGCGATGATCGCCGCCGCCGAGCCTGGCTCAACGGTGACGGTCCCGGCGGGGACGTACGAGGGGCCGGTGGTGATCGATAAATCCATCACCCTGGAGGGCACCGGGTGGCCCGTCATAGATGGCGGACGCAAAGGCGACGTGGTGAAAATCGCCGCGGAAGGGGTCACCCTCCGCGGCTTTGTTATCCAGGGCTCCGCGCGGGAAGTCTCCGATGAGCCCTCCGGCATCCGCGTCAACGGCGACCACGCCGTGATCGAGGGCAACCGCCTGCGCGACGTGCTCTACGGCATCACCCTCCAGGAGAGCGACGGCCACACCGTCCGCTTCAACGATGTGCAGAGCGTGCTGGAGTTCCCGGCGGAGCGCCGCGGCCACGCCCTCTACCTCTACTACACGAACGACAACATCCTCAGCGACAACATGATCTCGTTCGCGAA
>JAYRRO010000030.1:0-39580 GCA_041910095.1 Dehalococcoidia bacterium
GCGGGAGGCGCGCCTGCTCGGATTCGATCCGGGTGTCGTGTTCGTGGAGCCGGAGGACCGGGTGCCCGCGCTCCTGCCGGCGTTCGATCTCTTCGCGCTGACCTCGGTGCCCCGGAGCGAGGGGATCCCGACGGTGGTGCTGGAGGCCATGGCGGCGGGCCTCGCGGTGGTATCGACCGATGTGGGCGCGGTCCGCGAAGCGGTGACGCCGGACACGGGCATCGTCGTGCCGGCGCTGCAGGCGGATGCGATTGCGGCGGCGATTCGCGCGCTGGCGGGCGACCCGGGACGACGGGCATCGATGGCCGCAGCCGGGCGCCGGCGCGCCCTGGAGGCGTTTTCGGCGGAGCAATCGGCGGAGGCGCACGCGCGGGCGTTCGGGATCGCGATGGAACGGGCGGCGCGGCGGCGGCGTGGGCGGTGACGCGTCAAAGCGGTTGCGTCTGCAAGAAAGGTCAACCTGTTCTTTCTACGGAATCATTCGCGTTGGGTGGCGTGACCTTTTCCCGAATGCCGTTCGGGGTATGTTTTCGGGACCGACAAAAGCATGACTACCAGCCCGGCCACTCGCGAGCAGCTCACCAACACACGACGAAAAATCGTCCTCACGCTCAAGCAACGTGGGGAGGCGAACGCTGTCGAGCTCGCGGAGGCGCTGTACGTAACGGTGAGCGCCATCCGGCAGCACCTTGGGCGGCTCACGGGTGAGGGGCTCATCGCCTACCGCGAGGTAGGGCAGGGCCCCGGCCGGCGGCGAAGGCTGTACTACCTGACGCCGGCGGCGGAGTCGCTCTTCCCGAACGGCTACGAGGAGCTGCTCACGCGGCTGATGACGTTCGTGCAGCACGAGGATCCGAAGCTGATCGATCGCTTCGTGACCGCGGAGGGCAGCTGGCGATCGGAGCGGGCGCGCCGGAACGGGCCAGCCCCGGGCTATCTCGGGCAGATTGAGGCGGTCGTCCACTGGTTCGCGCGGGACTCGTTCCTGCCTGAGATGGACGGGGCGGAGGGCGTGGACGGCACGGACATCCAGATGCAGCACTGCCCGGTGCTCGCCGCGGCGCGCATCGCGCCGGCCCTCTGCGCGAGCGAGTGGGCGTTCATCCAGGAACAGATCCCGGACGGGGATGTGAAGCGGGTGGCGTGGCGCCTCGATGGCGCGAGCGTGTGCGTCTACCGCGTGCGGAAGGCCTGACTCAGCGCTTCTTCCGCCACCGGCTCCAGTCGAACGGTTCGATACCGGCCTCCGTGAGCTGCCAGATGGTGGCGTCGGCCTGTCCGCCGCTGATCTCGAGGAAGCCGATGGTGCCGAGCTGCGTGTTGAGGTTGTGGGGGTAGGTCGGCGAGCCGGGATTGACGCAGAGGATGCCGTTGACGGTGTCGATGGCCTCGACGTGGGTATCGCCGTAGATGAGGACATCGAGCTGCTCTTCGCCGAAGTAGCGTTTCATCGCGCGCTCGAGGGTGACGTGGGGCGGGTATTCGGGAATCGGGACATCGTGGGTCATGCCGACTTTGAGGCCGCCGAGGGTGAGAACCCAGGATTCGCGCATGCGCCAGTGGTCGGGCTGGACGGGGCGGCCGCCGGAGCCATCCTCGCCGTTGCCGCGGGCCGCCCAGAGCGGGGCGATATCGTGGAGCTGGTCGAGGATGAAGAGCTCATGGATGTCGCCGGCGTGGAGGATGGCATCGACGCCGGCGAAGGCATCGAAGACCTGGGGCCAGAGCTCGGGGCGCGCTTCGGGGATGTGGGTATCGGAGATGAGACCGATGCGCAGCGTGTCGCGCGTCGCGAGTTCGAGGAAGTCGTCCACCAGTGCCCCCTGTTGTCCCGGCCGCCGGCGCCGTGTGCGACGTGGCCAGCGCATGGTGCCGTGCGAAGGGCGGCGATGCCAACCCCCTGGCCCGGGGAGCGGCGCGGGCGGGTGCGTTCGATGACTGGTATAACGGGCGGACCACTTCGGGAGGGCCGGCATGGCGCGCATGCGATTCGGCGTGTTCCTCGCACCTCATCACCCGCTCGGGGAGCACCCGACGCTGCAGCTGCAACGGGACCTCGAACTGGCGGCGCACCTGGACCGGCTGGGATACGACGAATTCTGGGTGGGCGAGCACCATTCCGGGGGATGGGAGACGATCGGGTCGCCGGAGCTGTTCCTGGCGGCCGCGGGCGAACGGACGCAGCGCATCCGGCTCGGGACGGGGGTTGTTTCACTGCCGTACCACCACCCGTTCACGGTGGCGGCGCGCATCGTGCAGCTGGACCACCTGACGCGGGGCCGGGCGATGCTGGGCGTGGGGCCCGGGGCGCTGCCATCAGACGCGATGATGCTGGGGATCGACCCATCGACGCAGCGGGACCGCATGGACGAGGCGACGGGCGTCATCCAGCGGCTGCTGCGGGGCGAAACGGTGACGCACAAGAGCGACTGGTTCGAGCTCAACCATGCGCGGCTGCAGATCCTGCCGTTGCAGGATGAGCTGCCGATGGTGTCGGCTTCGAGCGTGAGCCCGGCTGGGATGAAAGTGGCGGGGAAGTACGGCATCGGGGTGATCTCGGTGGCTTCGAACAGCGTCGAGGGGCTGGCGGCGCTGCCGACGCAGTGGGGCTTCGGCGAGACCTACGCGAGGGAAAACGGCCAGGTCATCGACCGGGCGAAGTGGCGCGTGATGACGCAGTGGCACATCGCACCGACGCGGGAGCAGGCCATCGCGGAGGTGGCCGAGGGCGTGAAACAGTGGCACAACGGCTACAACGTGGACGTGCTGGGACGGCCGAACGCGAACCATGTGGAGGACGGGGCGGCAATGGCGCGGGCGATGGTGGCGAACGGGTCGGCGATCTTCGGGCCGCCCGAGGACGCGGTGGCGCAGATCCGGAAGTTGCAGGACGTGAGCGGCGGGTTCGGGACGGTGATCGGCTTCGCGCACGACTGGGCCGGCCGTGGCGAGGCGATGTTCCGGAGCTACGACCTGTTCGCGCGCTACGTCATCCCGCGGCTGCAAGGGCTCACGGACAGCGTGGACGAGAGCGCCCGCTGGGTCGGCGAGGCGAAGGGCGAACTGATGCAGGGCGCGGGGCAGGCGATCCTGAAGGCGATCCGGGAGCACAACGTCTCGCACCCCCAGCAGCAGAAGGCCGAGGGTGCGGACGGGAGCGTGGTGTCGTTCGCGCGGGACCAGGCGTAGGGCGCGACGGGGCTCAGCTGGTCATTCCGCCCAGGCCGACGAGGGCGCGGGCGTGTTCGAGTTCGCCCAGGTGGCGGATGCCGTGCTGGAAGACGAAGCACTCAAGCGCGTGCAGGCGGCGGAACGCGCCCGGGCCGACGACGATGGCGCAGAACGTCTGCGAGAGCGGCGGCGGCATCGAGGGGAAGACGACCTCGGCGAGGCGTTCGGGGGTGAGCGACTGGAGGACGCCTTCGGTCTGTTGAATGACGGCGGACTGGTAGGCGCGCCAGGCCTCAAAGTCGGCGAAGCGGAGGTTCTGCATTTCGGCGACGGTCTGTTCGCGGCCGAGCTCATCGACGTTGACGCCGATGCGGGGCGCCCAGCCGCCTTTGTCCCAGAGGGTTTCGCCGTTGAGGAAGATGCGGCTGATGGACTGGTCCTGGCCGCGCATGTAGTGGCTGAGGCTGAAGGCGATGGGGAGGACGCCGTCGCGTTCGAAGTGGTTGACCTGGTCGAGAGTCATGTCGCTGACGGCGCGCTGCCAGAGGATGTTCATGGCGCGAACCCGGCCGAGCAGGTTCTCCATGAAGATGTCGTCGTGCATGGACCTTTTCCTTGAGGGGGTTTGGGGCAGCCTACGCCGGGAGGAAGCAAGAGGGGGGCCGAGGACTGTGAAGGGTCGCACGCAGAGAGGGCCATGCAGCCCTTTCGCCGTGGGGGCGGGGGGCCTCACAATGCGCGCGCGATGGCACAGCAGGCGATCGAACTGATCCTTCTGCGGCAGTGGGCGAGCTACCTGACGATCCCGGTGATGCTGGTGGACCGCGAGGGGCTGCTGCTGTTCTACAACGAGGCGGCGGAGAAGGTGCTCGGGCAGCGCTTCGAGGATGTGGACGACCTGCGGGCCGAATCCCTGGCGGAGCTGTTCCAACTACGGCACGAGGACGGCCGGAAGCTGACGGCCGAGGAGCACCCCCTGGGGGTGGCGCTGCACGAGCGGCGGCCTTCGCACCTGCGCATGCGGCTGCGGGCGCTCGACGGGTCGTGGCGTTTGATTGAGTCGACGGCGATGCCGGTGGAGGCGCAGGGCACGCGCCACCTGGGGGCGTTCGCGATGTTCTGGGAGGTGCCCGGGCCGTGAGGGTGACGCTCTGGGGGACACGGGGTTCGATCCCGAGCGCGGGCCCGGAGACGGTGCGGTACGGCGGCAACACGGCCTGCGTGGAGGTGCGCGCGCGGGACGGGTCGCTGCTGGTGCTGGACGCGGGATCGGGCATCCGGCGGCTGGGGACGACGCTCGCGGGGCACGGCCGGCGAATCGACCTGCTGCTTAGCCACCTGCACATGGACCACGTGCAGGGGCTGGGGTTCTTCGCGCCGTTCTTCGAGCCCGGGGCCGAGGTGCACCTGTGGGGGCCATCGTCGACGGACCAGCGGATGCGCGAGCGGCTGACGCGGTACCTTTCGCCGCCGCTGTTCCCGGTGCGGATTCGGGACCTGCCGTGCGCCTTGAGCATTCACGGGCTGACGGAGGAGCCGTTCGACCTGGGGCCGTTCCGGGTGACGGCAGGGCTCATCTGCCACCCCGGGGGGACGCTGGGCTACCGCATCGAGGAGGGCGGCCGGGTGCTCGCGTATCTCCCGGACCATGAGCCGGCGCTGGGGGTGAGGGCGTTCCCGGGGGAGCCCGAGTGGACCTCGGGGTACGACCTGGCGCGCGGGGCGGACGTGCTCATCCACGATGCGCAGTACACGGACGCGGAGTACCCGGAGCACGAAGGCTGGGGACACAGCGCGACGTCGCACACGCTGGCGATGGCGAGTCTCTGCGGCGTGGGGCGGCTGGTGACCTTCCACCACGACCCCTCGCACGGGGACGATGCGCTCGATGCGATGCACGCGGGGGCCTGCGGCGCGGAGCTGCCGTTCACGGTCGTGCCGGGGTGCGAGGGGCTGAGCTTCGAGGTCTGAGGGGGAGCACGACGCCGGGGCGCGACGGCGTTACGCTTCGGCCATGCCCTACGCACACGTCAACGGCGCGACACTGTATTACGAGCAGCACGGAACCGGGCCGGACCTGGTGTTCCACCACGGGGCGGGGGGCAACCACTTTTCGTGGTGGCAGCAGGTGCCGGCGTTCGCGGACCGCTACCGGGTGACGGTGTTCGATGCGCGGGGCTGGGGCGTTTCGCGCGGGGACATGGCGGTGGGCCGCTTCGTGCTGGGCACGGACCTGGTTGCGCTGATGGACCACCTCCGCATCGAACGGGCCCATGTGGTGGCGCAATCGATGGGGGGGCGCGCGGTGGCAGGGCTGACGCGGCTGGCACCGGGGCGGGTTCGCTCGCTGGTGCTCTGCGGGACGACGGCGGGCGCGACGAACGACCGGGTGCGCGAACTCCAGGATGAGCTGAAGGACGAGCGCGGCGATGGCGGGCTGCGGGAGCACGCGCTGGCGAAGCCGTTCGAGCAGGCGAACCCCGCGCTGGCACACCTCTACCGGCAGATCAACGCGCTGAACCCGAAGCGGCCGCGCGGCTTCCTGGGGAGGCCACCCGCGACGTACCGCGGTTCGATGCATGGGGCGCTCGCCGGGCTGGGCGTGCCGATCTTCTTCATCGTCGGGGAGTACGACTTGATCACGTCGCCGGAGATGATCCGGGAGGCGCAGGGGCTGATCCCGGGTTCGGGGATGCACGAGATCAAGGGTGCGGGGCATTCGGCCTACTTCGAGAACGCAGCCGAGTTCAACGCCGTGCTTGGCGACTTCCTGGCCGGGGTCCCGCTCGACTGAAGGCGGCTCACTTCCGGAAGAGGTATACGGCCCAGCCGAAGAGATCGCGCTCCCAGCGGAGATAGTGGTCGCGCGCGGTGCGGAGGCGGGCGAGCACGGCCTCGCGGTCGGGGTCGCCGGGGTTGGCGGCCGCCCAGCGTTCGCCGGCGTTCCAGGTCAGACCGTGGTAGCGATCCCAGTCGTCGTCGCTGCTCACGACGGCGTAGAGGGGTGTGAGTCCCTGCTGGACGCCGGCCGCCAGGTTCGCGTGGTGGTCGCCGAAGAGGGCGCGCTCCATGCCGGATGCAGCCAGGTATTCGGGGGAGGGTTCCTTCTTCCAGAATGGTTCGCCGGCCATGACGAGGCCGCCCGGGCGGACCCACCTGGCCAACGCGGCGAGGGTGGCGGCGTGGCCGCCGAAGGTCCAACTGGCGCCGGCGCACATCGCGAGGTCGAAGCTACCGGGCTCGGCGGCGAACTCCGCACCGTCCTGTTCGACGATTTCGAGCTTCCCGGGGACGCGCAGTTCGGCCCGGGCGCGGGCATCGTTCGCGGCGAAGGGCGAGATATCGACGCCGATGCCGGTGCACTGGTATTGCTCCGCGATGCGTACCAGGATCTCGGCCTTGCCGCAGGCGATATCGAGCACGCGCGTGCCGGCGGGCAGGTCGAGCAGGAGCACGAGCTCATCGACCTTCGCGACGCTGAGGGGATTGCAGACGACGTGGTCGCGATGGGTGATATCGAAGAACTTCCAGCGGTCCATCGAGGCCTTCCCTGCGCCATGGGGCGAACTGCGGGCAGCGTACCGGGACGGGAGCATGGCGCAACGGCCAGGGCGGGCCATTGCGCGCCGCCGATCGCCCGCGTGAGCGGGCAGCCGGGGCGGAGAGCTTGTCGGGTCTCGCCGCCGCCGGGGGCTCCGGGCGGCGCGTGCCCTACGGGAAACGGTGGACATCGGGTTGCTCGCACCCGTAGGGGCGGTTTATGGTCTAGTCCACATGGACTGGCTCCGCGGTCTGATGGCCTGGCTGGGTGCGCTGTTTTCGCGCCGCTCCTCGAGCGACGAAGGG
Organism: Dehalococcoidia bacterium; assembly: GCA_041910095.1. Lineage (GTDB taxonomy): Bacteria > Chloroflexota > Dehalococcoidia > Tepidiformales > Tepidiformaceae > Amarobacillus. Next base: position 7,018 of record JAYRRO010000030.1, read on the forward strand.
TGGGTGGAGCCTTCGAACATGATCACGCGCGCGATCCTGGCGATGGACGAAGAGCTGCCGCCGCTGGAGCTGGAACCGGTGGTGGCGGAGGAGATCGCGCCCGAGCCGGAGCCGACGCCCGAGCCCGTCATCGAGCCGGCGGCGGCGGAAGTCGCGGCTCCCTCGCGCAAGAAGAGCGACGAGGCCGAGGAAGAGTCCGAGGATGCGGCCAAGGAGCCCGCGGCGGAAGAGCGCGCGGCATAATCACCCGGCCGGCACGTCCCGGGTTTGGATCCGGGGGCCTACGAACCGCATCCACCAACAGAGACGACGGTGCTGGCGACTGCGCGGGCAGGCGTCAGGACGGGTGCTTTTCGGGGATGCCCCAGCGGCCGTAGGTGCGGGCGAGTTCGCGCAGCCACTCATGCCGGCCAGGGGGCAATTCGTCCCAGCGGAAGCGCCAGCCCCAGTTGCCATCGGGTTCGCCGGGAACGTTCATGCGCGCTTCCCCGCCGAGCCCGAGGACATCCTGCATGGGGAGGATGGCGAGATCGGAGACCGAGCGGTAGGCCATGCGTAGGAGGTCGTCGGGGCACGGCTGTTCGCACGCGAGGTAGCGGCGAAGGTTCGCGAGCTCGACCTCGCCGGCGCTGGCGAACCAGCCGGCCGTGGTGTCGTTGTCGTGGGTGCCGGTGTAGATGACGGAGCGGGGATCGAGGTTGTGGGGCAGGTACGGGTTGGCGGCGTCGTCGCCGAAGGCGAACTGGAGGACCTTCATGCCCGGGTAGGCGAGGCCGTCGCAGAGGGCGCGCACGCCGGCGGTGATGACGCCCAGGTCCTCGGCGACGACGGGCAGGGGGCCCAGGGCGGCGGTGAGGGCATCGAAGAGCGCGCGGCCGGGGCCGGGGACCCAGTGCCCGTGGACGGCCGTGGGCTCATCGGCGGGGATCTCCCAGGCGGCTTCGAAACCGCGGAAGTGGTCGAGCCGGAGGACGTCGACCTGGGAGAGAGCCCAGGCGAGGCGGTCGCGCCACCAGCCATAGCCATCGCGGGCGAGGGCGTCCCAGTCGTACAGGGGATTGCCCCAGCGCTGTCCGGTGGCGGAGAAGGCATCGGGTGGGACGCCGGCGACCATGATGGGGCGGCCTTCGCCATCGAGTTTGAAGCTGCGCTGGTTGGCCCAGGTATCGGCGCTGTCGTGGTCAACGAAGATGGGCATGTCGCCCATGAGTTCGATGCCGCGTTCGTGGGCGTAGTGGCGGAGGGCGGCCCACTGGCGGTCGAAGCACCACTGGGTGAATTCCTCGAGGGCGACATCGGCGGCGAGTTCCTGGCGGGCGGCCGCCAGGCTGGCGGGTTCGCGGTGGCGCAGGGCGGCGGGCCATTCGAGCCAGCTGACATCGCGGTGCTTGCGGCGGAGCGCGGTGAAGAGGGCGTAATCACCGAGCCAGTGGGCGCGGCCGCGGAAGGCATCGGCTTCGTGGGCGCGGCCCTGTTCGTGCCAGCGGCCGCATGCGGTGCGAAGCAGGACTTCCCTGCGCCCGGCGACAGCTGCCCAGGGCACGCGGCTCTCCTCCGGGAGGGAGGCGGCGGCGAGGTCGGCGTCGTCGAGGAGGCCATCGTCGCGGAGGAGTTCGGGCGAGACGAGTAGGGGATTGCCCGCGAAGGTGGAGCGAGCGGCATAGGGTGAGTGCCCGGCGCCGGGGGGCGTGAGTGGGAGCACCTGCCAGAGCCGTTGGCCGGCGGAGGCGAGGAAGTCGACGAAGTGGTAGGTGGCGGGACCGAGGTCGCCGATGCCGAAGGGCCCGGGAAGGGACGTGGGGTGGAGCAGCACGCCGGCTTTGCGCCGTTCGGGATGGTCAGACACGGGAGCGCCTCATGCCATCACAGCGTGGCGCATCGCTTCGCGGGGGTCGAGCGGGCGCGCGTTACGCTTTCGTTCCGTTCTCCGTGGGCACCTTCGAAGGAGAACCGGAGGCGGCGATGCGCCGCCCCGGCTCTGGGATTGCTACTTGCTGGGGTCCGGGGTCATGCGGAGGTAGGGCTTGACCTCGGTGTAGCCCTTCGGGAAGAGGGTGTCGGCCTCTTCGTTCTTGATGGCGGGGAGGACGACGCAATCGTTGCCGGCCTGCCAGTTCACCGGGGTGGCGACTTTGTACTTGTCCGTGAGCTGGAGGGAGTCGATGACGCGCAGGATCTCGTCGAAGTTCCGGCCGGTGGAGGCGGGATAGGTAAGGGTCAGGCGGAGCTTGCCGGCGGGGTCGATCACGAAGACGGAGCGGACGGTGCTGGTGGCGCCTTCGCCGCCCTGGAGCATGTCGTAGAGGGTCGCGACCTTGCGGTCGGCGTCGGCGAGGAGAGGGTAGTTGAGGGCGGTGCCCTGGGTCTCGGCGATGTCGCCAACCCACTTTACGTGCGAATCGAGGGGGTCGACGGAGAGGCCGATGGGCTTCACGCCGCGGCGATCGAATTCGGGCTTGAGCTTCGCGACCATGCCGAGCTCGGTGGTGCAGACGGGCGTGAAGTCGGCGGGGTGAGAGAAGAGGATGGCCCAGCTATCGCCCTTCCAGTCGCTGAAATGGATGGGTCCTTCGGTCGATTCCTGGGTGAAGTCGGGCGCGGTGTCGCCGAGGCGGAGGGACATGTGGGGACTCCTTTGATTCGTGGGATGAGCGGGCCCGGTGGGTGGGCACCGCCCTTACGCAGTTTGCCCGCCCGCTGCGCGGTTGGCGATCGCGAAACGGGCTCGAACGCGGTCCAGGACTACGCGCTGGCGGCCAGCAGGGATTCGAGCGTTTCGATGATCTCGGGAGCGTCGGGTTCGGTGCGGGGGCTGAAGCGGGCGGCGATGGTGCCATCGCGGGCGACCAGGTACTTCTGGAAGTTCCAGCGGACTTCGCCACCGACGGGCTCGGGCTGGCCGGTGAGCTCGCGGTAGAGCGGGTGCATGCCATCGCCCGTGACGACGATCTTCGAGAAGACGGGGAAGGTGACGCCGTAGTTGCGCTGGCAGAAGTCGGCGATCTCGGCATCGGTGCCGGGCTCCTGCTCGCGGAAGTCGTTGGCGGGGAAGCCGAGGATGGTGAAGCCGCGGTCGCGGTAGCGGTCGTACATTGCCTGGAGGCCGGTGTACTGGGGGGTTAGGCCGCACTTGCTGGCAACGTTGACGAGCATGATGACCTGGCCTTCGTACTTCGAAAGTGACTCGGGCTGACCATCGAGGCGGTTCATGGTGAGTTCGAACATGGGGGACGACCTCCGCGTGGTGGGGCACCAGCATAGCGGCTGGCGCGCTCCGGGTCCGGTAGTATGCGCGCGCACCGGCGGCTGGCCGGCGGAGGACGGACATGGCAATCGAGGCGCGATACGGCGACGTGGCGGTTGAGGTGCGGGCGGACGGCGTGGTGGTGCTCGAGATCCAGCGGGCACCGAACAACTTCTTCGATGCGGCGCTCATCGGTGCGCTTTCGGATGTGTACGAGGCGATCGACGTTGAGCCGGGTTGCCGGGCGATCGTGCTCGCGGCGGCGGGGAAGCACTTCTGCGCGGGGGCGAACTTCTCGGCGCAGGCGGCGGGCACGCAGCCCACGTCGCGCGATACGAGCAACGACCTCTACATGCAGGCGGCGCGGCTGCTGGAAGCGAAGACGCCGGTGGTGGCGGCGGTGCATGGCGCGGCCATCGGCGGCGGGCTCGGGCTGGCATGCTCGGCGGACTTCCGGGTGGGCTGTAGCGAGACGCGGATGGCATCGAACTTCGCGCAGCTGGGCTTTCACCACGGGTTCGGGCTGACGATCACGCTGCCGCCGATCGTTGGGCAGCAGAAGGCGTTGGAGATGCTCTTCACGGGTCGGCGGCTCGATGGCGAGGAATCGTACCGGATCGGGCTGCTGGACCGGCTGGTGGCGCCGGAGGAAGTGCGCGGGGAGGCGATCCGGTTCGCGGGCGAAATCGCGTCGTCGGCGCCGCTGGCGGTGCGGAGCATCCGGGCGACGATGCGGGGGAACATCGGCGAACGGTATCGCGCGGCGACGACGCACGAGGGCAAGGAACAGGCCTGGCTGCGCGCGACGCAGGACTTCCGCGAGGGCATCCGGGCGAGCGCGGAGCGGCGGGAGCCCAAGTTCGAGGGGAGATAAGTTCCCAGTTCCCAGGGCCCAGTTCCCAGGGGGTTACCCCGGGGTGGAGTGCTCCGGCCGGAGGGCGAGCCGTGGCGTGGGTAGCCGACTGGCTACCGGGAGCCGGGGACCGGGAACTCCGCGCCCACGATGAAGCCCGCGCCGGGTGGCGCGGGCTTCGTGGTGGGTGCGGGTGCGTTAGCGGCGGCGCTTTACGACCAGCGCGGAGGCGCCGGCGAAGACGACGAAGCCCGCGAACATCAGGATGAAGCCGGCGGTTTCGAGCGAGACGCCCGAGTCTTCGTGGCGAGTGCCCGTGCCGGCGCTCGGGACCGTGGGCGGCCGGACGGTCGGGGTGGTCTGGACGGGGACAGGCGTCGGGTTGGTGCCGCCGCCGCCGGTGCCGCCCCCGGTGCCAGTTGTCACGGCCGGCGGTGGGGTGGGATTGGTGCCGCCGCCGGTGGTGGGCGACGGGCTGGGCTGCCGCGTGGGAGGGGCCGTGGGCACCGCCGGGGATGCCGTCGGGGAGGCTGTGGGGGCGGGGCTGGAGCGGTTCGGGTCCAGCTCGCACTGGTTCACGGGCGACTGAGGGGCGGGCGCGACTAGGCTGAAGCCGCCGCCACTGGAGACGATCCCGGGGGATCCCGTGCCACCGCAGGGGGTAGGTCCGGCCAGTGCAATGCCGCCGTTGGCGGCGACGGCGCCGGCGCCGGCCAGGAACGCCACGGCCAGGATGCGAATGGATGCCTGTCTGAACATGCCGACTCTCCTATTGAACCTGATTGGCAAACGCCCGGGCCGAGGCCCAGCCGGATTGCGAGCCTGTGGAGACGTAGACCCATTCCGCGATGGCGGTGCCGCGCTGCACGGTGGCACGGGTCCCTGGCGCGAGGCAGGCGCGGACGCTGCTGCCGGGGGACGGATACTCGTGGATTTCGGCGCAGGGGCCGGAGGGCACGACGCGGACCTCACCGGAGCCGGACGGTGGCGCCGCCAATTGGCCCGAGGATGGCGGCGGCAGGGTCCACGTGAACCTTCCGCCGTAGTCCAGCGTCAAGCCATCCCGCCCGGTGGCGGTGGTGGGGAAGACCCACGACCCGTGCTCCGTTTCGTTGCACGGAAGGAGCGAAATGTACTCCCGCGCGAGGCCGCTCCCGGACTCGATGGAGGCGGAGGCTCCGATAGGCGACTGGATCCGGATCGTGGGTTCGCCGACGTCTGGGCTCCAGCTGATTCCGGTGCCGCCGGTGCCGCAGACGGCGGTGACGACGAAGGAGATTTCGACTTTGCCGCCGTAGTAGACGACCGGGCCAATGTCGAAGCGGGCGCCCGTCTGGCCGGCAGGGGGGGTGAACGCATTCTGGGTGCCTGGCACGAAGACGGCCGCCTCCGTGGCCGCGGCGGAGGAGTTGTCGTTGCCGAAGGCCATGATGAAGGTGACGACCAGGGCCACCGCCATGGCTGCGGTGATCCCGCCCATGACGAACATGCCACGCCGGGAAGACGCGGCGGGTGCAACCGCCGTCGCGGGCGCCGCAGCCGGGCGGGGGCGAGGGGTGATGGTCTGTTGGCCGCGCAGGACCTCGCGCACGGTCGCGGCGTCGGATGGACGCTGCAGAGGATCCTTGGTCAGAAGTGACTCAAGCAAGGGGCGCGCGGCCAGCGGGATCGGAGCGAAGTCGACCTGCTGCTGGATGTGGCGAAGCATGACGTGCTGCTGCGTATCGCCCGCGAAGGGCGGCTGGCCCACGAGGCATTCGTAGAGCACGCAGCCGAGCGAGTAGAGGTCGCTGGCGGCGGAGCTTTCGCCCTCGGGTGCCATGTAGGCGGGGGTACCGAGCATGGTGCTGCCGCCGGTCAGGCGCGTGAGGTCGGCGGCGCGGGCGATGCCGAAGTCGGCGAGCTTCGCGTCGCCCTCGGGGGTGATGATGATGTTCGAGGGTTTAACGTCGCGGTGCAGCACGCCGACGGCGTGGGCGGTGGCGAGGGCATCGGCGACCTGGGCCCCGAGCTCGCGAGTGCGGTCCCAGGAGAGGGGGCCGCGGTCGACGACGTACTGCTTCAAGGACGGCCCTTCGACCAACTCCATGGCCATGTAGGGCGTGCCTTCGAGCACGCCATAGCCGTAGACGGTGACGACGTACGGGGAGTGCACGCGCTGGGATACCTCGACCTCGCGCTCGAAGCGGGCGACGTGGGCGGGGTCGTCGGCGAGGTGCGGGTGGAGCATCTTGACGGCGATGGCGCGGCCAGACTCCAGTTCGCGGGCGCGCCAGACGACGCCCATGCCGCCGCTCCCGATGCGCTCCACCAGCTCAAATGGCACCATCGACGATTGGCCCTGCAATATTGCGCTCGATTTACCGTAATTATCGAGTGCTGAAAACGAGCAAAAGCAACGACGGACCCGGGCCGAGGCCTCTCTCGCGCGAACGCGACAATATCTGTCCGCGTGTTAGTTCTGCGAACTATTCAGCATCGGCGGGAGCCTATCAGAACCGTAAACGCACCGTAAACCCCTCGCTGCTCGAACCGTGGCCTACATTTGTACGGAATCGGATGTGGGGCCGGGAATGAAACGGTAGCGTAGTGCCCAGTGCCCAGTAATCACAGGGTTACCCGGGGTGGAGCGCTGCGCGGAGGGGGCGCCAGTGGCGTGGGGTGTCCCACTGGCTACAGGGAACCTGGAACTGGGAACTCCGCGTCCACGATGAAGCCCGCGCCGGGTGGCGCGGGCTTCGTGGTGGGTGCGGATCGGTGGTGGGCGGTACTGGACTCGAACCAGTGACCTCGTCGGTGTGAACGACGCGCTCTAACCATCTGAGCTAACCGCCCCCGGAGGGACCCTCAGTATGCGGGGGCGCGGGGGCGCGTTCAACTTGCGGGGGCGACTTCGACGACCATCTCGATCTCGACGGCGATGCCGTTGGGGAGGGCCTGCATGCCGACGGCGGAGCGGGCGTGGCGGCCGCGTTCGCCGAAGAGTTCGACGAGGAGGTCGGAGGCGCCGTTCATGACGCGGGGCTGGTCGCCGAATTTGGGGGTGCAGGCGACGAAGCCGAGGAGCTTGACGATGCGGGTGACGCGGTCGAGGTCGCCGATTTCGGCCTTGAGGGAGGAGAGACACTGAAGGACGGTGAGGCGGGCTGCTTCGTACCCGGCCTCGATATCGAGGTCTTCGCCGAGGCGGCCGGTGACGTGGGAGCCGTCGGGGCGGCGGGGGCCGTGGCCGGAGATGAAGACGAGGCTGCCGGCGGTGACGGCGCGGACGAAGCGGAAATCGGAGGGGATGTCCCAGGGGGCGGGGAGTTCGTGACCGAGTTCGGCGAGGCGTTGTTCGATGTGCATGGGGGGCCTCCCTGCGGGTAGTGACGCGAAGAGGGTAGCGCGCTTGCGCGGGTTGCGGGGCAGGCCGTATCCTTAACGAAGGCTGCAGTGAGTGTGAGCAGGCAGCCTCCCCGCGGCGAACCGCCCTTTTACGTTTTCCCCTGACGATTCCCCGCAACCCATTTCCCCCGATAAGAATGGCATTGGCAGAAGAGCACGCTACACCCGCACCCCGCGCCGCATCGCGGCGGCCCCGCCGGAGGCAGGCCCCCCCGCCCCCTCCCCAGATGATGGACATCGAAATGCCGGAGCCCGAGCCGGGGCAGAACGGTGTGATGGCTCCATTGAATATCGCGGCGCTTGAGGCGATGCCTCGCGAGCAGCTCATCGAGACGGCGCACGCGCTCGGGCTGGAGGACGCGGTCACGCTGCGGAAGCAGGACCTCATCTTCCGGTTGCTGCAGCAGCAGGCGGAATCGCGCGGGAACATCTTCTCGGGCGGCTTCCTGGAAGTCTCGGACGATGGGAACTACGGCTTCCTGCGTGGCGAATCGATGCTGCCGGGGCCGCACGACATCTACGTTTCGCAGTCGCAGCTTCGGCGGTTCGCGCTGCGGCCTGGTGATTATGTCACGGGCCAGGTGCGGCACCCGAAGGACAATGAGAAGTATTACGGCCTGCTGAAGGTCGAGGCCGTGAACGGCATGGACCCGGAGACGGCGAAGCGGCGGCCGTATTTCGAGAACCTGACGGCGATCTTCCCGAACCAGCAGCTGAAGCTGGAGACGACGCCGGACAACCTGACGCACCGGATCATCGACCTGATAGCGCCGGTGGGGAAGGGTTCGCGCGGGCTGATCGTCTCGCCGCCGAAGGCGGGCAAGACGATGTTGCTGAAGAACATCGCGAACGGGATCGTGGCGAACCACCCGGATGTGCACCTGATCGTGCTCCTCATCGGCGAGCGGCCGGAGGAAGTGACGGACATGCAGCGTTCGGTGCGGGGCGAGGTGGTTTCAAGCACGTTCGATGAGCCGGTGGAGGACCACACGCGGGTGGCGGAGATGGCGCTGGAGCGGGCGAAGCGGCTCGTGGAAGGCGGCCAGGACGTGGTCATCCTGATGGACTCGATCACGCGGCTGACGCGGGCATACAACCTGGCGTTGCCGCCGAGCGGCCGGACGCTCTCGGGCGGCGTGGACCCGATCGCGCTGTACCCGCCGAAGCGGCTCTTCGGGGCGGCGCGGAAGTGCGAGGAGGGCGGTTCGCTGACGATCCTCGCGACGTGCCTTGTGGACACGGGCTCGCGGATGGACGAGGTGGTGTTCGAGGAGTTCAAGGGCACGGGAAACCTGGAGCTGCGGCTGGACCGGCGGCTCGCGGAGCGGCGGTATTACCCGGCGCTGGACATCCAGGCGAGCTCGACGCGGCGCGAAGAGCTGTTGTTGGACGAAAAGACTCTCAAAGGTGTCTACCTTGTGCGCCGGATGACGGCTATGATCTCGCAGAACTCGCCAAACCAGCTGGAAGCGACCGAACGGTTGCTGGACCGGCTGACGCGGACGAGTTCGAACGAGGAGTTCCTCGCGAGTCTGAAGACGGACCTGTAGCGCGCGAGCGCGACGAGGGAGGAACGCGGCGGTAATCAGGGATTGCCGCATAGCCTGCAAGGAGGTCCCGGAGCACAGTCAGGCTGGGACTCGCCGGCGGCGACGGAACCGCTCCCCGCTCCAGGCTGACCCGAAATCCGGCCATGGGTAGCGAAGGGACGCGTGCGCGTTCACACGCGCACGGTAAACGCCACGGACGGATGACCGTCCACCTCGTCGTGGTGACGCTGGCCGTGCTGGCAGTCACGTTCGCGGCGAGGTTTCCGTCACCCACGGAGGCGACGGCAGCGACCACTCCTTCGTTTGTTTTTTCTGGTGTGGCGGGCTCATCGCAGGTGCGCGTGGACACGTATTTCCGGCCGGGTCCGAGCCTGCAGACGCGCGAATCGATCACGGCGCTGGTGGCGCGGGCGGATGTCGCGAGTGTGCGGTCGGCGGGTGCGATTTCGCCGGTTTCGAGCTTCTCCTCGGGTGTTTCGATCGCGACGGCGGCCTCGGGCGAGGCGGGGGCGGGGATCAAGCCGCTGGCGGACATCGTGGACCCGCAGAAGCCCTATGCGGTGTACGAAGCGCGGCGGGGCGACACGGTCGGCGCGATCGCGACGCAGTTCGGGATCTCGGTGCGAACGTTCCTGGAGAACAACCCGACGGTGCCGGAGAACTACACCATCCAGGTCGGGCAACAGTTCATCGTGCCGCGCAAGGACGGGATCCTGTACAAGGTCGGGCATGGCGACACGGTGGATTCCATCGTGGCGCAGTACGACAACGTGACTTCGGGTGCGGTGCTGGAGTTCCGGCCGAACGCGATTCGCGACCCGAAGGCGCTGCCGCAGGGCGAGTATTTGCTGCTGCCGGGTGCGACGGTGAAGCCTCCGCCACCCCCGCCTCCACCTCCGCAGAACACCGCGCCCTCGGGCAGCATCACGGGTGGCGGAAGCGGCCCCCGGCCGGGCGGGAGCGGCAAGTTCGTGTTCCCGCTGGCGCGCTGGCACGGGATCAGCGACCGGTTCGGGGTGCCGCGCGGTGGGGGCACGTACCACACGGGCATCGACCTCGACCTGTACGGGCTGCACCACTCGAACATCTTTTCGAGTTGCGCGGGCACGGTGACGAAGGTGGAGTACCTGACCTATTCGTACGGGTACCACGTGATCGTGGACTGCGGCGAGGGCTGGACGACGCTGTACGCGCACATGGACCAGATCAACGTCTCGCCGGGGCAGCGGGTGGGGCAGGGCGCGCTGCTGGGGATCTCGGGGATGACGGGCTTCACCACCGGTGAGCATCTTCACTTCGAGATCCGGTTCCAGGGCGCGTATGTGAACCCGGCGGACTACCTGCCGTTCTAGGGTTCGCGCTGCCTCGCGGCCCTATTTGGCGTCGAGGTCGATGCCGGCGAGGAGCGACTCGCAGGCCTTGAGCACGCCGTCGCGGTAATCCCCGGTGTACTGGCAACTGATGCGCAGGTTGCGGTTGGCGGCCATGTCGACGACGAAGGCGACGTGCTGCTTCACTTCCGCGCCGCTATAGGACTTCGCGGAGGCCTCGAAGACGACTCCCTGGCGGCCATCGACCTGCCTTGGGGCGACGGCGCCGGGATCGCCACCGCTTTCGCGCGCGTTCTTCCGGATCTGATTCAGGAGGTCCTGGTAATCCTTCTCGGTGAGGGAGGTGGCGCCGCCGCGGTCCTGTTCGAAGCCTTCGATGACGATGAGGCTGTCATCGCCCCATGGGCCGGCGACGGCGACGACCCAGTCGCGGTCTTCGTTCGAGACGCGCTCCTTGAGCTTGTGCTCGCTGGTGCCCTCAGGGTAGTCGAAGGAGATGCCATGGCCGGAGTACCCGGAGGGGCCGATTGTGATGCAGGCGGGGGCGGCGATGGCGAGGCCGAGAAGGCAGGCGGTGAGGGCGGTGCGATGCTTGTGCACGCGCGGATTCTGACCACGAGCCGCCGGGACGTAAAGGGAAGGCGGGGGCTACTCGGCTTTGTAGGTGATGCCGAGCTTCGCGAGCTGAGTTTCGAGGTCGGCCTTCTTGACGCGTCCAGACTGCATGCCGCGGAGGACGCCATCCTTATCGACGAAGAAGGTGACGGGCAGGCCGCCGCCCACGCGGTAGTGGTCGGCGACGTCGCCATCGCTATCGAGGACGGCGGGGTAGGTCGCTTTGAGGGAGTTGAGGATGCCGACGGCCTTGTCCTGGGATTCGAGGAAGTTGACGCCGAGGACCACGAGCTGGCCGTTGGAGGCATCCATGGCGTGCTGGAAATCGGGAATCTCTTCCTTGCAGGGGTCACACCAGCTGGCGAACCAGTTCACGATGACGGCCTTGCCGCGGTAGTCGGAGAGCTTGCGGACGGTGGTGCCATCGCGCGCATCGAGGAGGGCGAAGTCGGGGGCGGGCTGGCCCTCTTTCGGGCGCTGCGGATCGAGCGGGCCGAGCCCTTTGGCGTTGTTCGCGGAGGGGGTCTTGCCGGCGAGGGCGAACTCCTGGGGGGTGCTCACCTTCCAGCGGCCGGCGATGCGGTGGAGGTAGACGGCTTCGTTGAGGCCGGTGCCGGCGACCTTGCCGGTGACTTTGGCGCCGACCCAGTCGCCCTCCTCGACGAGGACTTTGACGGCGAGGGATTGGACTGCGGCGGCGTTGGCGGCGAAAGCGGCATCCTTCGAATCCCAGGGAGCGGGAGCGTAGTCGAGATCGGCGATGGCGGGATCGAGGAGCGCGTCGTAGGCGGCGGAGTCCTTGCTGGCGATGGCGGCGTAGAGCGCTTCGACGGTCTGGACGGGCGAGGGGCCGTCATCACCGCCGCCGGAGAGGAAGAGGAAGGAGCCGGCGCCGATGGCGACGACGACCGCGACCCCGAGCATGAGCGGCCCGGCCCAGGAGCGGCCGCGGGAAGCTGCGTCTGTCATTGGAATCCCCGCCTGCGGTGCCGGCCGCGTGGTGGCGGCGGCGTGTGCGTACGACGCAAGATGGTAACAGGAGCACCGTTCATTGCCTGTTAATGACGAACCGCAACCATCGGATGCGATGGTTCAGGCTGTTGCTGGCGCGGCGAAAGTTCTCGTGGTGGAGGATGAAGAGACGTTGCTGTTCACGCTCGCGCACAACCTTCGGCGGGAGGGGTACACCGTGCTCACGGCATCGCGGGGGGACGACGGGCTGAAGCTGGCGCGGGAAGCGAAGCCGGACCTGATCGTGCTGGACCTGATGCTGCCGGGCGTGGACGGGATGCAGGTGTGCCGGCTGCTGCGACGGGACACGGCGATCCCGATCATCATGCTCACGGCGCTGGGGGGCGAGGGCGACCGCGTCGCGGGGCTCGACACGGGCGCGGACGACTATGTGCCGAAGCCGTTCGGGATGCGCGAGCTGCTGGCGCGGGTGCGGGCACTGCTGCGGCGAACGGCCGCGCGGCCCGAGCCGGAGGCGGGGCCGGCGGTGGTGCGCTCCAAGGACATCGAAGTCGACCGGGTGCGGCGGGAGGTTCGAAGGGACGGGGCAGTCTTGAAATTGAAGCCGAAGGAGTTCGAGCTTCTGCTATTCTTCGTCCAACATCCCGGGCGCGTATTTTCCCGGGAGCAGATCCTGGATGAGGTGTGGGGCTACGACTTCTACGGTGGTCCCCGGACGGTTGATGTGCACGTGCGCTGGCTGCGCCAGAAGGTGGAGCGTGACCCGGCGGGGCCGGCTCGTATTCGCACGGTGCGCGGCAGCGGCTACCTCTTCGAAGGCTGACGGGCCGTGACGGGGCGACTGGCGCTGCGGGGAGCCGGGGTGGGTGCGGCCGGCGGGGTGGCGGGACTGATCGCGGGGGCGCTGGCGATTCCCACGGGCAGGACATGGCTCGAAGTCGCGCTCGCGCTGGGTGCGGTCGCGCTGGCGGCGCTGGGGGGGTACCTCGGGCTGCGGGAATCGTCGCGCGCCGTGGAGGACGTGTCGCTGGCGGCGCGGCGGCTGGCGAGCGGCGACATGGGCGAACGGGTGGCGATTTCGCTTGGGCCCGCGGCGGGTCTCACACAGAGTTTCAACGCGATGGCGCGGCAGTTGCAGACGCTGCTGGCCACGGTGGCGGCGGAGGAAGCGCGGCTGCGGGCCGTATTCGATGCCTCGGCGGACCCGATGTTCGCGACGACGGCGGACACGACGGTGTGCTTCATGAACGCGGCGGCGGAGCGGATGTTCGGGCTCGCGCCGGGTAGTGGGCTCGACCGCCCGTTCATCGAAATCGCGCGGGACTTCGAACTCGATGGGCTGCTGCGGCGGGCGATCGCGGACGGCCAGGAGGGGGTGACATCGGTCATCACCTTCGGGGCGAAGCGGATGCCGCTGCGTGCGGCGGCACTGCCAATTCACGATGGTGGTGCATGGTCGGTGCTGCTCACGCTCACGGACCTGACGGAGGTGCAGCGCGCGGACCAGGTGCGGCGGGACTTCCTCAGCAACGTGTCGCATGAACTGCGGACGCCGCTGGCGGCGATCCGGGCGCTGGTGGAGACGATCGAAAGCGGAGCCGTGGACCCGGGCGAGGAGACGGATGCGTTCCTGGCGCGGATCCGGCAGCAGGTCGATCGGCTGACAACGCTGGTGAACGAGCTGCTGGACCTTTCGCGGATCGAATCGGGGGCGCTGGAGCTGACGCCGGAGCCGGTGGACCTGGCGCAGCTGTTCGCGGAGGCGGTTTCGCTGATGCGGCACCGGCTGGAGGCGGAAGGCGTGGCGGCCGTGTTCGAAGGCGGGCCGCTGGCGGTGGAAGGCGACCGCGCGGCGCTGCTGCGCGTCGTATCGAACCTGGTGGACAACGCGATCAAGTTCAGCCCCCGGGGGAGCACGATCCACGCGAGCGCGCGCGATGAGGGTGAGCTTGTGGCGTTCGAGGTGCGGGACGAGGGGCCGGGGATCGCTGAAAGCGACCTGCCGCGGGTGTTCGAACGGTTCTACAAGGGCGATGCATCGCGGGCGGGTTCGGGTGTGGGGCTGGGACTTGCGATCGTGAAGCACCTGGTGCGCGCGCACGGTGGCACGGCGACGGCTTCGAGCCCGCCCGGGGCCGGGGCGGTGTTCACGGTGCGGCTGCCTCGGCGCTTCGTCGGGCACCGGGCGGCGCTTTCGCGCACAGCCTGAGTGCAGGTTCGACGCTCGAAGTGCAAACTCGAGGCTCGAGGCTCGAGGCTCGAGGCGCGAGGCACGGTCGATAATCTGGCGCGCGAGATTAGGCTAGGGGGCGCGGCGTTGGATGCGGACGGTGCCGCGCGGGGCTTCGAGCACGAGGCGCGGGGAATCGGCCGTCGTGCCGGCGGTGGCTCCGTTTTCGATGGGGAACTCGCTCTGGAGCTTGCCGGCGCCGTCGAGGGTGAATTGCTGGCCCTGGGCGAGCGTGACGGTGATATCGCCGGTGCCGGTGGTGGCGGTGATGGGCCCGCGGACCCAGTTGACGATGATGTCGCCCTTGCCGGTGACGAGTTCGAGGCGGGCGCCGTAGGGCACGGTGAGTTGAACGGTGGGACGGCCAAGACCGGCGGGCCCGGGCTCGCGCCAGGTGCGCACGGTGACGGTGTCGCCCTCGCGCTCGATGCGGGACTCGAGGCGGGCGAGGTCGTCGTAGGCTTCATCGCGGGAATCGCCGCGTCCTTCGCGGATGACGGTGGCGAGCACGGTGGAGTCGCGCTGGGCCATCACGAGGATGCTGCCCTCGAGGTTGTCCACGCGAATGGTTGGCGTTCCCCGCGTGGGGATGGTCTGTTCGAGGCGTTCGGTGACGATGACGGCTGCGTCATCGCCGGGGACGAGGAAGCGGAGAAGGGTGAAGAGCACGACGGCCATGCCGGCGGGCGGCAGGACCCACCAGAAGCGCCGGTAGCCGGGCGCGAGGTCGAGGTCCGCGAGGTTCACAGGTTCTTGAGTTCGACGCGGCGCCCGGTATCGGGGACGACCTGGCCGATGCGGAGCGCGCCGGGGATGGCATCGATCACGCCGGCGGCATCGGCGGGATCGACCATGAGGACGAGGCCGATGCCCATGTTGAAGACTTCGTACATCTCTTCGGCGGCGATTTCGCCGCGCTGCTCGATGAGCCGGAAGATGGGGAGGACGGGCCACGCCTTCGTATCGAAGACGGCGGTGAGGTCGCGGGGAAGGATGCGCGGGACGTTTTCGACATAGCCGCCGCCGGTGATGTGTGCGATGCCGTGAACGCGGTCGAGCACGGGCACGACGGCATCCGCGTAGGGGAGGTGGGTGGCGAGGAGGGCATCGCCGACGGTGGCGCCGCCGAGGAGCGCGGGCGCTTCATCGAGGCGGCGGCGGGTTTCTTCGAGCGGCTCGCCATCGGCGATGTGGAGGGCCTTGCGGGCGAGGGAGAAGCCGTTGGTGTGAAGGCCGGAGCTGGGGATGCCGATGAGGGCGTCGCCGGCACGAACCTTCGAGCCATCGATAATCTGGTCGCGCTCGACGACGCCGACGATGAATCCGGCGAGATCGAAGTCGCCGGGGGCGTAGACATCGGGCATGTCGGCGGTTTCGCCGCCGAGGAGGGCGCAGCCGGCATCGGCGCAGGCGCGGGCGACGCCTTCGACGAGGGTGGTCTTCTGGTCGTTGGTGAGGCCGTTGCCGGCGATGTAATCGAGGAAGAAGAGGGGGCGGGCGCCGCAGGCGAGGATGTCGTTGACGCTGTGGCCGAGGATATCGGCGCCGCAGAGGTCGAGGCGGGCGGCGGCGAGCTGAACTTTGACCTTGGTGCCGATGCCATCGGCGCTGGCGGCGAGGACGGGGTCGCGGTAGCCCTCGCCGAGGCGGAAGAGGCCGCTGAAGGGGCCGGCGTCGCTGAGGACTTCGGGGCGGCGGGCCTGGGCGAGGATGCCGGGAAGGCCGGCGGCGAACCGGCTGCGCGCGGCGATATCGACGCCCGCCGCGGCGTAGGCTTTCTGTTCGGTCACCGCGTGGCCTCCGTGCTCCGCATGCGCTCCAGACTACAGTCCGGGGGCGCGAGGGGACAGCGAGGCCGCGCTTCGGACGCGAGGATTAGTAGCGGCCGCCGAGCTTGGTGTGGTCCCAGGAGTAGATCTCGACGGGATTGACGCGGACGATGACGCGCTTGGCGGCGGCCTTGAGCTGGCCCTCCGACGGGGTATCGGAGAGGGGGGCGCCACTGTACTTGTGGCCGACGAGGCCCATGATCTTCGCGGTCTCGACGTTGTCGCTGATGATCTCGGCCTCGCCTTCGATGACGACGCCTTTGAGCTGGTTGTAGGCGGTCCCGGATTCGAGCATGCAGGTGATCTTCGGGTTGCGCCGGAGGTTGAGGATCTTCTGGCTCTTGCCGAAGGTGGTGAAGTGGAGCCTGCCATCGACGACGACGTACCACATGGCGACAAGGTGGGGGTAGCCCTTCGGGCCGATGGAGGCCACCTGGAGGGTCCACCCTTCGTCCATAAGCGCTTTCTGTTCGTCTTCGGTGAGGGCGATCTGGTTGCGACGGCTGGGCACGGGTGCGGGCCTCACGGGGTGTAAGATGCCGCAAATCTACAGGTCCTTCGGGGTTCGGCACACCCCGAAGGCGCCGGGAGCAGGGCATGGACGGGGACAATTTCCACCCGGGGGAACGTTTCATGCAGGACCAGCATGACTCGCGCCGGCTCGCGGACGCCGTCCAGCGCGCGACGTTCCACGCGGAATTCACGGCGAATGACCGCGCGTTCATCGAGCAGATGGACATGTTCTTCCTGGCGACGGGCGACGCGGACGGGAACCTGGATTGCTCGTACAAAGGCGGCAACCCGGGCTTCGTGCGGGTGATCGATTCGCGGACGCTGGTGTTTCCGAACTACGACGGGAACGGGATGTTCATGAGCATGGGGAACATCTCGGAGCACGCGAAGGTGGGGATGCTGTTCATCGACTTCGCGGGGCAGTGGCGAATGCGAGTGAACGGGACGGCGTCGGTGTCGTTCGACGACCCGCTGCTGGCGGAGTATCCCGGGGCTTCGGCGGTGGTGCGGGTGACGCCGGAGCAGATCTTCCCGAACTGCGGGCGGTACATCCACCGGATGGAGCTCGTTGAACGGTCCATGTTCGTGCCGCAGGCTGGGCAGGAGACGCCAGAGCCGGGCTGGAAGGCGCACTTCGCGGAGGTGCTGCCGGAGACGCAGCGGCGGAAGCGCGCCGGGGAGAGCTGATGCCGAACAACCACACGCAGCCGCTGGTTCCACCGCGCGGCAAGAAGTTCGACCTCGATGATTACTCGCCGGGCTACAGCGGTGCGTACGACCGGGCGCGGGCCGAAGCCGAGATCGTGCCCCTGCGCATCCGGCTGAACGACCTGCAGGATGTGCTGTATGCGGACCGGCGCTTCAGCCTGCTCATCGTGCTACAGGGAATCGATACCGCTGGCAAGGACGGGACGATCAAGAGCGTGTTCCAGCAGGTGGGCCCGCTGGGGTGCTCGGTATCGAACTTCGGCGTGCCGACGGATGAGGAACTGGGGCACGATTTCCTCTGGCGGTACCACCAGCGGACGCCGAAGAAGGGCTCGGTGGTGATCTTCAACCGTTCGCACTACGAGGCGGTGCTGGTTGAGCGGGTGAAGAACCTGGCCCCGAAGGAGACGTGGCAGGGCCGCTACGACCAGATCAACCAGTTCGAGGACCTGCTCAGCCGCTCGGGCACGGTGATCATGAAGTTCTTCCTGCACATTTCGAAGGACGAGCAGCGGGAGCGGCTGCAGGAGCGCATCGACAATCCCAAGAAGAACTGGAAGTTCCGGGCTGGGGACCTGGATGAGCGCAAGCTCTGGGGCGACTACCAGGACGCGTTCGAGGACATGGTCGCGAAGTGCAACACCGAGACGGCGCCGTGGCACGTCGTCCCGGCGGACCACAAGTGGTACCGGGATGTCGTGGTCGCGCAGGCGCTGATCGACCGGCTGGAGGCGCTGGACCTGCGGTATCCGCCGGCGGAAGAGGGGCTCAAGGGTCTGAAGGTCGAGTAGGGAGGCGCAGTTCGCGGCGGAAGCCGATGCCGCCTCCGGGGCCTTCGCCATGAAGTGGGCGGAGGCCCATGCGGCACCAGAAGTACACCGCGAGGCCGAGGCCCGGCGGTGCCCAGGCGGTGAGCGCATCCCAGGGGCCGGCTTCGGCAGCTTCGCGGAGGAGGCGGGCAGCTTCGGAGCCGAGCCCGTAGCCGCGCGCGGGCACATCAATGCAGAGCGCGGCGACGTGCAGGTCCGGGCCGGCCGTTTCAAGGCGGATGCGGCCGGCGGGGGCGCCATCGGCGAGGCGGACAATGCGGAGGGTGCCGTCGCGGGCGTCCTCGATGCGCGCGCGGGCGCCCGTGAGCGGCAGCGGGATCATCATTCCAGCCATTCGCGGACGCGCTCGGCAACGACGGGCGAGGCCGCGCGGATTCTCGTGCAGCCAGGGAGGGCTTCCACGAACGCGCGGCCGTAGCGTTTTTCGGTGAGTCGCCGGTCGAGGACGGCGACGACGCCGCGGTCCTGGCGGTCGCGGATGAGGCGGCCGAAGCCCTGGCGGAAGCGGAGGATGGCGGAGGGAAGCGAGAACTCCTCGAAGGGATTGGCGTACTGCTCGCCGCGAGCGCGCTGAACGGGGTCGGTGGGAACGGCGAAGGGCAGCCTGGCGATGATGAGCTGGGAGAGGGCATCGCCGCGGATGTCGACGCCTTCCCAGAAGCTCTGGGCGCCGAGGATGACGCTGCGGGGGTTCGCGCGGAGGTTGTCGGTGAGGTGGCGGGGGTCGCCATCGACGCCCTGGGCGAAGACGTTGATGCCGGCGGCTTCGAGTTCGGGGCGGATGAGCGCGGCGACGGCCTGCAGGGAGGCGTGCGAGGTGAACAGCGCTAGCGTCCGACCCTCGGCGGCAGTGACGAGGCGGGTGATGACGGGCGCGGCGGCCTCGTTGAAGGCGCGGTCGGAGGGTTCGGGGACGTCGGTGATGGCCGCGAGCAGGGTCGAGGCTTCGTAGTCGAAGGGCGAGCCGAGTTGCAGGGTGTGGGGGGTTTCGAGGCCGATGCGCTTCGCGGCGTACTCCATGCTGCCGTTGGCGGCGAGTGTGGCACTGGTAGCGACGACCGTGCGGCGTTTCTCGAAGAGCTCGGACCAGAGCCGGGGGCCGACATCGAGGGGGGCGGTGTTCACGGAGGCGGAGCCATCGCGTTCGCGGGCAAGCCAGGTGACGGAGCCGCCATCGCCGCCGTCCTGGAGAAGGATGTGCAGCAAGGAGCGGAGGTCCTCGACCTTGCGGCGGGCGGTATCGACTTCGCCGGCGATGGCGTCGGGTTCTTCGTTCGTCGCGCCGGTGGCGAGGAGCTGGGAGGCGGCCTCGGCGCGGGCGTTGATGTCGGCGAGGGCCCGGTCGAGCTCGGCCCAGGCGGCGGCTGCGGCGGGCCAGCCGGGGCGAGCGCGGATGGCGGGATCGAGGACGGCGCGGTCGTCGTCGACGCCGCGGGGGACGAAGGCGGCGAAGGCTTCGAAGGTGGCGGGGAGGAGCTTCGCAGCGGCGGCGACTGCGGTCTCGAGGGCGGCGGCGGCCATGGTGACGCCACCCTCGGGGAACTGCTTGAGCAGGGTGACGACGCCGCCTTCGCGCTGGTCGCGCTGGCGCGGGCGATGGAGCCCTTCGAGGGCTTCGGTGAGCAGGCGGCGGCTGACACTGCCGCCGAATTGGCGGGTGGCCTGGTCCTCGAGGTTGTGGGCCTCATCGATGATGAGGTGGTCGAAGGCGGGGAGCACGGAACCGCCGGCGGCCACATCGGCGAGCAGGAGGGCGTGATTCACGACGATGAGATGGGCGGCCTCGCCGGCCTTGCGGGCGCGCTGGAGGAAGCATTTGCCTTCGCGCACCCAGACGGGCTGCTTCGCCAGACAGTCGGTGTCCTGGGCGCTGAAGCGCTGCCAGGTGACGAAGTCGGTGCGGTCGAGGCTGAGTTCGCTGCGGTCGCCGGTCTCGGTCTCGGGGAGCCAGAGGAGCATGCGGGTGGCGAGCTGGGCGAAATCGGGGTCGCCGAGATTCGCCATGTAGCTGGACATCCAGCGGCGGACGCAAAGGTAGTTCTGGCGGCCCTTGAGGAGCGAGGCGCGGAGGCCCGACTCATCGGCGATTTCGCCGGCGGCGACGAGGATGCGCCGGAGGGCGGGGATGTCCTTGCGGATGAGCTGTTCCTGGAGGGCGATGGTGTTGGTGGAGATGACGACGCGTTCGCCGTTGCGAAGGGCGTGCATGGCTGCGGGGAGGAGGTAGGCGAGGGACTTGCCGACGCCGGTCCCGGCCTCGATGAGCCAGTGGCCACCCTCGGCCATGGCGCGGCGGACGGCCTCGGCCATGCGCTCCTGCTCGGCGCGGGCTTCGAACCCCTCGAAGGCACGCGGGGCGGCGGCAAGCGCGCGTTCGAGTTCGCCGCGAATGACGAACTGGCGAGGTTCTCGCTTCTGGAGCGGCTCGAGCGCGGGGGCGGGGCGAACGGTGGGAATGCTGCGTTCGCCCTGGGGCACGCCCTCCCAGGAGCGCCCGGCGATGAGCTCGGCGACCACGGGGTCATGCATCCAGCTGAGTCGCGCCATCTGCAGGCGCGTGTCCTCGGGGATGGCGGCGGCGCGGGCGAGGAGCGCGGAGAACACCGCGGCGGCGGTACGGGCATCGGGCAGGGCACGATGGTAGGTCCCGGCCTCGACGCCGAGGTGGGCGGCGAGTTCTTCAAGGTTGCGCGGCTGGCGCTCGGGGATGAGGTGGCGGGAGAGGACGACGGTATCGACCTGCGGCACGCCCTCGAGAAGGACGCCCTCGCGGCGGAGGTGGCCGAGGTCGAAGCGGATGTTCTGGCCGACGATCGGGCCATCGCCGATGAAGGCGCGAAGCTCGCCGATGACTTCCTCGATGCGGGGGGCGAGGGCGACATCGTCGTCGGTGATGCCGGTGAGGCGGGCGACGAAGGGCGGAATGGGCCGCCCGGGATGCACGAGCCGCTCATAGGTCGCGAGCACGGCGCCGGACTCATCGAAACGGACGGCGCCGATCTCGGTGACGCGGTCGTCCTCGGCGAGGCCGGTGGTCTCGAGGTCGAGGGAGACGAAGGTGCGGGTCACGGTACGAACATTCGTGCGAAGCCGGGTTGCGGTCCACCCCCGTCCGTGGTCAGCGGCCGGGGTGCAATGAGCAGTTTCGGCGAAGTGCGCGCCACCCGTTGTCGCCGGGCGGTGGGACGGCTGGCCGGGGATTAGCGGCGGAAGCTTTCGACGGTGCGGGCGATGCCGTCCTTGAACGAGACCTCGGGCCGCCAGCCGAGGACCTCGTGGGCGCGGGCGGTATCGAGCCAGAAGGCGCGGACATCGCCGATGCGGGGCGGGCCGAAGAGGGGTTCGGCGCTGACGCCGGCGGCGGCGCTGAGCGCGGCGTAGATGGTGTTCACGGAAGTGCCTTCACCGACGCCGATGTTGAGGGTTTCGCCGGCGCCGCGGGTGAGGGCGAGGACGTTGGCGCGGGCGATATCGCCGACGTAGATGTAGTCCTTCAGCTGTTCGCCGTCGCCGTCGATGGTGCAGGGTTCGCCGGCGAGGAGCCTGCCGGTGAAGATGGCGACGACGCCGGCCTCGCCGTGGGGGTCCTGGCGGGGGCCGAAGGCGTTGGAGTAGCGGAGGATGGTGAATTCGAGCCCTTCGGTGCGGCCCTTGAGGGCGATGTAGAGTTCGCCGACGAGCTTGGACATGCCGTAATTGGAGACGGGCCGGAGGGGATGGGTCTCCGGGATGGGGAGGATGCCGGGGTTGCCGTAGACGGTGCCGCCGGAGGCCGAATAGATGAGCTTGCGGACGCCGTGGCGCACGCAGAGGTCGGCGATGCGGGCGGTGCCGCCGCCGTTGACTTCGAGGTCGTGGACGATGTCGCCGCTGCTGAGCTTGACGCTGGCCTGGGCGGCATGGTGATTGACGACTTCGGGGCGGAAGGTGGCGAAGATGCGTTCGGTCTCGGCGGCGTGGATGTCGGCCTCGTGGAGGACGGCGCCTTCGGGGACGTTGGCGCGGCGGCCGGTGGCGAGGTTGTCAATGACGCGGACTTCGTGGCCTTCGGCCAGGTAGGCCTCGACGACGTGAGAGCCAATGAAGCCGGCTCCGCCGGTAACCAGGATGCGCATCGAGTACCCCTTTCGAACGGCCCTTCAAAAGAGAATACGGGTGCGTGGGAAAGAAGGAAGGGAAGGATCCGTGTCAACGGCCTCGCGGATCGGCGGGCGAGGAGCGCAAGCGAGGCAACGCCCCGGGTGGCCGCACCCGGGGCGCTGCGAAGAAGCGTGGTTGGACTAGCTGTGGGAGAGCTTCTCGTCGAGTTCGCGGACGCGGGCGCTGAGGACGGAGAGCATCTCGACGGCGAGGTCGGGGTTGTTGCGGAGTTCGGCGAGGAAGTCCGAGCGCATGAGGGCGATGCACTCGACGGCGCTATCGGCCTTCACGGTGGCGCTGCGGCGGTGGTTGTCGAGGAGGGCCATTTCGCCGAAGAAGCCGCCATCGCGGACCTTGGCGATTTCGGTGCCGCCGCGGGTGACGGAGACGGTGCCGTTGGTGACGAGGAAGAAGCCGACGCCTTCTTCGCCTTCCTTGAAGATAGTGTCGCCGGCCTGGAAGTTGCGCTGGCGGGCGAACTTTTCGATGCGTTCGAGGGACTTCTTGGGGAGATCGCGGAACATCGGGACCGCGGCGAGTGCGTCCATGGTGGCTGTCATGGCGGTGACTTCCTTTCCGGTTGTTTCGGTTTTAACTTTGCGGCCCGGCCGTTCGTGGGCCGGATTCTATGCAGGTGGGCGGCGCGCGGCAAGTTCAGTCGCGGAGGATGGCGAGAATGGCGGCGCGGGCCTGGGGGATGCCGACGACCTCGGTATTGACGGTGAGGTCGTAGTTCTCCGGGGTTTCGTGGTCGAGCTTGTAGAAGCGGCGGAAGTAATCGGCGCGGGCGCGATCGGACTCGGCGACCTGCCGGGCGGCTTCGGCGCCGGTGACGCTTTCGTTCTTGGCGATGCGGGCGACGCGGGTCTCTTCGGGGGCCGTGACCATGATGCGCAGGAGGCCGGCGTGGCCGGCGAGGGGGATGCTGGCGCCGTGGGCGACGATGACGACGTCGCCGGCGGAGGCCGTCTCCTTGATGACATCGACGATGAGCTGCTCCCAGTGAGGTTCTTCGGAAGGAACGATGGTGGGGATCTCGGCGGCGCCGTAGAGGCCGCCGGTGTTGGCACGGCCGAGGTTTTCGAGGATGCGGCTGAGGAGGCCCTTGCGCGCCTCGACCTTGCCGAGGGTCTCGGTAGACACGCCGGCGGCCTCGGAGGCTTTCTGGATGATCTCGGCATCGACGTAGCGGAAGCCGAGGTCCTTCGCGAGGGCGTTGCCGAGGTCTTCTCCGCCGGCGCCGAGGGTTCGGGAGATGGCGATGACGTTGTAGCTCATGGGGACTCCTGGGGACTGAATCTGGGCCGCTCAGTTGTACACCGGCGTGGGGCACCCGGCGAGGGAGGCGGTTGCGCGATCGTGGGCGCGGGGACACACTCGCGCGGCGCGCGGGGAGGGTTTCGCCCGCGGGCGAAGGAGGGTGGCATGGCGGAGTCGTTCAATTTCCGGCCGATGGTTTCGTTGCCCGATGAGCTTTCGGGAGTGCAGGGGATCTGGCTGTGCGTGGAACGGAACATGGTGCTGATGCAGGTCTCGGGTGGGCGGCCGAAGCTGCCCGAGGGAGGCCACCCGCGGGACTTCGGGCTCTATTCGGACCATGAGCATTTCCTCGGGCTGCTGGATGGGGTGCCGGTGTGGGCGGCGGGCTTCGATGCCCCGGTGACCTCGGATGACTTCCAGGCGCAGAACCTGTTCTCGCTCTCGGCGCAGCTGGATACGGGGACGTGGGCACTGGCGGGGCGGGCGGTACAAATCGTGGAATGGCACCGGACGCACCAGTTCTGCGGGCGCTGCGGCGAACGGACGGAGCTGGCGCAGGGCGAACGGGCGCGGAAGTGCCCTTCGTGCGGGCTGTTGAACTTCCCGCGGTTGGCCCCGGCAATCATCACGCTCATCGAACGGGGTGAGGAGGCGCTGCTGGCGCGGGGGCGGAACTTCGGCAACCCGATGTACAGCACGCTGGCGGGCTTCGTGGAGCCGGGGGAGAGCATCGAGGAGGCGGTGCACCGGGAGGTGCGGGAGGAAGTGGGGGTGGAGGTGACGAACCTGCGCTACTTCGGCAGCCAGCCGTGGCCGTTCCCGCATTCGCTCATGATCGGCTTCCACGCCGACTGGGCAGCGGGGGAGATCGCGATCGACGGGAACGAGATCGCGGATGCGAAGTGGTTCCACGCGGACGACCTGCCGAACATCCCGGGGCGGATTTCGATTTCGCGGTGGCTGATCGATGACTGGCTGCGGAGGCAGGGCCGCGCGTAGGCGCTGTACGCAGCGAATTCTCCGTTGAAAATAGGCAATCCGTTGTTGAGGGCGCGCGCCATGCCGATGCTCACCCCGTGATTACCGCTGGAGCGACCGAGGAAAGCGAGGCCGCTTCGCTGCGGGCGGAACTGGCGATCCTGCGCGCGGAGTTCGACCAGTTTCGCGACCACCTGCCGGACGCGCTTGTCGAGGCGGACATCGCGACATCCCGGTTGACCTACCTGAACCACATGGCGACCACGCTCTTCGGCTACACCCCGGCGGATGTGACGGCGGGCCTCGATGGGACGGCGCTGCTCACGCCGGACGGCGCTGCGATGGTGCTGGACGAGGTGGCGCGGCTGACGGCGGAGTCGCTGGCCACGGGGAAGCCGTACCGGCGAACCGGGACGCAGGACCTCGTGGAAGTGACGATGGTGCGCAAGGACGGGTCGATGTTCCCGGCGGAGGTGCAGGGTTCGTTCGTGCTCGATGCCGCGGGCATGCCGCGGCGGGTGCGCTTCAACATCCGGGATGTCTCGGAACGGCACCGGGCGCAGGCGGAGCTCCAGATGGCGAGCGAGCGGCTGCTGTTCCTCGCGGGGCACGCACCGGTGATCCTGTTCGCCTTCGACGGCGATGGATTTCTGACGGAGTGCATCGGGCGCGGCGGCGATTGGTGGGCGTCGGGTCCGCGCTTCGACGGCATCGGCCGGCACATCTCGGACCTCATCGCGAGCTATCCGAACTGGGCGGACCTGTTGCGGGCGGTGGCCCCGGGGACGGCGGTCGCGGCGCGGTTCGGCGTTGGCACGACGGTGCTGGACGTGCGGACCGAGCCGGTGGGCCCCGGCGAGGGCGTCGTCGGAGTGGCGGTGGACGTGTCGGAGCTGGTACGGGCGGAAGGGGCGCTGCGGCAGTCGCAGAAACTGGAATCGCTGGGACAGCTCGCGGGGGGCATCGCGCACGACTTCAACAACGTGCTGGCGAGCGTGCTCGGGGTCGCATCGATGCTGCGGCGTTCAGCCGGGCTGGGAGAGACGGACCGCGAGAGCCTGGAAATCATCGAGACGGCGGCGCAGCGGGGGGCGGAGATCAGCGGGCGGCTGCTGGCCTTCGCACGGGGCGGGGAGCGGCCATTCGCGCCGCTGGACCTGCGCGCGGTTCTCCGTGAGGTGAAGGCGCTGGCGAGCCCGTCCATGGGTGAAGGCGTGACGGTGCGGTTGGAAGACGGGCTGGAACCGGTGATGGTACGAGGTGACGCCGGGCAGCTTTCGCAGGCGGTTTTGAACCTGGTCTTGAACGCGCGCGACGCGATGCCTTCGGGCGGGAGCGTCACGCTCGCGGCCGGGGTGGAGCAGGGGATGGGGGTGCTGCGCGTCGCGGACACGGGGATGGGAATGGACGGGGCGACGGCGGCGCGGGTGTTCGAGCCGTTCTTCACGACGAAGCCGGCGGGCAGCGGGACGGGCCTCGGCGCGGCGATCGTGTGGCGAATCGTGGAAGCGCACGGTGGGACGATCGAGGTGGAGACATCGCCGGGTGCGGGGACGATGTTCACGGTGCGCATCCCGGGGGTGCGCGACCACGCGGGTTGAGCGTGCGGTATGCTCCCGGCAGTCGCAGGGAGGTCGGCCATGTTCATCGCCATGAATCAGTTCCAGGTGAACCCCGAGCGAGGGGCCGAATTCGAGGAGGTGTGGCGGACGCGGGAGAGCCGTCTCCAGCAGGTCCCCGGGTTCCGCGCGTTCGCGCTGCTGAAGGGGGACGAGGCGGGCGATTACGTTTCGCACACGACGTGGGCATCGCGCGAGCACTTCATCGAGTGGACGAAGGGTGAGGCGTTCAGGCAGGCGCATGCGGGGCGGATGGCCGAGGGCGTGCTCATGGGGCATCCCCGGGCGCGGTTCTATGAAGCCGTGGTCGAAGAGCGCGCGGGGACGGCCGCCGGGGCATGACCGCGGGGCCGGAGCAGGGAGAGAGCCCGCTGCGCCCGGAGCACTTCTGGCGGTACGACAGCGCGCCGGATGCCGAGTTCTACGTGGAGCCGCGGCTCGTCACGCACATCGACGATGCGGCGATCGCCGCGGCGGGCGCGTTCTACGGGCGCGTGCTGCCGGTGGGCGGGCGCATCCTCGACCTAATGACGAGCTGGGTTTCGCACCTGCCCGATGCCTCGGTGTACGCGGGCGTCGCGGGGCTGGGGATGAACGCGGAGGAGTTGGCGGCGAACCCGCAACTGGACGAATGGGTGGTGCACGACCTGAACGCAGACCCCGTCCTGCCCTGGCCGGATGACACCTTCGCGGCGGCGATCGTGACCGTGTCGGTGCAGTACCTGACGCGGCCGGCGGAGGTATTCGCGGAGGTGGGCCGCGTGCTCCAGCCGGGCGGGCCGTTCGTGGTGACGTATTCGAACCGCTGTTTCCCGACGAAGGCGGTGGCGGCCTGGCAGATGCTCGACGACCGCGGCCATGCCGACCTCGTCGGGTTGTACTTCGGGCTTTCGGGGGCGTTCGGGCAGGTACGGGCCTACGACCTCAGCCCGAACCCGGGGAAGAGCGACCCGCTGTTCGCGGTCGTGGCGCACGCGGAGAAGGCATCCGGCGGGCACACGAGAACGGCGGAGGGGTGACCCTCCGCCGTCTTCTGATGCCGCGTGACTCCGCTCAGGCGACCGTGTACTGGTAGTCGTTGTACTGCCAGCCCGAGGCGCTGCGCGTCCAAAGGCGGACGTAGATGGGCCCACGGGCGGCGATGGTGAGGGTCACGGCGGTGTTGAGGCCCTGGGACCGGCCATAGAGGTTGTTGGCGCCGGGGCTGGTCCCGACGTAGAGGAAGTACTCCTGGGCGCCGGCCGGGGTCGTCCAGGCGAACGTTGCGGAGCCGCCGTAGATGGTGCTGCCGTATGGCGGGAGCGTCATCGCAGCCTTGACCGCGGCGCTGCCGAGGTTGGCGGCGGTGTACTGGTAGTCGTTGTACTGCCAGCCGTTCGCGAAGCGCGTCCAGAGGCGGACCCACACGGTCGACCCGTTCGTGGGGAGGTTGGAGATGGTGGCCGAGCGGTTCAGGCCCGTGCTGGCGCCGAACAGGTTGTTCGAGCCCTGGGTGGTGCCGGCATAGAGGAAGTATTCAAGGGCGCCAGTCCCGGCCGTCCAGGAGAACCCCGTCGAGGCGCCGGGAAGGGTGGAGCCGTTCGCGGGCGAGGTGATGGCGGCCTTCGCGCTCTGGACGGGGGTGGCCGTCGCGGGGGGCTGTGTGGCGGTGCGGGTGGGGGTAGCGGTCGCGGTCGGCGTGGTGCCGCCCCCGCTGCCGCCACCGGTGCCGTCGTTCACGAGGCCGAAGTCGGTGGTCCAGTACCAGTTGTACTGGGAGCCGGCGACCTGTTCGCGGGCGATGCCGATGACCTTGTAGCTCGCGTTGAGCATGTTGGCGTTGTGCCCGGCGCTGTTACGCCAGGCGTCGAAGGCCTCGGCGGCGCTGTCCCAGTTGGTGCCGGCTGCGATGTTTTCACCGGCGCCGCCCGGGTAGCCGCAATCGGTGGCGCGCTGCGAGGGCGAGCGGCCGAGAGAGTCGGTGTGCGCGAAGTAGGACTTCGCGCCCATGTCCTGGCTGAGCCAGGCGGAGGCGCGATTGAGGTTCGTGGAGATGGTGAGCGGCGAGAGGCCGTTCTGGGCGCGGTAGTCGTTGATGAGGCCGAGGAAGGCGGTCTCTTCGCCATCGAGGGCCATGGTGCCGCCGGTGCAGTTGGTGAGGGCGCTTGCGTGGTCGGTTGTGCCTGTGACGAAGGCCGCGGCAAGCGCGACGAGGCCGAGCAGTGAGCCAGTGATGAAGCCCATGGGCCGAAGCCGGGAGGTCATGAATGGGTTCCCCTGGTGGGCTGCTGTGCTTGTCCGCCGCCCGCCCTTCCATTCGACCCGGTGGATGTCAAACCACAGCCCAAAGCGTGTAAGAGGGTTGCAAAATCAACGCAATCGTCCCGGTTCTTACCCGGATTTTGCAGTGCGGTTACACCGGTAATCCGGGAATGAGGTTCCATCACACGAGAAGAGCACACATAATGCTCTCGTCTTGCTCAATGGCCGGAGGTGACGGTGGTACTCCCCCGCACACGACCCACCCCCCGGCGTCACGCGGCGGCGCTTGTGCTGGCCGTGGGCGCATCGTTGTTCGCCGCGCTGGCGGCCGGGCCGCTGGCCGCGCATGGGGCCGCCACAACGCACACGGTGGCGAAGGGCGAGACCCTTAGCCAGATTGCCGACGACCTGGGCGTGACGCCCGAGGCGCTCGTGCAGGCGAACAACATCAAGGACCCGGACCGCATCTACGCGGGGATGGTGCTGCGCGTGCCCGCGGCGGCGGTCGCGGCATCGGCGCCGGCAGCGAACGGCCGCTGGCACACTGTGAGGCCGGGCGAGAGCCTCTCCGGTATCGCGGACCACTATGGCGTGGACCCGGCGGCGATTGTGGCACTCAACGGCCTGAAGGACCCCGACCACATTGTGGCGGGGATCGACCTGCAGATCCCGGCGGGCGGCGGCGGTGCGAGCGCGCCATCCGCGAGCGGCGCGGGGCTGCGCCGCTACGTGGTGCGGCCGGGGGATAGCCTTTCGGGGATCGCGGACCTGCTGGGGACGACGGCGGAGGCGATCGCGGCGGTGAATGGGATCAAGAACCCGTCGCTCATCCAGGTTGGGCAGGAGCTGAGCATCCCGGCGGCGACGCGGCCGGCCGCATCGGTGGTGAGCCACGCGGAGGCGCGTGCGGCGGTGGTGGCGGCGGCGAATGAGTTCGGCATCGAGCCGGCGGTGCTGCTTGCGATCGCCTGGCAGGAGAGCGGCTTCCAACAGCACGTCGTGAGCGACGTGGGCGCGGTGGGGATCATGCAGCTGCTGCCTTCGACGGCGGTGTGGGCGGTGGACTTCCTGATCGATGGCGGGCACGGCTGGCAGTACAACGCACGAGACAATGCCCGCGTGGGAGCGGCCGTGTTCCGGGACCTGCTCAATAGCGCAAATGGGGACGTGCGGCTGGCGCTCGCGGCGTATTACCAGGGCTGGGGCAGCATCGAACGGTTCGGGATTTTCGGGGAGACGCACGATTATGTGAACAACGTGCTCTCGCTGGCGGCGGAATTCCGCTAGCCGCGGCTCCCTTCGCACTACGATTGGGCGAGCGGAGCGGGGTTCGCCGTGCGGTCGCGGGCGTGGCCGCGGTACCGGGCTACTCGAGGTCGAGGGTGGGGGGCGGCTCGGGGCCGATGAGGCCGTGCCGCGCGGAGTACTTTTCGACGACCACGATGAGCAGGAAGAAGGGCACGAAGGCGGCGGCGGCGACGGCGGCCCACCACGAGGGGATGATGGCGAGCAGGATCGCGGCGGCCGAGGTGAAGCCCATGCCGATGATGGAGAGGATGCGCCCGGCGAGGACGTAGGGCGTGACGGGCGAGTTCATACGCTCATCTTCCGCCCCTCGTCCATCGCCGTCTAATCAGAGGCGGCACCCGCGGACGCGGCCTGCCTGGCGACGGGCTCGGCATCGAACATGTAGCCGATGCCCTGGAGGGTCTTGATGATCTGGGGGTTGCCCGGCTCGGGCTCGAGCTTGTGGCGGAGGCGGGAGACCCAGACGCGGAGGTACTGGAGGTCGTCGCGGTACTCGGGACCCCAAACCTTGCTCAGCAACTCGGCGTTGAGGATGACCTTGCCGGCGTTCGAGGCGAGATGCTGGAGCAGCAACCACTCCGTGCGGGTGACGGATACAAGCTCACCGTTGCGCTTGACCAGGCGGCGGGTGAGGTCGATCTCGACTTCGCCGGCGCGGACGACGCGTTCGCTGTCCTGCCCACTGGTGCGGCGGAGGACGGCGCGGATGCGGGCGCCGAGCTCTTCGAGGCTGAACGGTTTGACGATGTAGTCGTCGGCGCCGAGTTCGAGGCCGCGGACCTTGTCGGCGTCCTTGTCCTTGGCGGTGACGAGGATGATGGGGGTGTTGGTGCGTTCGCGGATGCGGCGCATGACTTCGAGGCCGGTGATCTCGGGCATCACGACATCGAGCAGCACGACATCGGGGCGGCGCTCCTCGACGATGCGGAGGCCCTCCTCGCCGTTCGAAGCGGTCATGACGCGGAAGCCCTGGGCAGTGAGCTCGAGCTTCATGAGGCGCAGGATGCCGGCTTCGTCGTCCACGGCGAGAACGAGTGGTTCCGTGCTCAATGAAACGACCTCCTGGAGGTGGTGAAACTGTCGTTGTGAGCGGCGCGAGGGAGCGCGCCGGTAGGGGCATCGTACGGGAGATGAGCGTGTGGCGGTCGTTCCGAAGCGCCGGGAGGGGCCATCGATACAGTATTGCAAGCCACGTCCAGGCACGTCGTGGGAGCCAGTGGGAGCGAAGGTCCCGGCAGGGACGGGCCGTTTGGCCCTTTCGCCCAACGATATGGCAAGGCAACGTTTGACCGATTTCTTTTGGTAGGTATGCCTAATCGAGGAATACAGGTTGCGCAGCACAGAAGATTAGGCGAGACTAATTCCCGCGAGACTCACTTCCAGGCGGTCCGTATGGCGTTTTCCTTCCTTGTCACACTCCGCGAGGGCATCGAGATGGCCCTCGTCATCGCGATCCTGCTGGGGTATCTCCGGTCGATCGGGCAGAAGCAGCACTTCCGGGCGATCTGGACAGGCGTTGGCGTGGCGGCGGCGATCTGCCTGGCCATCGGAATCGGGCTCGAGGTCGCTTCGAAGGAGCTCGACAAGCGCATCGTCGAGGGCTTCGAAGGCTTCGCGATGATCTTCGCGGTCATCGTGCTGACGGGCATGGCGTTCTGGATGAAGCGGCAGGCAGCGGGGATCTCGGCCGACCTGCGGGCGCGCATCGATAGCGCGCTTGGCGGTGGTTCGGTGACGGCGCTGGTGCTGCTGGCGGCGACGTCCGTGGGGCGCGAGGGGCTGGAGACGACGCTGTTCCTGTTCGCGGGGAGCTCGACCGGTGCAAGCGGCACGGAGTACGTGCTCGGCGGCCTGCTGGGCTTTGCCGTGGCGGCGGTGGTGGGCGTGGGAATGTACCAGGGGTCGCGCTGGTTCCCGATGCGCGCCTTCTTCCAGGTTTCGGCGATCGTGCTCATCGTGCTGGCGGCGGGGCTGCTCGCGAATTCGGTGACGAAGCTGTACGAGGCGGCGCTGATCGGCAACCTGGGGACGCGCCCGTGGGACACGGAGAACCTGGTTTCCATGACATCGGACCTGGGGAAGTTCCTCAACACGCTCGTGGGCTATGACTCGGCGCCGGCGATGCTGCAAATCGTCCTGTACTGGGGCTACCTGCTGACGGCGAGCGCGGCCTACCTGTGGCTGCCGGTGCGGCGGCCCGCCAGCCGGGTGCCGGTCGCGCCGGCCACGAACGCCTCCTGACGCGGCTTCAGCCGCCTCGCCAACCGGGGAGACAGTCATGATTCGCTTCATCGCCCTGGCGGGTGCGCTCGCGCTCGCTTCGCTCACGCTGGCCGCCTGCGGCGGTTCGGAAGACGGTGGCGAACGCCGGGTCATCGCCATCACGCAGACGGACCAGGCGTGCACGCCGGCGTCCATCGACCTCGCGCTGAAGGAGAAGGTCACCTTCGAGGTGAAGAACGACTCCGACAAGGCGAAGGAGGTCGAGGGGATCGACGGGACGAAGCTAGAGGAGACGATTATCCCGGAGAAGCGCACGCGAAACGTGAAGTACACGGCGCCGGGCGAGGCGGGGACGTATAAGGTCAAGTGCTACCAGCCGGGCGGGATGAACACGATCATCGAGCTGAAGGTCAGCTGACGAAGCGCCGCCCGAGGTAGCCGAGCTGGTCGGCGGCTTCTTCGAGCTCGGCCTGGAAGCGCGGGTGGGCGATCTCGATGAGCATGCGGGCCCGTTCGCGGATGGTGCGGCCGTGCAGGTTGCGGGCGCCGAATTCGGTCACCACCCAGTGCACATCGCCGCGAGTGGTGACGACGCCGCCGCCGGTGGGAAGCTCGGGGGCGATGCGGCTGACAGTGCCGCCTTTCGCGGTCGAGGGCAGGGCGATGACGGGGATGCCGCCTTCGCTCTGGGCGGCGCCGCGGATGAAGTCGACCTGGCCGCCAATGCCGCTA
>JAYRRO010000031.1:0-10372 GCA_041910095.1 Dehalococcoidia bacterium
ACCCCGCCGATCCCCAGGATCATCTCCTGCTGGATCCGCGTCTCGATGTCTCCGCCGTACAGCCGCGACGTGATCTTCCGGTCGATCGGCGAGTTCGCCTCCACATCCGTATCGAGCACGTAGAGCGGCGTTCGCCCCACATCGATGCGCCACACCGCCGCCACCACGTCGCGCCCATCGAACGGGATCGCCACCGTCACATGGGCCCCGTCTTCGTCGTTCACGGGATGCACCGGCTGGCTCGCGATGTCGATCTCCGTGTACTCCTCGCGCTGCCAGCCGTCCGGCGCGAGCGCCTGCTGGAAGTACCCCTCCCGGTACAGCAGCCCAACGCCCACCAACGGCAATCCGAGGTCACTCGCCGACTTCAAGTGGTCCCCCGCCAGCACGCCCAGCCCACCCGAATAGTTTGGCAGGCTCTCCGTCAGCGCGAACTCCAGCGAGAAGTACGCCACCACGCCACGGTCGCCCGCCCCCGGGATGGTCACCTGCGGCGTCCGCGCCATGTACGCGTCGAACGCGTCCGTCACCCGGTTCAGGTGGAGGAGGAAACCGTCGTCCTCCGCCAGCCCCGCCAGCTCGGGCTGCGTTGCCATCTGAAGCATCCGCACCGGGTTGTGTCCGCTGGCCTCCCAGCGGTCCCGGCCCATGCGTTCGAAGAGCTGCGCGGCATCGGTGTGCCACGTCCAATGCAGGTTATGCGCGAGGCGGCGCAAGGCCTCCAGCGCGGGCGGAAGGGCGGGCTCGACGAGGAGCGTCCTGGTGGCGCGAAGTCGCATGCTGCCTCCCATTGTAGGGCCACGGTGTCTTCGGATTGTTTCAGCCGCGAGTCGTTCGTTCGCTACGGGTTTCTACCCGCTCCCCTTCGCGGTTGTCCGCATATCGGCCCCGTGCGATCATTGCCCTTCGCGACCGGACCGGCCGGCCACCTGGCGCCCCCGTCCCTCGCCGATTGCCATGCCGTTTCGCGCAATCCTCTTCGATATCGGCGACACCCTCTGGCACTCCCGGTCGGCTCCACCGCCCGCCGAGTTCCGCCGCCTTGCCGCCGAACGCGCCGCCGCAGCGCTTTCCGCCCTCGCCATCCAGCACGAAGACCCCGCGACCGTCGCCCGCACCGCATGGACCGCCATGGAGGACGCCATGCGCCGCGCCCGCGCCACCGACCTGATAGAACCAGACTACGGCGAGGTCTCCCGCGCCGCGCTCCACGCCATCGGGCTCGAACTCTCGCGAGACCAGGCCGGCTGGCTCCTCGAGTCCACCTACATCTCGGGTATCGAAGGCGGCAAGGCTCCGTTCGAGGATGCCCGGGATGTCCTCCTCGCCCTCCGCAAACGTGGCTTCCTCCTCGGCGCCGTGACCAACCGCGCCTTCGGGGGCGAACGCTTCCGCGCCGACCTTCGCGATGCCGGCCTCGATATCGGCTGGGACGTCGAGGCCGTCTCCGTCGAGGTCGGATTCCTCAAGCCCCACCCCGCGATCTTCGAGTTCGCCCTCGAACGGCTCCGCGTGCAGCCCGCCGAGACGCTCATGGTCGGGAACTCCCTCGCCGAGGATGTGGCCGGGGCCCAGCGCATGGGCATCGCCGCCGCCTGGCGCAAAAGCCCACCCGATGCCGACGGCGTGCTCCCCGATTACATCTTCACGGAACTCTGCGAACTGCTCGCCGAGCCCGACCTCCAGGAGGCCGCCACATGACCAGCCCGCAACGCACCTGGGGCGGCCGCTTCCGAGGCGGCATGGACGAACTCACCCGTGACTACACCGCCGGCGTCGACCGCGACCTCTACGAGCACGACATCGCCGGCTCCGTCGCCCACGCGCGCATGCTCGGCAAGGCCGGCATCATCCCCGCCGAGGACGCCGATGCCATTGTCGCCGGCCTCGCCAAGGTACTGGCCGACTTTCGCGCGCAAAAGGTCACCTGGCGTCCCGAGCTCGAGGACATCCACACTCATGTCGAGGCCCTCCTCCGCGAAAAGATCGGCGATGCCGCAGGACGCCTCCATACCGCGCGCTCCCGCAACGACCAGGTGTCGCTGCTCAACCGCATGCTCGTTCGCCAGTACTGCGACGAAGCGATCGATGCCTCGGGAGACCTCATCGCGGTCCTCGCGGACCTCGGCGAGCGCCACGCCGCCGACCCCATGCCCGGCTATACCCACGTCCAGCGCGCCCAGCCCGTCACCCTCGGCCACCACCTCCTGGCCTATGGCGAGATGCTGCTGCGCGACCGCGCCCGCTTCGCCGATTGCCGCCGCCGCCTGAACATCCTGCCCCTCGGTTCCGGGGCCCTCGCCGGTTCCCCCTACCCTCTCGACCGCGAAATGGTTGCCCGCGAACTCGCCTTCGATGGCGTCTCCCGCAACAGCCTCGATGCCACCGCCGACCGCGACTTCATCGCCGAGTTTCTGGCCGCCTGCGCCATCACCCAGATGCACATCTCGCGCCTCGCCGAGGAGGTCGTGCTCTGGGCGAGCGCCGAGTTCGCCTTCGTGAAGCTTCCCGATGCCTTTGCCACCGGCTCAAGCATGATGCCCCAGAAGAAGAATGCCGACGTGGCCGAGCTCGCTCGCGGCCGCACCGGGCGCGTCTATGGCGAGCTCATGAACATGCTGGTGAACCTCAAAGGCCAGCCCCTCGCCTACAACCGCGACCTCCAGGAAGACAAGGCGACAGTACTTAACGCTGCCGCCGTCGTGCTGCCCACCCTCCGCATCTTCGCCGCCATGGTGCCCGCGCTCGCCTTTCAGCTCCCGAGGATGCGCCAGGCCGCCGGCGAGAACTTCTCCCTCGCGACCGACGTCGCGGATTACCTGGTGAAGAACGGCATGCCATTCCGCCAGGCCCACGAAGTCGTTGGCGGGCTCGTCCGCGCCTGCGAGGAACGCGGCTGCGAACTCAACGCCCTCCCTTTCGAGGTCTACGCCGCCGCGAGCTCGCTCTTCGGCCGCGATATCCTCGCACTCGATGTCGATGCGGCCCTCGCCGCGCGCGATATTCCCGGCGGCACCGCGCCCGTGCGCGTCCGCGCCGCCGCCGCCGCCCTTCGCGCCGCCCTCGACTGACCACACCCGGCGAGGCGCACCGGTTGCGAGAGCGCTGAAACGCCTGTGCCCGCCGCCGCGCGCGACAATGCCCTCCATGGAGCCCGAACCGGCCCCCGGCGCGTCGCCACCCGGCCGCCTCTTCCGCCACGACCCGCCAGGGGCCTCGAACGTTGCCGGTCGCCGGATCCAGTCCCTGGACGATGGGTTCGGCGAGACCTGGGACAAGCGCTTCTCCGTGCACCTCCGCGCGCAGCCCAGTCCCGCCGAAGTGATGCGGACCTGGAAGGCCGAGTTCGGCAGCTTCTGGCCCGAAGGCTCCCGCTTCACTTCGCCCGCGCGCGGCCTCCGGCCGGGAGAACTCGCCGGCGTCGAACTTGAAGGGCCCGCCGGCGGTGCGGTGTCCACCGGCGTCGCCGTCGATGATGCCGGCCCCACAAGCTTCACCCTGCGCACCCCGGCGGGCCACATGTTCGCCGGCTGGATTCGCTTTCTCACCGTGAAGGCCGACCCCGGCACCGAGGCGCGGATCGAGATGCGCATCCGCCCGAGCGATCCGCTCTACCAGGTCGGCCTTTGGCTCGGCGGCAATCGCGGCGAGGACCGCTTCTGGCAGCGCACGCTCAGCGCACTCTCCGCCCGTTTCGGCGAAAGCGCGCCCGTGCGCACGCGCCGCCGCCGCGTGAGCCGCCGTCTCACCTGGCGCAACGCTGGCAATATCCGCGACAACGCCGGCCTGCGAACCACCTTCGCCCGCCTGGAAGGCGCCATCGGCCGCCTTCTTCGCGGGCCGGGACGGAACTGGTGACCGCTTCGCCACACTGGGATGCCATCGTCGTGGGCAGCGGCCCGAACGGCCTCTCCGCCGCCGTTACCATCGCGCGCACGGGCCGTTCCGTCCTCGTCTTGGAGGCGAAGGACCGCATCGGCGGCGGCTCCCGCACGGACGCTCTCACGCTTCCCGGCTTCCGCCACGACG
The DNA here is from genome assembly GCA_041910095.1 of Dehalococcoidia bacterium. Lineage (GTDB taxonomy): Bacteria > Chloroflexota > Dehalococcoidia > Tepidiformales > Tepidiformaceae > Amarobacillus. The sequence continues at coordinate 4,030 of JAYRRO010000031.1, forward strand.
TCTGCTCCGCGATTCACCCTCTCGGCGCCGCCTCTCCGGCGTTTCGCGCGTTTGGGCTGGGCCGTTTCGGGCTCGAATGGGCCCACCCCGAGGTCCTGCTCGCACACCCGCTCGAAGGGGGCCGTGCCGGCATCATGGTCGCCAGCCTCGAGGAAACCGCCCGCGGCCTGGGCGCCGATGCGGACGCCTACCGGGAGCTCATGGCCCCCCTCGCCCGCCACTGGCCCGGGCTCGTTCCCGATATCCTTGGCCCCATCCTCCGCCTGCCCCGGCACCCGCTGGCCATGGCGCGCTTCGGCCTCGCGGCCATGCAGCCCGCCACCCGGGTCGCCCGCCGCTTCCAGACCGATGAAGCGCGCGCGCTCTTCGCCGGCCAGTGCGCCCACGCGATGGTCCCGCTCGATTCCTTTCAGACGGCCTCATTCGGCCTCGTGCTCGCCGCGTCCGGGCACGCCGCAGGCTGGCCCGTGGCGAAGGGTGGCTCCCAGGCGATCGTCGATGCCCTCGCCGCCTGTCTTCGCTCCCACGGCGGCACCATCGAGTGCGGCCGCGAAGTCCGCTCGCTGGCCGACCTCCCACCTGCCCGCGCCTATCTCCTCGACGTCACTCCGCGCCAACTCCTCGCCATCGCAGGCGATCGCCTTCGCGGCCTCTACCGCCGCCAGCTCGAGGGCTTCCGCTACGGCCCCGGCGTCTTCAAGGTCGATTACGCGCTCTCCGGGGCTGTGCCCTGGACGAACGAAGCTGCCCGCCGTGCCGGTACCGTGCACGTGGGCGGCACCGTCGAGGAGATTGCCGCCGCCGAGCATGAGGTCGGCCGCGGCCGCCACCCCGAGCGCCCACTCGTCCTCACGGCCCAGCAGAGCATCCCGGATCCGTCGCGCGCCCCCGCCGGCCAGCACACCCTCTGGGCTTATTGCCACGTCCCCAACGGATCGACTGTCGACATGACTGAACGAATCGAGCGCCAGATCGACCGCTTTGCCCCCGGTTGGCGCGACCTGGTCCTTGCTCGGGCCGTGATGGGCGCGCCCGACTACGAGCGCTACAACCCGAATGACATCGGAGGCGACATCGGCGGGGGCGCCTCCAACGGCCTCCAGCTCCTCTTTCGCCCCGTGCCGCGCTTCAATCCCTATCGCACCGCCATCCCGGGTGTGTACCTCTGTTCGTCCTCGACACCCCCGGGCGGCGGCGTCCATGGGATGTGTGGGTACCACGCCGCCCGGGCCGCCCTCGGCCGCGAACTCAAGCACCCTCACGTCCCCGCGCCGACTCTGTAGAATCCCGCCCGAAAGCGGGGTTGGCGTGCCCGAGAGCGTCGATCAGTTCCCTGCGCTGCTCGCGATGGAGGCCGTGCCGCTCTTTCGCGACCTCGGCTATCGCTTCACCGCCGCCGGCGAGGGCTGGGCCGAGATCACCTTCGACGTCTCCCCCCGCACCCTCAACCTCTACGGCATCGTCCACGGCGGCGCCTGGCTTTTCCTCGCCGACTCCGCCATGGGGGGCGCGCTCGGCACCCTCGCCCGCCCCGATGAACGCGTCATCACCGCGCAATCCGAGTTCCGCTGGCTGCGGCCCCTTGAGGGATCGACCATTCGCGCCCGTGCGCGCGTGCTCCGCCGCGGACGGACCCTCAGCCATTGTGCTGTCGAGCTGTTCGACCCGGATGGCGTCGTCATCGGCGTCGGAAATGGGACGTACGTGATCCTGCCACCCGAGACCGGCCGAAAACGCCGCAATCCCCTTCCCGGTCACGACTCGCCCGGGGAGTCACAACCGCCGCTGCCCATCTAGGTCACGGCGTGGATCGCCGCGCACCGCCATCCATGTAGATGGCGCTCGCAAACACGTAGCTGCACGCCTCCGAAGCGAGGAATGCCGCCACCCGGGCGACTTCCTCCGGCTCCGCGATGCGCCCCGCCGGCACCGCTCGCCCGTTCTCCGCGACCACCTCCTCGATGTCCCGCCCCTCGCGCGCTGCCCGCCCCCGCGCGAGGTCCCGCGCACGGTCCGTATTCGTGATCCCCGGGCAGATGGTATTCACCAGCACCCCGTGCGGCGCGAGGGCGTCGCTCAGGGCCCGCGTGACATTCAGGACCCCGATGTTCGCCAGGCTCGTCGGCATGTTCCCGGCGGTCGGGCTCGTCCCCGCCCCACCCGCGATGTTCACGATGCGGCCCCACCCGGCGGCGCGCATGTGCGGCGCGGCCAGCTGGGCCATTCGCAGGTAGCCGTACAGTTTCAGCCGCAACGCCTCGTCGACAACCTCGACCGGCAGATCCAGCACGCCGCCCATCCGCGCCGCCCCCGCGCAGTTGATGAGGATATCGATGCCGCCCAGTGCGCGAACCGCCTCGGTGGCCGCCGCCGTGCACCCCGCCTCGGTCGCGAGGTCCGCGGACACCGCCGTCACCTTCACCCCGTGTGCCGCTGCTTCGAGCGCGACCGCGTCCAGCAACGCACGGTCCCGGGCGACCAGGCAGACATCCGCCCCTTCGCGCGCCAGCTCCAGCGCACACGCCCGCCCGATACCCCGGCTCGCGCCCGTCACGATTGCCCGCCTTCCCCGCAGTCCGAGGTCCATGTGGTTTCTCCCTTGAATGTGGCCGCGGTATCGGTGATGCCCGCGCCCCTTGCCCTCGCTCGCGGCCGCTGCTTCAATCGCGCGCGATGGCCGCCAACGCGAATCCCGGGCGAACCGCCTCCCGTCCGCCATGGGCGCACGTGCTGGCGACCGCCATCCTGGTCGTGCTCTTGAGCGCGGCCTACCTCGGCGCAATGCGCTTCGTCATCGAATACTCGGACCCCCACGGCCACTACACGCGCGATGAACGCGACCTCGTCTACCTTTGGCTCCATCTGGGCGTTCTCGCGGCGGCGCTCGTCGCTGGCTTCGGGCTCGGTCGCTGGTTGCGAAGCGCGGGCGCCGGCTACGCGGTCCTGCTGGTCATCCTCCTCGCCAGCATGATGGTTGCCGCCCAGCTCGGCAGCCAGGAACTCGCCTGCTCCGGTCACGATGGCCTCATTCGCCACTGGACCTGCTAGCGCGCGCCACCTGCGATTCGCTCGCAAGCCACAAGCGCGCACAAGAAAGGACCGTGGCGCGCAGCTCGCCGTACCGTCGAGCCATCCACTCCGGAGGTATCGCCGGTGTTGCCACTGCTGCTCATTCTCCTGCTCCTCGTCGTCCTTTTTGGCGGCCTCGGGTTCTACGTCGCCAAGGCCTTCCTGGTCGTCGCGCTTGTGGCCCTGCTCGCCAGCCTCGTCATGGGCGGGTTCCAGTTCCGCGGTCACCGGCATTGACCCTTCGCGAGTTCGGCGAGCGCATCCACGTCCTGCGCAGCACCGCCGATGAACCGTCAGCCTCAGCCCGGGGCGGCGGGGGCGCGGCGCTCTTCCGCCGCTTCGCCCTCGTCGCTTCCGAATGGCTCGGTAGCCCCTGGGCCTTCGTCGCGGCCGTCATGGTGGTCGTGGTGTGGGCGGCCCTCGGGCCCTTGTTCCAGTTCTCCTCGAACTGGCAGCTCGTCATCAACACTGGCACGACCATCGTCACCTTTCTCATGGTCTTCCTCGTTCAGAACACCCAGAACCGCGACACGCTCGCCATGAACCTCAAGCTCGACGAGCTCCTCCGCGGCACCCAGGGCGCCCGGACCACGCTCGTCCACCTCGAGGACCTCTCCGACGAAGACCTCCATCGCCTCCGCGGCGAATTCCAGAAGCTCTCCGAAGAGGCCGGCGACGTCTTCGAGGACGCGACAGACGACGTCGAAGAGGTACTTGAGGACCGCGGCCACGACACGTCCTGACGCGCCCCGTCGAGGGACGGGCGTGTAGACTTGTACCCGCATGAGCTGCGAGGACGAAACCGCCGGCCTGCTCCGGCGCGCTGGACATAAGATGACGCCCCAGCGGCTCATGATCGTGCGCGTCCTCCGCCATGCGCAGGGCCACCTCAGCGCCGCCCAGATCGCCGCCCAGGTCCGGGACGTCTATCCCTTCGTCGATGTCAGCACCGTCTACCGCACCCTCGACGTCCTCAAGCGCATGAAGCTCGCCACCGCCACCGACATGGGCGCCGGCGACGTGCTCTTCGAATGGGCCCCCGAAGAGCCGCACCACCACCTCATCTGCTCCAGCTGCGGTGAAGTCCAACTCCTCGATCACTCCTACCTGGCCTGTCTGAGCGCCCGCATCGATACGGAGTTCGGCTTCGAACCCGACCTCCATCACTTCGCGATTTTCGGCCTCTGCCGTGACTGCCGCGCGGAGCCAGGCGAGTGACCACCCGCCGCCAGCTCGTCGCCCGCCTCGCCGCTATCTGCGGCGCCCCCAACGTTGTCTGGCGCCGCGAGGACCTCCTCGTCTACGAATACGACGGCACGATCGAGCGCAGGCAGCCCTATGCGGTCGTCTTCCCGGCGGATGCCTCCGAAACCGCCGCCGTTGTTCGTCTCTGCAACGAACTCGGCATGCCCGTCACCCCGCGCGGCGCCGGCACCGGCCTCTCGGGCGGCTCCGTCCCGACGCGCCGCGGCGTCGTCATCGGCACGAGCCGCATGCGGCGGATCCTCGAAATCGACCCCGTGAACCGTATCGCCGTTGTCGAACCCGGACTTCCGAACATCCAGCTCTCCGAGGCGGCCGCCGTTCACGGCCTCTTCTATGCTCCCGACCCCAGCAGCCAGAAGGCCTGCACCATCGGCGGCAATGTGGCCGAAAACGCGGGCGGCCCGCACTGCCTTGCCCTCGGCGTTACCCAGAATCACGTCGTCGGCCTCGAAGTCGTCACCGCGGCGGGCGACATCACCTGGCTCGGCGGCCGTGTCCCCGATGCCTTCGGCTACGACCTCCGCGGCGCCTTCATCGGCAGCGAGGGCACCCTGGGCATCGTCACCAAAGTCGTGTGCCGTCTCCTGCCCCTGCCCGCGAGCGTGGTCACCTTGCTCGCCATCTTCGATACCGTGCAGGAGGCCAGCGCCACGGTGTCCGCCATCATCGCCGCCGGCATGATTCCCGCCGCCATGGAGATGATGGACCGCCTCACTCTCCAGGCCGCCGAGGCGGGCCTCCGTTGCGGCTACCCCGCCGATGCCGGCGCCGTCCTCCTCCTCGAGCTCGATGGCCTCCCCGAGGTTGTCGGTCCGCAGGCCTCCCGCGCCCGCGCGGAATGCCTCGAACGCGGTGCCACCGAAGTCCGCGAGGCCCGCTCGGCCGGCGAACGCGAGCTTCTCTGGAAGGGGCGCAAGGGCGCCATCGGCGCGCTCGGCTGGATCGCACCCAATTACTACATCCTCGATGGCGTGGTCCCCCGCTCGAAGCTCGTCGACGTGATGGCGAGCGTCTCCGCCATCAGCGATGCCCACGGCCTCCAGTGCGCCAACGTCTTCCACGCCGGCGACGGCAACCTCCATCCCCTCATCCTCTTCGATGAGCGCGTGCCGGGCGCGAAAGACCGCGTCCTCGCCGCTGGCGCCGAGATCATGCGCGCTTGCGTCGAGGCCGGCGGTTCCCTCAGCGGCGAACACGGCATCGGGTTCGAAAAACAGCGCTTCATGTCCTGGCTCTATTCCGAAACCGACCTCGAGCACATGGGACGCATCCGCGCCGTCTTCGGCAACGAGGGCGACTTCAATCCCTGCAAGCTCCTGCCCGCCGGCACCGGCTGCGGCGAAATGGCCCACCAGGAGCAGGCCCTCCGTGCCGCCGGGCCCGATGCCTATGTCTGAGCGAGACTTCCTCCTCGTCTCCGGCCACGCACCCGAGGCCGTGCTCGTCCCGGGATCCCTGGACGAACTTCGCGCGCTCGTCGCGGCGCCCGACCGGCTCACGCTCGTCCCATCCGGCGGCCGCACCGCGCTGGACCTCGGCGACGCACCCGCCCGCCCCTTCGCTCTCCTCGACCTGCGTCACGCGCTCCGCGGCGGTCTCGACCACCAGGCCGACGACCTCACGCTTGTCGCCCCCGCCGCCATGACCCTCGCCGAGATCGACGCGGCCCTCCGGCCCTCGGGCCAATTCCTCCCGCTCGATCCGCCGCTCGCGCCCTCCGCCACCATAGGCGGTGTCGTCGCCGCGGGCGCAGGCGGCCCCCTTCGCACCCGCTACGGCCTCCCCCGCGACGCCGTCATCGGCATGACCATCCTCCGCGCCGATGGCGAGCTCGTCCGGGCAGGCGGACGCGTCGTCAAGAACGTCACCGGCTACGACATGATGCGGCTCTGGTGCGGCTCCTTCGGCACGCTCGGCGTCATCACCAGCGTCGCCCTCCGTGTCCTCCCACGGCCCGATACCATCGACCTCGCCGCGGAGCTCGCCGGTGGGTCCCCTGCCGCGCTCG
>JAYRRO010000032.1:0-15145 GCA_041910095.1 Dehalococcoidia bacterium
CCGGCACGAAATGCGTGACGTACCCCGCGGGCGGGTTCTCCATCGGGGGGAACGAGACCTCCTGCCCGAGATACCGGTGCGCCAGCCGCTGCAGCAGTTCCGGCGCGCCGCCTTCCACGATTCGCACCCGGCCATGGACCACCAGGTACTCCTGCAGCCCGATCGGGTTCATCCCGTCCGTCTCGATCGAGAGCACCGAGCGCGAGTCCCGCCGCAGGTTGCGGATTTCCTGCTGCTCCGCCAGGTGCCCCGCCCGATCTCGTCGCCTTCGATGCCCACCCACACGCACGTGACCTGCGGGCTGCCATCGCGATTCACCGTCACCATGTGCGCGAGCCGTCCCGACTCGATCACCGCCCGGACATCCGCTGGAATCGCCGCCATCGCCGTCTACCTCCCGCCCCAGCCTCGCGCGTGGCGCCCGTCGCCACATCCACCGTTCGGGCACGTGGCCGCGGGATTGCGGCCCGGGAACGGGTCCCTCAGGACACGAGCGCCCGTATCGCCCGCAGCGACCCCTCATCGACCCGCCTCGACACCAGCACCGCGTCATCGAAACCAAGCGACGCGATGATCTCCAGCCGGCGGCGTGCCTCCGCGGGCGTGCAGCGCAGGTGGAACGGCCCATCCGCCGGCATCGGCTCGTCCGCGCGCCCCAGGTCGACCACGATGTTCGTCACCAGCGCCCGTCCGCCGCCCAGCTCGCGAAACCGCGCGATGCCGGCCGCCAATGTCGCAAGGCTCGTTTTCGCCCCCGATGCGATCCAGCCGTCGTACTCAGTCGCTGCTCGTGCCAGCCAGCGCGACCCGCTCCAGCTCCCGATGAGCACTGGCGGCCCGCCGATGGTCCCGGGCCATGGCGCCAGGTTCGCGGCCCCCACGACCTCGCCCCGCCACAGCGCTCGCATCGTCTCCAGCGACTCCCGGAAGACCCGTAGCCGCGAATCGTAATCCACGCCCACCGCGGCGAAGTCATCCACCGTCGAACCCGCGCCCACGCCGAGCACCAGGCGCCCGTGCGAGAGCAGCTGCGCCGTGAGCACGCGATGCGCGAGTTCCACCGGCCGCCGCAACGGGACCTGCAGGATGCACGTTCCGGCCTCGATCCGTTCCGTCACATTCGCCGCCACGGTCAGCGCCACGAGCGGGTCCGGCAGGATGAATCCCCGCCCGATCGCGTCGAAGGCCCAGAGGCTATCGAACGCGGCGGCCTCGATCGCCCGTACGCTGGTGACGAAGCTCTCGCCCGTGAGCGGTCCGCCCTCGGCCGTCGTCATGGGAAGCGTGAGTCCGAGCCGCATGCGTCACCTCCGGGGCGCCCTGAAGGCGCGCGGCGCCATTCTGCCCCATCCGCCATTCGCCGCGCGCGCCGGTATGCGCCCGCACCGCCCGCGCCCTGCTACGATGGCCGCAACGGAGGTGCCACGGTGCAAACCCACACGCGCGTCGTCGAAATCCAGGGCGTTCGCATGGTCGCCGAGTCCCTGCTCAACAACTGCAGCGGCGTCTGGACCGCCACCGTCACGGACGCGGGCCGCGTGATCGCCACCGGCGCGGGCTCAAGCCCCGAAGCGGCCGCCGAGTCCGCCATCGATCGCGCACGTTCCGCGGCTATTCGCTGAACCACCACCGTCGACAGCCTCGGACTGGCTTTTCAGCACATATATTACACGTGTATTTCCGGTAATTCATCCGATCCACACTTCCCGCTGTTTCATCGCCGTACGTCGCCGCTAGAGTGTGCCCGCACGGAACGTTCGCCGGCTGCGGGGGTCAGTGTTCCAGGTACCGAATCTCCCTTCGCCCTCGCAGTTGCGCGTCCTCGAAGCGATCAAGCTTGAAGGCGAAGGCGACGTCTCGCGCCTCGCGACCCACCTGGCCATGACCGAGTCCGGCGTCCGCCAGCAGCTCGCCACCCTCCTCTCCGCAGGCTATGTCGAAGCGGCCGCCGATCGTCAGGGCCGCCCTGGCCGTGACCGCCTCGTGTACCGCGTGTCCTTGAAGGGCGAAGGGCTCTTCCCCGATGCCGCCGCACAGGACCTCGCCAGCCTCATCCAGTACATCCGGGACCGGGCGCCCGGTCTCGTCGAAGAATGGCTCGAGGGACGCATCGCCGAAGCCGTTACCAGCGACCACGCTGGCGCGCCGGACGACCTTCCCGGCCGGCTGGCGCACGTCGCCCGCCGGGCCCGCGCCCGCGGCATGTACGTCCTCCCCATCGAGCCCGCCGATGCCGGCGCCGCCTTCCGTGTCGCCCACTGCCCGATGCTCGCCCTCGCTCGCGCGTTCCCGCTCACCTGCGAATACGAACGGCGCGCCCTCGAGCACTCACTCCCGGGGTTTGAGCTGGAGTTGGTGGTGTCGCGCATCGCCGGCGCTCCGCACTGCCACTTCCTCGCGGCCGCCGCCCCGGCCTGATCCCGCGTAGTCTGGCGTTACTCTTCTTCGATCACCACGAAGCGGTCCGCTGGCGCTATCCGTCGCATCCGCACCAGCAGCTCTTCCCGCGTTATGCTCGTCCCGGTCGTTCGTCCCGCCTCCGGCCGCCCCGCCCGGCTGATGAACCACTCGGCCCCCACCACGAACAGCCAGTACATACGTCCCCCTGCCGCTATCCACCGTGCCCGGCGCCGCCCGCGCGCGGGGACGGCCATCCTTCCGTCAGCCGGGGGGCGTCGGTCGGAACCCTGACCCGGGCGAACCGCCCCGGGGTCGGCCCGTCAGCGAAACGAAAAGGCCAGCGGGAAAATCATCACGACCGCCGCCGCCCACGCGCCATACAAGGGGATGTAGCCCGTCTGCCACCGCTCTAGCTCCGCAAACGTGCGGCGCCCGCGCCAGAAGCCGGCGAGCAGCCACGCCGTCCACGCCAGGTTCGCCAGCAGCAGCACGTTCAGGCCGAGCCCGGCAGTACGGTTCGGCGTCCACCCGAACTCCGAGATGCGCCAGGCAATCGCCGCCAGGGCCAGCACGTCGATAATCAGCGCGCTCACCACCAGAACGAGCTGCGTGCCATCCATCAGACCCGGCCGCGCCTCGGGGTCGCGCGCCGAGATCGCGTAGAGCACCAGCCCCAGCACCACCACGAGCAGGACATCGAGCAGGATCAGCACGTCCCGCCCGGCATCGATGAGGTTGCCGCTCACGGCCATGCCCACGATGGCCGCCACCAGCATCAGCGCGAAGAGCGGCGTGAACACCGCCGTGAGCACGGGCGCCATGTTCTCGATGACGCTCTGCTTCGCCTCGACCAGCCACGCCACGACAATCACGGCGCCCACCGCTCCGCACGGCAGCACCCACGCCGCGACCACGGGCGCCGCATCCAGGTCGATGGCCTGGAACATCCCGATCGTCACCCCGCAGAGCACGCCGCCGCCGAACGCGATCAGGGCGTAGTAGATGAACCACTCCCCCGTGAAACGCACGAAGTCCATCCGCGGCGCGCCCCTTCGCCACTCGCCCCCGAGGTAACCTGCCCCCGCAACCAGCCACAGCAGGATGGGGAGGTGGATGGCCGTGAGAGCCTCCGTGTCGCCCCCTTGCTCGAACGGGAAAGCGTTCACCACCGCAGCGCCGACCGCGAACGGCGAGAGCAAGGCCGCCACAGTGTGCGCCCCCAGAGCCCGCCGCCAGGCGAAGAATCCCACCAGGAACGGCAGCGCCAGCAGCGACGCGTTACGGGCGTAGAACGATGCGTCCGCTTCAGTTCCCGCGTTACCGAAGGGGTTGACGCCGAACAGCGCCGGGGCCTTGAACGCCAGCGCCGCCGCGGCCGCGATTCCCACCGTCGTGGCGATGCCCCGGTAGTCGGCGGCCTCCTGTTCGCGGGCACCTTCGCCCCCCAGCATCAGCTGTTTCCAGAGACGGCTTGAACGTTCCCGCGCAAACTCCCGTGACAGCTCGTGCACCCCGCCCATGCGCCGGATCGCGACCAGGAACGACTCCTCGGCGTTCAGGCCCGCGGCCCCCAGCCCGGACATCTCGCTGCGCAAGTGGTCCTCCAGCTCCTCGATGTCGGCCTGCTCGAGTGTCCGCCGCCGCAGCAGGTACGCTCGCCATTCCCCGATTCGCGCTTCCACCCCCGGGTCGCTCGCTTGCTCCATCGCCATCACACCACCGCCGGTGTCAGCGGCGCGCTCGCCGCCTCGAACGAGTGCCACGCGTTACGCAGCGTCCCCGAGACGACATCCCATTGCCGCCGTTGCTCCCGAAGCGCCGCCGCGCCTGCCGCCGTAATGCGGTAGTACCGGCGCTTCCGGCCGCTCTCGTGCGAATCCCACCGAGCCTCCACGAGCCCGAGCCGATCGAGCCGGTGCAGCAGCGGGTAGAGCATGCCATCCGTCCACTCCATCGCCCCGCCCGAGAGTTCCTGGATGCGCTTGAGGATCGCGTATCCATACGTCTCGCCCTCGTTGAGGATGGCCAGCACGAGGGGCATGGCCGAGGCCGCCACAAGGTCCTTCCCGATCCGCGTGTCCATCCCCGATTGCATAGGACCACTATACATCGCACTGCAAGGTAAGGTCCCGCAAAGGCCCCCCCGCGCGGGGCACGGAAAAGGCGCCCGCGAGGGCGCCTCTTCAGCATTGCCGTTGGTAGCGCGTAGGGGAGTCGAACCCCTGATCTCCGCCTTGAAAGGGCGGCGTCCTGGGCCACTAGACGAACGCGCCGTACCGAGACATTACCACGCTCCTCCGCTTCGCACACCCGGCGGCATCAGCGCGTGTTCTCCCAGTCCCGCCAGCGCGAGCCTCCGTCCGACTTCTCGATGTAGTGCCCCATGCGTGCGGGGCTTCCGCCGCGGCCCGCCGGGTCCAGCTTCTTCATCAGCCACCACGCCCCCACCGTAAGGCCGCACATCGCGCCCATCACGATCGCCAGCCGCGCGATCCCACGTTGCTGCGCCCCGTTCCAACCGTCATACGCGTTGCTCGCGAGCTGCAGCGCCGTCGCGGGGTCGTCCGCGGCATACGCTGCCTCGGCCCTGGCCAGGTCCGCCGCCGGGTCCGTCCAGTACATGCCGATGCGCGTGAAGAACGAGGGCTTGAACGCCGCCTGCTTCCCCTTGGCGACCTCGATCATCTTGCCCGCCGCCGCGTAGTTCTGGACGAACGTGCTCGCGCCCGTTGCCGCGTGCTGCGCGCCTTCGAAGTCACCGGCCGCGTACTTCGCCTCCGCCTCGGCGATTCGCTTCCACCCGGCGTCGTCCGAGGGCCGCCCCTCGATCGCTTTGCGGCCATCGACGATCGCCTTGATCGCCTGCCGTTGGTTCTCAATCACCCCGGAAATACCCGCGAGTGTCTGCGATGGCCAGGCCGCCGCCACGCCGCCGTCCGTCGCCGGGAGCCCTGCTTCGGCGCCCGCTGCCTGCACCGCCGCATACGCGTCGAGCACACGGTTGCCCTGCGTCACCTGCCCGGCGATGGCTCCGAAGGTCCACGCGTCGAGGTTGGCCCTGATGTCCTTCGGCACCCCGCTGAAGCCGTATGTCGCTGCCCGCGCCGTCAGCGTCGCCACCTGGTCGTGCGCCGCGCGCCGCTCGCCGAGGAACGTCTTCGCGACTTCCGGCACCCACACCCACTCAAGGAAGAGCGCGTCCAGGTTCTTGCCGCTCACCTCTTCGCCCCGGTCCATGAACCAGCGCCCATCGAGCGGCCACTTCTGCTGGTAGTCGTCCATCTGCGACAGTACGGCCGTCATCGCGGCCGGCCCGCCGATCGCCTTCTCGTACGTGAACCAGAACGCGCCCGCCTTGCCATACCAGTAGTACGCGTTGGTCACCTTCGAACCGCCCCACCACGTCGCCAGCTGGTCCTTGTACCCGAACGTCGTCCAGCGCCAGTCCCGCGGCGCAATCCCGAGCGTCGCGGCGTTCCGGCGCAGTCCGTACTCCGCCAGCCCCTCCCAGAGCCAGCTCGTCTCCAACTGGTATCCCGCCCAGAGGTGCGCGAGCTCGTGCACCGTCACCTCGGCGTCGATGTCGCCCTGCTTCGCCATGAACACCTGGCCCTCATCCGAGAACGCCAGCCCGGCAAAGCCCATTTCCTCGATGGCGTGCGACTGCCGCATCAGCACCCGATCGAACTGGTAGCTCCAGCCGAACGTCGTCTCCAGCATGGGCATCGCCCGCTTCGCGATGGCGAACTGCTGGTCGGCCCAGGCCTGGTCCCGCCGGAAATATTTCAACGTGAGCGCGACCGGCCCGCGCTGCAGGTCAACCGTGCCCTCCAGCAGCCCGATGAGCGAGCTGTCGGTAATCGTCTGCGCGTACGCGTTGAAATACGACTCCATCTGCTGCCGGCAGCGGTCGTCGCCCTGGGCGCATTTGTTGAGCACATCCTTGTCGTTGGTGCGCAGCGTGATGAGCGCGGCGTCACCGCAGATCCAGCGCTCCATCGCGGCGTCTTTCACCGCCGACGGCTGCGAGGCCGCAAGGAGACACCCCGGCTCGAAGTACTTGTCCGATGCCGCCGGCACGTCGATGTAGACGAACGAGCCCGGCCCCTGGCTCGCGAACCGCCCCTCGATCGCGCCCTTCTCGATATGCAGGACCTCGTTGTCTTGCACCGGGATGTCGTAGGTCATCACCAGGTTCGCCCGCAGCGCACCCTTCAGCGGCTTCTCGAGCGTAACCGAGAGCAGCACCGGGATCCCAAGCGAAAGGTTCGCCGCCGTGGTCTTGAACTCCAGCGGCGTGCCGCCCTGCGTGGTCACCTTGATGTTCTTCGCCCCCGGCATCGCCACCAGGCCGACCGTCTTGAGCTCCGCCGCGTTCGCCGACCCGACCTCCGCCTCCATCCGCGCCGTGATCTGCCCTTCGGCCACGTTCAGCGAGTAGTACGTCTCGGACGCGATGTTGAACGTCGCCGCCTCCACGCTCCCGGGCAGCAGCGGCACGGCGGCGAGCACCGCCAACAACAGGAGGGGGCGAACACGGATCCTCATGTCTTCAGCATCGGAGCCGCTACCGGCTGCTCGTAGCGATCGTCACCGAACGGCAACCGCCCCGGAACGGGTTCGGCCGAACCGGCTTGCACCGCGCGTTCACCATCCGGTCCGCGGTCGTGCCCGGCGCTTCAAACCACCTGGGCGAAGGGATTCAACCGGCGGCGGCGGCCAGCCGAGCGCCCGTCAGGCGCACGTTCCCCGATTGCCGCAGCAGCCCGCGCAGGCTGCGCGCGAGATCCTCGGTCGCCTCGCAACGCTGGAGGTCGAACTCGCTGTCGCGGCCTTCGGTGTCGTGGATCACTAGCCGCACCTCGTCCCGCCCGGGGTGGTCCTTCAGCACGCCCACGACCGCCTTGAGCAGCGCCTCATCGGCCACGGTGTTCTCGGTCTCGTACAGCGTGAGGATCAGCCTCGCCGCATCGCCGCTCACGGGCGGCTGAACGCCCGGCCGCGCCGCCTCGGTGGTCGCGGCGGCTGGCGGCGGCGCTGGCGCTGGCTGGTGATTCCGCCCCGGTGGGCCGCCGTTGCGCTGCTGCTGTGCCGAAGGCCCTGGCGCCGCGGCGTTCGCCTGGGCGCGCTCCGGAGGAGGCTGACGCCGCTGACGGGGCTGCTCCACCTGCCACTGCTCCGCGGCGAACCCCACCACCGTGCCCTGAGCCATGTCGTACGGCGCCGCCTTCCGCACGTTCAGGTTCAGCCGGTCCGCCCGCTCGCGGCACTCCAGCGAAATCAGCAGCACCTGCCCTTCGGCCCACATTTGCTCGCCCGTCAGCTCGATGGCGTCGTTCCACACCGTCACCTCGGCCGTCCCCGAGAGGTCCTCAAGGTCCACGATGTAGAACCGCCGCCCGTCGCGAGTCGCCCGCGCCTGCACCCGCCGCACGAGCCCGCCGACGGTTACGGTCTGCCCCGCGAGCTCCAGCGAAAGATCCGCCAGCGTGTGTGAGGTGTACTGCGAGAGGCCGGCCGCCGCCGCCCGGAACGGATGCTCCGAGATGTAGATCCCGAGCAGCTCCTTTTCCCAGCCCAGCATCACGTCCTGCAGCACAGGGCGGGGGTCCAGCTCCAGCCCCGGCATCGGCGTCGCCACCTGGCTGCCGAAAAGGTCGAACATCGTCGATTGGCCGCTCTCCCGCAGCTCCCGTTCCTTGCGCGCGAACGTCATCAGCCGTTCCGCGTGCGCCACCACCGTCCCCCGGTCGTACCCGAGGCCATCGAGTGCGCCGGCCATCGCGAGGCTTTCCAGCGTGCGGCTCGTCGCGCTCGCGAGGTCCGCGCGCTTGCAGAACTCCTCGATGTCGCGGTACGGGCCGCCACGCTCGCGCTCGGCGATGATCCCCTCGACCGCGCCCGACCCGACGTTCTTCACGACGCCGATACCGTAGCGGATCGCCAGCGAACCGCCCGGCCGGCGCTCCACTCCGAAATTCTCGCCGCTCGCGTTCACGTCTGGCGGCAGCACCTCGATCCCGAGCTTGGAGCACTCCGCGACCGCGGCCGCTACCCGTTCGAAGGGGTCAGGCGCGCTCTTCGAAAGCGCCAGCAGCGCGCACATGTACTGCACCGGGTAGTTCGCCTTCAGCCAGGCCGTCTGGTACGCGATCGTCCCGTAGCTCCAGCTGTGCGCCTTGTTGAACGCATACCCCGCAAAAGGCTCGATGAGCGCGAACACCGCGTCCGCGTCCTCCTTGCTGTACCCCTTCTCAATCGCCCCTGAGACGAACCGCTCGCGCTCGGCGGCCATGATCTCGGCTTTCTTTTTGCCCATCGCCTTGCGCATGATGTCGGCCTGGCCGAGCGAGTACCCCGCGAACTGCCGCGCGATGAGCAGCACCTGGTCCTGGTACACGATCACGCCGTACGTCTCGTCCAGCACGTTCGCGAGGTCCGGGTGCGGATAGCTGATCGCCACCTGCCCGTGCTTCGCCTTGATGAACGTCGGGATCTGCTCCATCGGCCCCGGCCGGTAGAGCGCCACCATCGCGCAGAGGTCCGCGATGTTCGTCGGCTGCAACTCCTGGATGTACCGCCGCATCCCGCCCGATTCCAGCTGGAAGACGCCGAAGGTCTCGCCCTTGCTCAGCATCTCCATCGCCCTGGAGTCGCCGTCCGGCAGCGTCACGAGGTCCAGCTCGGTGCCCGTGGTCTCCCGGATGAGCTCGACCGCCTTGCCGAGGATGGTCAGGTTCGAAAGCCCCAGGAAGTCCACCTTCAGCAGGCCGATCTTCGCCACCTGCTCCATCGCGAACTGCGTCGTGGGGATGCTCGTCTCGTCGCCCCGGTTCGGGCGCTGCAGCGGCACCAGGTCAATCAGCGGGTCCCGCGAGATCACCACGCCGGCGGCATGCGTGCTCGCGTGGCGCGCCACGCCCTCGAGCTGCTGGGCCGTCTCCACCAGCCGCTTCACCTTGGGGTCGGTCGCGACCGCGTCCTTCAGCTCTGCCGATTGCTCGAGCGCGTCCGCCAGCGTGATGTGCAGTGCGTTCGGTACCAGCTTCGCGACGCGGTCCGTCTCCGCGTACGAAATCCCCAGCGCGCGGCCCACGTCGCGCACCGCCGCCTTCGCGCCCAGCGTCCCGAAGGTGATGATCTGGGCCACACGGTCCTTCCCGTACCGTTCGTAGGCGAAGCGGATCATCTCGTCCCGCCGGTCGTCGGCGAAATCAAAGTCCACGTCCGGCATCTCGCGACGTTCGATATTGAGGAAGCGCTCGAAGACCAGCCGGTTGGCGACCGGGTCGATGTCGCTCACGTTCAGCACGTACAGCACCAGCGAAGCCGCCGCCGACCCCCGCACCCCCATCCGGATCCCCGCCGAGCGCGCGAAATCCGCGATCTCCTTCACGACATAGATGTAGTCCGTGAAGCCCGTCTGCTTGAGCACGTCCAGCTCGTACAGCAGCCGCTGCTCCAGCTCCGGCGTCACGTCGTCGAAGCGCCGGTGGAGTCCCTTGAAGCACAGCTCCGCGAGGTATTCCGCGCTATCGCGCCCGGCCGGGATAGGCGGCTCCGGCAGCAGCGTCCGTTCGAACTTCAGGTCCAGGTTGCATTCGTCCGCCACCAGCTTCGTGTTGCTGATGAACTCCGGCGCCCCGGGGAAGAGGTCGAGCATCTCCCGCTCGCTCTTCACGTAGTACCCGCGCCCGTCGAACTTGTACCGGTCCTGCTGGTCCACCGTCGCGTTCGTGCCAATGCAGAGCAGCGTGTCGTGCGCGTCCGCCTCGTCCGGGAGCGTGTAGTGGCTGTCGTTCGTGGCCACCACGCGGATGCCCAGCTCCCGCCCGAGGTCCGCGATGACGGGGTTCAGCCGCGTGAACTTCGCGTCGCCGTGGTCCTGCACCTCGAGGTAGTAGTGCCCGTCGAACACCTCGCGGTAGTACTTCGCCACCGCGATCGCGCCCTCGCGGTCGCCCTCCTGCACACGCCGGTGGAACTCCGCCGAAGGGCACCCGCTCAGCACCGTGATACCCGCGCTGTGCTGTTCGATGAGCTCGCGGTCGATGCGGGGCTTGTAGTAGTACCCCTCCAGGTTCGCCTTCGTGACCAGCGCGATGAGGTTCTTGTAGCCCGTCATGTCCCGCGCGAGCATGAGCAGGTGGTAGGGCGAGCTGTCGCTCTTCTCCCGCCCGAACCGGCTCCCCGGCGCAACGTACGCCTCGACCCCGATGATCGGCTTGATCGCGCGCGCGGTGGCTTCTCGGTAGAAGTCGATCGCCCCGTAGAGCGCCCCGTGGTCCGTCATCGCCACGGCGTCCTGTCCGAGTTCGCGCACGCGCTCCATCAGCGGCGCCATCTTCGTCATGCCGTCGAGGAGTGAGTATTCCGTGTGAGTGTGTAGATGGGTGAACATCTGCGGGAGGCCCAGTCTACACCCCGCCTTCCCCGCGAAACAGGCAGTTATGGCGCCCTCGGGCCGGTTCGCAGCATGCGCGGCACGGCCTCTTCCTTTGGTCAGACGGCCGCCTGGAGCCTAACCACGCGCGGTGCCTCACTGTCATCGGAATGGCACGAGACCGCTTCGCTGATCATGGTGCGCAGCGAGTCCATGCCGTCTGCTTCCGTGAAGATCGACTGCCGAGCGCGCCCGCCAGCAGCCCGCCCTCTTCGGCATCGGTCACGATGAAAATCAGTTCCTTCTCGGGCCCGTCCATGGGTGACTCTCGCATCTTCCGGTACCCTTCGCAGCCCGCTCGCATCACGAAGGGGGCGCCGCGGTCGCTTGCGGCGCCCCCTTCGCTGGCCCTGACCCTATTGTCCGAGGCAGGCGGAGAGCGGCGTCCCCACCGACGCGGCGGCGGCCACCAACTCTTTGAACGTCGCCGTGTCCGCGACCTGGGCGCCCTTCGCGCGCAAACACGCCGGCGCGTTGCCATAGGCCTGCGCCCGGCCGGAGCACACGGCGACCAGCCCGCCACGGTTCGCGGCCTTCTCGGCGGACATCATCTCGTTCCAGTCCGCGTCGTCCGCGACGGCCACGCCCTCGGCGTTCATGCAAACGGCCATGTCGTGCCACAGCGGAAGCAACCGCTCGTAGGCCTTCGCCGCCGACCATGCCTCGCCCACCGTGGAGACGTATTTGGCCTGGCATGCGTCATACGCCGTCCCCGCGCGGTCCAGGAGCTCGCGCGTGTCCGCCTTGAAGCCCCAGCGGAAGTTCGTGCCATCCCACTGCGGCGTCTCGAAGGCGACCCCGGCCATCCCCGCCGTTGCCGCCAGAGCGCAGGCATGAGCGGACTCGTGCGCGGCCGCGAGCTCGTCCCGCGTGACCACGCCATCTTCGAGCGCCGCTCGCTGCTCCGCCGGCGCCGAAGCCAACAGCCGTTGGAATTCGCCTCGCGGGATCTCCCGCCGGTTGTCGTCGACCGCGAACCGCGCCATCGCCGCCGGCGCGCTCGCGCTCCCGGTCGAAGTCACGTTCGCCGCGGTCGATGCCTGGCTCTCCGAAGGCGCCGCCGACACGGAGGCCGGAGCCAATTCGTTCCCGCTTGAGCCGCGCAGGTCGATGCCCCACACGTATGCGCCCGCCGCCACGGCGGCGACGCCAGTCACGAGGGCCACGAGCTTGATGGTTGTGGTTCGATTCATTGCGAAGTCCCCAAGATCTGGCCACCGCCGTGGCCGTTGACGAAGATCTGATGGCTACCCACCAGCGAACTGGACGGCGAGCCACCAACCTGGGCCCAGTACGTGCTCTGATACACGTATCCCGAGTCTTGCCATGACCCGCACGTGCAGTACCACTGCAGGCGGACCATCGTCTGATACGTGCAACTGCTATCGCCCGATGTGCTGGCCCAGCCCTGTGTTCCTGAGCTAAACCAGGTGTCACCAACAATGGAGCAGCCCCACGAGTCGCTGGAAACCTGGTTCGCGCTGGCGGGTGTCCAGGCTGCGAGAAGCCCGACGACCGCCGCTGCGGCCAAGAGCTGCAACTTCAGCCATCCGCTTCGGCCGCCAGCTCCCGTGGGAACGGTGACCTGTCTGCCTATGTTCATTTTCTAACCTCCTGGCAGGGGGCGCGAGGGCAAAATACCAACCTCGCAGCCGCATCCGGTACCGAGCCGGCACGGTACTTTCGTAAATTCCACCGGATCACTTGTCTTTCCGCGACGCCGTGGCTAGCCTGCCTCCAGCGGGTGAGCGGAGGTCGACCATGACAACCGGCGAGAACGCCCTCCCGCCGCGCTACCGCGCGGTGGCGGAGCTGCTTGCCCGGGGCGCCTCCAACGCGGAGATCGCCGCCGCCCTAGCGCTCTCCGTCCGCACCGTCGAAGGCTACGTTTCCGAACTCAAGGAGTTGGCCGCCGTCCCCGACCGGGGCAGGCTCATCCTCTGGTGTACCGAGAACGCCGCCTGCTCCGACCCAACGTCATCGCCCGATTGATCGAATCAAAGCGACCGCCGCCACCGCCGCCGTCTCGGTGCGGAGTACGTTCGGCCCGAAGCGCGCCAGCGCCGCACCGGCGGCTTTCGCCCGTGCCACCTCGTCCGGCGTGAACCCGCCCTCCGGCCCCACCGCCACCACCACCCGTCCCTGCGCTGGCACCGCGCGCGACGCCTCTGCCCACGGCGGCCCCAGGGCATCCCCGATCACGAGCATCCCGGGCCGCCTGCCCACCAGGTCCGCGAACTGCGCCGGCGCCTCCACCACCGGCACCGAAAGCCGCCCGCTCTGCTCCGCCGCCTCGACCGCGATCCGCGACCACCGCTCCTGCCGCTGCGCCGAGGCTTCCTCCCCACGCGCCGCCCGTGCCGTCACGATTGGCCGGATGATGTCCGCGCCCGCCTCCGTGCACTTCTCGATAGCCCAGTCGAAGCGGTTCGGCCGTACGAGTCCGCACCAGACTTCGACCACCAGCGGCAACGGCGCTTCCTCGCGCACGACCTCTGTCACGCGCGCGTGCACCTCGCCGCGGGCCATCCCCGCGACCGTCGCCTGCCACTCCTTGCCATCGCCGGCGAACAGCCGGAACTCGTCACCTACCCGCAGCCGCACGACCTCGCCGAGCCGCCGCGCCTGTTCGTCGTTGAGCACGGTGACGCCGGGGCCCAGCCGCCCCGGCACATAGAGCCTCGGCACGCGTGACATCGCTCGCATCCTGCGCCAACGCGCGGCCACACTCCAGCCCGCGCGGCCGCTACCCCGTTCCTGCGCTACAGTGGTCGTTCATCCGCGGCCGGAGCCACCGCTCGCGAGACCCGCCCAGGAACTGATTCGTGCCCGCACCCGACCTCGATACCATCGTCTCGCTCGCCAAGCGCCGGGGCTTCGTCTTCCCCTCCGCCGAAATCTACGGCGGCTTCGCCAACACGTACGACTACGGCCCCCTCGGCGTCGAACTCAAGCGCAACATCCGCGAGGCCTGGTGGCGCTCCATGGTTCGCGAACGCGACGACGTCGTCGGTCTCGATGCCGCCCTCATCACCAACCCCCGCGTCTGGGTCGCCAGCGGCCACGTCGCCAATTTCACCGACCCCCTTGTCGACTGCAAGAAGTGCCAGCAACGCTTCCGCATGGACCACCTGGAGGAAGGCGCCTACGGCGAGATCAAGCGCGACGCCAATGGCAACATCATCTGCCCCAACGACGGCGGCGAACTCACCGAGCCGCGCATGTTCAACATGATGTTCCGCACCCAGGTCGGCCCCGTCGCGAGCGACGAGAATACCGTCTTCCTCCCGCCCGAGACGGCCCAGGGCATGTTCGTGAACTTCGAGAACGTCGTCGCGTCCATGCGCCGCAAGCTCCCGTTCGGCATCGCCCAGACGCGCACGAGCTTCCGCAACGAAATCACCCCCGGGAAGTTCATCTTCCGCACCCTCGAGTTCGAACAGATGGAGCTCGAGTACTTCTGCAAGCCCCCCGCCGATCGCAGCGACATCTCCGCCTACCTCGCCCTCCACCAGGAGTGGATCCAGCAGCGGCTCAGCTGGTACATCGACCGCATCGGCATCGACCCCTCCCGCCTGCGCCTGCGCGAACACGCGAAGGAAGAACTCTCCCACTACAGCGCCGGCACCACCGACATCGAGTACCTCTTCCCCTGGGGCTGGGGCGAACTAGAAGGCGTCGCCGCCCGCACCGACTTCGACCTGGGCGCGCACGGCAAGGAGTCCGGCCACCCGCTTACGTACTTCGACGAAGAGACGAACCAACACGTCGTGCCGTGGGTCATCGAGCCCGCCGCCGGTCTCAGCCGCACCCTCGCCGTCGTCCTTCTCGAGACCTACAACGAACTGCTCGACGAAAAGGGCGAAAAGCGCGTTGTCCTCAAGTTCCGGCCGAACATCGCCCCCATCAAGGTCGCCGTCCTGCCGCTCTCCAAGAACGAGAAGCTCCAGCCCACCGCCCGCCGCGTCTACGACATCATTCGCCCCAACTGGATGAGCCAGTACGACGAGACCCAGTCCATCGGCCGCCGCTATCGCCGCCAGGACGAGATCGGCACCCCGCTCTGCGTCACCGTGGACTTCCAGACCGTGGGCGAAGGCGACACCCCCGGCGACGACGCCGTCACCATCCGCGAGCGCGATTCGCAGGCGCAGGTCCGCGTCCCCATCGCGAACCTGGTCGATGCCCTGCGCGAACGCCTCCCCGGCTGCTGAACGAACCGCCACCGGGGGCGCGCCATCGATGGACGCGCCCCCGGCGCACCGGTATCGTCCTTCGCGACCCGGCCACCCCACCTGGGCC
>JAYRRO010000033.1:0-2415 GCA_041910095.1 Dehalococcoidia bacterium
GCGAGGCTGGGGCGGGAGGTAGACGGCGATGGCGGCGATTCCAGCGGATGTCCGGGCGGTGATCGAGTCGGGACGGCTCGCGCACATGGTGACGGTGAATCGCGATGGCAGCCCGCAGGTCACGTACGTGTGGGTGGGCATCGAAGGCGACGAGATCGGGCGGGGCACCTGGCGGAGCAGCAGAAAATCCGCAACCTGCGGCGGGACTCGCGCTCGGTGCTCTCGATGGAGACGGACGTGATGAACCCGGCAGGGCAGCAGGAGTACCTGGCGGTCCATGGCCGGGTGCGAATCGTGGAAGGCGGCGCACCGGAGCTGCTGCAGCGGCTGGCGCACCGGTATCTCGGGCAGGAGGTCTCGTTCCCCCCGATGGAGAACCCGCCCGCGGGGTACGTCACGCATTTCGTGCCGGAACGGTATGGCGGGATAGGCCCGTGGGCTGGCCGCCCGGCGAAGTAGGCGGGCGGCCTGCGGCTGCAAGGCGCGGTTCGAACCCGTAGGATGCCGGTGCCGGCGGCTGGCATCGCCGCCGGGGGAGGGTGCGAGCAATGGGTGACCGGGTTCGCTATGAGACGATGGACGAGGGCAGCATCGCGTTCGTGACCATGACGCGCGAGCGGTACCGGAACGCGCTGAGCCAGCAGATGATGCTGGAGATCATCGACGCCTTCGAAGAGGCCGCGGCCGATGATGCGGTGCGGGTGATCGTTCTGCGGGGCGAGGGGCCCGTGTTTTCCGCGGGCCACGACCTCGGCTCGCCGGACGCGAAGGCGATGCACGAGGCGAACCTGGGCGAGAGCATGGGCCGCCGCTACCCGCGCACGCGGGGGATGGACGTCGATCCGCACCTCTTCATCCGTGGCATTCCGAAACCCACGATTGCGATGGTCCAGGGGAGCTGCATCTACGCGGCGTGGATGCTCGCCTCGGCGACGGACGTCATCTTCGCGGCTGAGGGGACGCAGTTCCTGGCGACGAACTTCGCGTACTTCAGCGTGCCCTGGGACCTCGGGGCGCGGCGTGCCCTGCACCTGCTATACGACAACCGCTTCTTGAGTGCCGAGGAGGCGATGCGCTACGGCTTCGTAGCAGAGGTGTTCGCGGCCGACCGGCTGGAGGAGGAGACACTCGCCTACGCGCGGCGGGTGGCCCAAAACGACCCGTTCCAGCTGCGGATGATGAAGCATTCGGTGCACCAGATGCAGGAGATGCAGGGGTTCACCGCGCACATCCTGTCGTCGTACTCGGACCGGATGGTGCGTGCGGCGAACACGGACGCGCACATCACGCAGGAGCAGGGCGAGGGCAAGCGGCGGCTCTACACGAGCGTGGAACGGGCGCGAGCGAATCGGGAGGCGCACAAGAGCGAATAGAGGGCGGGCGGAGGCGCCGATCGTCTCGTTTCCGGTGGAAAGGCGCGTTTCAAAGGCGTAGCGTCGAATACGGCGGGATGTCCGCCGGGAGGGTTCGATGGCTGATGTGAACGCGGGCGTGGCGGCGATGCTGGTCGAGGCGGCGCCGGACGCGGTGATCTTCGCGGGGACGGATGGCGTGATCCAGGTATGGAACCGGGCCGCGGAGGCGATGTTCGGTCACAGTGCGACCGAGGCGATCGGCCAGAACCTGGACATCATCATCCCGGAGCAGTTCCGGGAGGCGCACTGGAAGGGCTTCGATCGGGCGCTGGAGGCGGGCGACACCAAGTACCGCGGCCAATCGCTGCCGACGCGCGCGACGAAAGCGGGCGGCGAAGCGTTTTATGTGGAGCTGAGCTTCGCCATCGTGAAGGATGCCAGCGGCGCGGTCGTCGGCGCGCTGGCTCACGCGCGCGACATCAACGAGCGATTCGAGGGCGACCGCGCGAATCGCCGCAAAATGCGGGAGCTTGAGGCGGAGTTGAAGACGCTGAAGGGCGGGTAGCTCGCCTTCGGGGCCGCGAGTTCAGGGCAGTTCGAGGCCGTGCTGTTCGAGCAGCGGGCCGTCGGCAAGAAGCTTCTCCGTGGGGCCATCCGCGACGATGCGCCCACGGTCCATGATGAGCGTGCGCGGGAAGACATCGACGACGAGACGCATGTCGTGGGTGCTCACGAGCATGGTGTGGGGCAGGTCGCGAAGGAGGTTGATGAGCTCGCGGCGGCCGCGGGGATCGAGGCCGGCGGAGGGCTCATCGAGGACGAGGATCTCGGGGTCCATGGAGAGCACGGTCGCGAGGGCGGCCCGTTTTCGCTGCCCGATCGAGAGGTGGTAGGGCGCCTTCTCTTCGAACCCGGAGAGGCCGACGCTGGCGAGGGCGCGTTGAACGCGGGCCGCGACCTCGGCGCGCGGCAGCCCCATGTGGAGCGGCCCGAAGGCGACATCCTCGCGCACGGTGGGGCTGAAGAGCTGGTCATCCGGGTCCTGGAACACGAGGCCGAC
>JAYRRO010000034.1:0-8487 GCA_041910095.1 Dehalococcoidia bacterium
CACACAGGGTAGAGCGGCCAATAGTCCGCCGGTCCCAACCATGAAAAGAGGGAGAGCCTAGCCCGCTCTCCCTCTTTTCGTTCGGTCCCCCCAGCGTACACGACATATAACGAATCGATCAATGCACAGATCGTTTTGTGCGAATCAACCTTCCGTAACCCAGCGTCCCGGCCATCGGGGGAGAAAATAGCACCCGCTCTCGCAAATTCTTGTAGCGGGGGCTTGTACTGACTTGCACAAAGTTGTAGTGTTACTTCCAAGATGGCCAAGGAACGCAAGCAAGCCAGTGGAATCGCCCTTCGCCCATCCCTGTGGCGGCGCATCAAGCACGTCGCAGAGACGAAGGACCAATCGGTCAACGAGGTCATGGAGGCTGTCCTGGACATGTACGTCCCCGCTCTCCCCGACTTCAAGAATCAGCGTGTAAACTCGCCGCGCCATGATGGCGAGCACGACACGGACGTGGAGGCCGTCTGATGACGACGGTGCGAAAGGAGGACATCAGGGGCGCGCTGGAGGAGGCGTACGAGGACCTCGCCCTGCTGGAAGCGGGCGTGCTGCGGACCATCGTCTTCGCCCAGTCCGCCCGCACCCATCTGAACACGACGTGGGAGATGTTCGGGCTTGGCGACCGGCCCGAGTAC
This sequence comes from Dehalococcoidia bacterium, assembly GCA_041910095.1. Taxonomy (GTDB): domain Bacteria; phylum Chloroflexota; class Dehalococcoidia; order Tepidiformales; family Tepidiformaceae; genus Amarobacillus. The sequence continues at coordinate 645 of JAYRRO010000034.1, forward strand.
GAACCGCAGATCACCCTGAGGAAGGGGTCATGAGCGGCAGCAGCTACAGCCCCATCGTCATCAAGCTCCCCCGCCCGCGCGACGGGAGCGAGCAGCATCTCGTCTCGAGCGAAACGAACCCGGGCGTGTTCTACCTCGTGATTGAAGGTACCTCGCGCCACGCTCGCTGCGCTCATCCCGCTGCCTACGGCTCGAAGAAGCCCGCCGACATCTGCAAGCACATCGACGCGGTCTTCCTCGCTAACCGTCTCACGGTGGAGGAGCGCATGGCCCGGCACGCCCGAGGAATCACGGAGTATGAGCCCGACCTCACATCGCGGCAGATCCCGGCGGAGACGTTCCGGGAGTACCGGGAGCGCAACGCGCCGGTGCCGGTGCCCGAACTGGTCACGCGCCCCCTCCGTGGCCTGTACGGCTAAACGAACGAACGCCCCGGGACTGGAATCCCGGGGCGTCCAAATGCCCATCTGAGGAAGAGGACACAGCGATGGTAGCACAGCTCACCCACATCAACTTCTACGCCGTGCGGGGTGGCGAGCGGCCAGCGGGCTCATCTCCGGCCCGCAACCTCGCGCACTTCGAGGTGCCCCGCACGGTCTCCTTCTTTGGTGGCCACCCGGCCGAAGCCGAGCGTATCGCGCGTGGCCCCTTGTGCCCGGAGTGCCGGGCCCGGATGCGCTGGATTCCCGGCAGCGCGTACATCGAATCGCGCTACGAATGCGACTGCGGATTCGCCGACACGCTGGGCGAATTCGGCGGCCCGGGGGCGGCGTGATGCACGCCGCGGGAATCGTCTTCGCAGTTGGCCTTGCGGCCGTGGCCGTCGTCCTGGCGGTCTACGTCATCGCGGACGCCATGCCTTCGGAGCGCTGCCAGTGCTACGGCTGCACCTCGCGCCGGGAGCGGGAAAAGAAGGTGCGGCGGTGACGTACGAGGACTTCGACGGCGTGGTCGTGGACACCGAGACGGGCGAGATCGTCCAGTCGGCCGGGATCAACGACCCCATGGGGCACGTGGCGGGGGCGCGCGTGGCGGCGAAGGAGCAGGAGAAGCTCTGGGAAGAACGGCGCCGCAACCTCGACCGGGTGCTGCTGCGAGGGATGACGGTGGGCGAGCGCACGGCGTACGGGGACATCGTGGTGTCGTGCCGCCGCTCTCCGGACGTGAGCCACACCGACGGCGAGCGCTTCGCGGACGAGCTGAACGCGCGGCCGCTGGAATTGGACGACCTGTGGCAGGTGATCATCGCGGCGCGCGCCTTCGACCCGAAGCGGCTGCCTGAGCGCGCCAGGGAGGCGTACGCCGCCGCGACGACGGTGAAAGCAGGTACGGACTGGGCCGACGTGCGGCGCGTGCTGCGGCCCGCCCCAGCGCGCGTGGTGGTGGACATGGAGGCGGAGGCGTGACGCACCGCTGGGAGCAACTGGACGACGCGAGCTTCGCGTTCGAGTCGCGGACGCGGCCGGGGCTGACCTACCGCGTGGACGTGTTCGCGTACGAGGACGGGGTGCTGCGCGCGACCTGTGAGTGCGAGGCGTGGCTGTTCAGCAAGCCGTGCTGGCACGGGCGGACGGCGGTGAAGGTGGCGGAATTGCAGTCCCGCGCCCGGCGGCTCCGGGCCATCCGCGAAGAGATTTTGACGGGGAGAACGGGGAGAGTGGCATGACAACGACGACGATGACGGTCAGCGGGGCCGGGGTCGCGGAGGCGGTGGAAGCAGTGGTGGCGAAGGGGAACCTTGCGGCGCTTTCGCCCGCCGAGCGGGTGAACTACTACCAGCAGACGTGCGCGTCGCTGGGGCTGAACCCGCTGACCAAGCCCTTCGAGTACATCACCCTCAACAACAAGCTCACGCTCTATGCGACGCGCACGGCGGCGGACCAGCTGCGCAAGCGTGACGGCGTGAACATCGAGATCGTGAGCCGCGAACAGGTGGGCGACCTCTACGTGGTGGTGGCGCGGGCGACGGACCGGGAAGGCCGCTTCGACGAGGAGATCGGCGCCGTGAGCATCAAGGGGTTGGCGGGCGAGAACCTGGCCAACGCGATGATGAAGGCGCTGACGAAGGCGAAGCGCCGGGTGACGCTGTCGATCTGCGGGCTGGGATGGCTGGATGAGACGGAGGTGGACAGCATCCCCCACGCCCGCCCCGGGTTCGTGGATGCGGAGACGGGCGAGATCGTGGCGAAGGCGGAAGCCGCCCGGCCGGACTGGCAGCCCGAGCTCGCCAGTCTCCTCAAGGACGCGGGGCTGACGATGGCGGACCTTTCGCCGGTGGTCGGGGTGGCGCTCACGAAGGCGAACTACGCCGAGGCCATCGGCTACTGGCTGGATGTGCAGGAAGCGACAGTCTACGACCTCGTGGGCATGGTCCTCGAGGCGAAAGCCGCGAGCGTCGAGCGCGAAGCCGAGCTGGTGGGGGCGGAGTGATGGCGAGCCTCAACAAGGTGATGCTCATCGGCAACGCCGGCAAGGACGCGGAGCTTCGCTACACGGCATCGGGGGCGGCACGGGCGGAAGTGCCGCTGGCGGTCAACGGGCGGCGCAAGAACGGCGCGGGTGAGTGGGAAGAGCAGACCGAGTGGTTCAACGTCGTGCTCTTTGGGGAGACGGCCGAGCGGGTCAGCCAGTACATCACCAAGGGCAAGCCGGTGTTAATCGAAGGCCGCTTGCAGACGCGCACATGGGACGACGACAAGGGCCAGAAGCACTACCGCACGGAGGTGTTGGCCAACACAGTGCAGCTTCTCGGAAGCAGGGAAGACGGGGCCCCGGGGTTCAAGAAGCAGGAGCCCCAGGAGGTGGGAGACCTGCCTTTCGCGTGAGCCCGGCACAGGCCCGGGAGGGAATCCCCCGGGCCACCTTTACGCCCGTGGCCGTGCAACGCGGCCGCAACGAAGAGGTCGAGAACTGTGAGAACAACGCCACGCAGTCATACACCCGGGGAAGCCCCGCACGTCCACCGTTGGCGCATCGAAGAGCCCCAGGGGCGGTTCAGCCCGGCCCGCTGCGAATGCGGCGCCGAGCGTGAGATGGTCAACAGCCACCACCTCGACTGGGAGCCCGAGTTCGTCCTGAACGGCTCGCGGCCACGGAAGCGCCGTGGGGTGGTGGCATGACGTGGTACGCGGGAAAGCAGTGCAGCACATGCGGGCGGGCGGTCGGGGACACGGGGATGGTGGTCACCGCCGCCGTCGTCTTCTGCGCGCGCTGCACCGAGGCCCTGCCGGGGATCATCGCGGCATGGAAGAAGGAGCGGGAGGGCGTGGCACCGTGACGTGGGCTCGAATCGACGACGACTTCTTCTCCCACCCCAAGGCAGTGAAAGCGGGCATCGAAGGGCGTGCGTTGTTCATGGTGGCGATCTGCTACAGCGCGCACCACCTGACGGACGGGTACGTGGCGCAGGAGCTGCTCCCGGTGCTCGGGGCGATGGCGGGCGTGAAGGACGCGGCGAAGACGGCGGATCTGCTGGTGCGCGTCGGCCTGTTCGAGGAGGCGGAGGACGGGTACGCCATCCACGACTACCTGGACTACAACACGGCGCGCACGACGGTGGTCGCGCGGGCGGCGGCGGGTCAACGCGGGGGGACGGCGAGCGCGTCGCGGCCAAGCAAAACGGAGGATTTTGCTCAAGCAAAAGGTGAGATTTTGCTTAAGCAAAATGCCAAGCAAACGCCAAGCAAAACCGCGCCGGGTGCTCAAGCAAACGCCAAGCAAAACGCGGCGGGGAGCTTAAGCAAAAACGGCGCTTCCGGCGGAATTTTGCCAGAGCAAAAGGGCAACCACGTACACATACACGATCACATACACGGATCTCTCTCTGATTCTTCGAATCAGGAGAGTGTGGGCGGCGCTGTCGCGCCGCCGCCTGGCACACGTTTGCCGAACCCGGAGAAGCGCCCTCTGCGGGAGGGTGACATCGAGGCGTTGCAGCGGGAGCACCCGGGAATCGACGTGCGAGCGGTGGCCGAGAACTACCTGAACTGGTCGGGTTCGTCGCGGCACATCGACAAGCTCAAGGGCCTGAGGAACCAGCTCGCGAGCCCGGCGGTGAAAGCGAAATTCCCACGGCGTGAGTACCTCGACCTGCCGGAGGCCGACGTGTCCCGGATGTTCGCGGGGGAGATGCCATGAGCGACCTCCCGCCGCATGACATCGATGCCGAAGAGGCGTGCATCGCGGCGTTGCTGGTGGCTCCCGAGAGCCTCGACGCAATGGCCGTGAGCATCGGCCCGGGGGACTTCTTCCGGGAGAGGCACGGCTGGATTTTCGCGGCGGCGCAGGCCGTGGCGAACCGCAACGAGGGCGTCAACGTGATCACCGTCGCGCACGAGCTGACACGCCGGGGGCACCTTGTCGAGGCGGGCGGGCTGACATTCCTGAACGACCTGGTGCGCCGTCTCCCGGTGGCGATGGGGGCGGAGTGGTACGCGGGCATCGTGGCCGACCAATCGAAGCGGCGGAAGCTGATTTCGCTGGCGTCGCGCATAGCCGTGCTGGCGGCGGAGAACCCGGACCCGGAGGCGGTGGCGGACATCGCGCTGGACCAGCTCATCCGCGCCGGTGTGGACGGCAAGCGGCCGTTGACGCGCAAGGTCGCGGATGTCCTCGCGGGCGGCGTGGCCGACGAGATCGTAGCGCTGGTGACGGAGGCGGACCACGCCAAGCCCATTGGGCTTTCGACGGGCTACCCGGCTCTGGACGCCCTGATCGATGGGCTCGTACCCGGCAACTTCGTGCCTTTGCTGGCGGACACGGGCATGGGAAAGAGCTTCCTGCTCGCGAACATCGCGCGCCATTTAGCGCTCGCCGGCCACCGCACGCACATCATTTCGACGGAGGTAACCGCGCGCGAACTGGTGAGCCGCGACGTGTGGATGGACGCGGGAATCGACCCGTACCGGCGGCGCTTTTCGACGGGGTTCAGCGAGGCCGACGTGCGCGAAACGATCGAGGCAATCGGGCGCGTGGGGGAGTGGGGCGAACGCGTCTACATCGCGGACCGGCCGGGCATCTCGCTCGAGGAACTGCGAGCGGAAGTGCGGCGTGTCAAGCAGCGCTGGGGGACCGATGTGCTGATGATCGACCATCTGGGGCACATCACGGTGAAGGCCCAGGAGCGTCGGCGCGAGATGGAAATCGTCTGCCGCGCGGCGAAGGAGCTGGCGGTGACCGAGGACGTACCCGTGCTCGCAGTCGCGCATGTCAACCGCGAAGCCCAGAAGCTCGGAGGTGGGAAGATCACGTACAACGACGGCAAGGACAGCTCGGCCATCGAGCAGGAAGCGGACCGCGTGCTGACGATGTACGCGATCGACGCGAATGGCGAGCCGCTGCCGCGCGACATCGCGCAGGCGTGGCGCAAGAACCACGGCTACCAGCTCGTGCGCATCGACGCGGGCAAGCACCGCAGCGGACCGAGCAGCTACATCACCCTGAGGCTCATGTGGCCCCTCGGCGGGCGCTTCGTGGACCACACGGCGGGGGTGCCAGCATGAGCGAGCCCGCACCCCGCCCTGGCACGGCCGACGTGTTCGCGCTCCTGCGCGCGGACATCGACCAGCGCGCCGAAATCGGCTGGAAGACCTACGGCCGGCCATTGGAAACCTTCAACGGCCGCAACCCGGCCCAGGACGCGTACGAGGAGGCGCTCGACCTCGCTGTCTATCTGCGCCAGCTGCTCGAAGAGCGCGCGGTGATGCTCGACCTGCTGCGTGATGCGCTGCGGGTGCTGCCGCGAGGGCGAGCCGCTGAGGCCATCACGCGGACGCTGGGCGCGGACCCGGGGGCGTGGCGATGACGGACTGGCAGTGCTGGGAGTGCGGCAAGGACGCGCCTGGCGGCGTGTGCGTGGGGCCGCATCCGGCGTTCCAGTGGAACCGGGCGCGGTCACGCGGCCACGTCGAGGGCTCGGCCATGGTGATCGTGCGGCGCGTCGAGCCCGTGGTGTGCTCGCTCTGCCTGCGGGTGCTGGGCCGGTCCGGGTTCGCCTCGCACATGAAGTCGGCGCACGCGAAGGACCGCGAGCGCGCCCGCAAGGCCGTCCGCGAATTCATGACGGCGCTGGACCGGCTGGAGGACGTGGCATGAGCTACCCGGACGAATGGAACCCGGCACCGCAGGCGCTCACGGACCGGCCCTTCGCGGGAGGCGTGGCGGAAGCGCAAGAGGCGTTCCGGCTCGGGCGCGCCTTCCAGGCGTGGCGGGCGTGGGCGCTGAGCGTCCCCGAGATTGCCGCGCAAGAGGCCGAGGCGAAGGCGTACGCCCTGCTGGGCGAGGCCATCGAGCTGACGGCCCTCCCCGAATCGCTGGAGGAGATGGCGGACCTCGCCGGGGTGCTTTCGAACGCCTGCCCGTCGCTCTGGGCGCTGGCGGAGGCGATGGAAGAGAAGCTGGCGATCAACCGCCAGCGTACGTTCACCGCCCGCGTTTTCGGCGGGCAGGTCAGGCATGTCGAGCGCGAAGGCGCGAAGGAGTAGGAGAACCATGGAACAGGCAATCGGTCAGATCCGGCAGGGGGATGTCTTGCTCATCCCCACGAGCGACACGCCCCCGGCGGATGCCGTGCGCGGCGAGGAAGTGGTCCTCGCTCTGGGCGAGGTCACCGGCCACGCGCACCGCCTCAGCGGCGCGGCCGTGCTGGAGTGGCAGAAGGGGGGCAGCCGCTTCGTGCGAGTGCTGGGGAGTGAGCCTGGCGCGCTTAGTCACGAAGATCACGACCCCGTGCCCGCCCGCGTGGTGGCATCGGAGCAGACGTACCGCGTCATCCAGCAGCGCGAATGGAACCTCGCTGGCCAGTGGCAGGAGGTGGCCGACTGATGAGCACGCAAGAGCTTGTCCCGCTGGTCATTACCACCGCCAAGAACGGCGTGTTTTTCGGGTACGGCGTTGTCCCAGAAGGGCCAAGGCCAGAATCGCTCAAGCTGGAGCGCGCGCGCATGGCCGTGTACTGGAGCGAGGACATGCGCGGCGTTGTGGGGCTCGCGGCAGAGGGGCCGAGTGCAGCCTGCCGCATCAGCCCGGCGGCGCCCGCCCTCACGCTCTACGAGATCTCGGCCGTATTCGAGCCATCCGAGGGCGCGGTGCAGCGATGGGAGTCCGGGCCGTGGAAGGGCTAAGTACTGGCCACGGCTACGGCGACGGCAGCGGCGACGGCTACGGCTACGGCTACGGCTCCGGCTACGGCTACGGCAGCGGCTACGGCTGCGGCGACGGAGTCGGCAGCGGCTACGGCTACAGCTACGGCGTCGGCAGCGGCGTCGGCTACGGCGACGGCTACGGCAGCGGCGTCGGCAGCGGCTACGGCTACGGCATCGGCAGCGGCTACGGCAGCGGCTACGGCGTCGGCAGCGGCGTCGGCAGCGGCAGCATTAAGACGTTCACCGCATTCGTGCGGCTCGCTCCACTCACCGCTGCGCAGGCGCTCTCGCTCGACAACGCTGAGCTGCGGCGCGTCGCCATCGAGGCGATGGGCCCGGATCGGTTCTTCTCGGAGGCTCGCGCGGAAACCATCCACGAGGACATCGACGGCATCGGCAACCGGCGGAGGCTGCTTCGCGTGCGAGTGAGTGGCGCGCGGCGTGGCTACCTCCAGGCCGTGGAGGTGACGTGCCCCACCACGGGGCACATCTACCATCTGGGCGTGCCACAGAACGTGCGGGCGTGCCAGGAGGCGGTCGCGTCTACGTTCGGGCTCAAGGCCGACGAGTACCGGCCGGTGCGCGAATCGTGAGCGGCCGGGTGTATCTGGGCTTTGACCCCGGCATGTCGGGTGCCATTGCTGGCATCTACGCCGAGGGCCACGCCGTCGTGTTCGACATGCCCACGGTTGTCACGGTCC
>JAYRRO010000035.1:0-3845 GCA_041910095.1 Dehalococcoidia bacterium
ATGCCGCGGCGGCGAAGCTCGATCCCGGCCTCGACGGCGCGGCGCGCGTGCGAAAGAGGGCACGCCCGCGCGCGCTGGGCGGCGGCGAAGCCATCGAGGTCGTGGGCGAAGGCGGCGCGCCAGCCGTCGGTACGATCGAAGGCGGGGGATGTCTCCATCACGCCCACTTCGTTGAACCGATCCATGAACTGCAGGTCCGCGGGCGAATCGCCCTCCCAGGCGAAGACGCGCTTGTTGTTCGCGAGGTTGTAGGCGCCGATGAGCCTGACTCCCCCGGGGGCGCCGTTCCAGATGGTGGCCCAGCGCTCCGGGTCGCGGGCACGTTCGGACGTGAGGCTGGAGATGAACAGCATGGGAACCTCCGTGCGGCGGAGGCTACAGGAGGCGGCGCCGCCCCGGGAGGGCTACCCCGCGAGGGGCTCGGGTGCGTTGACGGCACGTTCGTGGGCGCCGAGCACCGACAGGAGCAGGTCCTCCATGCGGCCGCGCGTCCACTGGCCGCTGCGGCGCTCGGGGCCGGCGGCGACCGCGCCTCCGCGGCCGGCGTCGACGACCGTCGCATCGACGAACCAGCTCGACCCCGCGGCGCGGCGGCGTTGGTGCAGCCCAAAACTCACGGAGTAGCCGCGGCCGACGGCGACGGAGAAGCCCGGGGCGGGATCGCGCGGTTCGGGGGAGGGGCTGAGCTCGACATGCAGCGCTTCACCGTAGACGCGCTGGATATCGGCGGCGGCCTGGACCGCCCACTGGTGGAGTGCCGCGAGGAGCTGGAACTGCGAGTCGCGGTCGTGTGAACCGGCGAGCGCCTTGACCATGCGGCGTTCGAGCCAGGCCTCGCGGAGGCTCTTCACGCGCAGGGCAAAGGGTTCGTCGCTGGTCATGCCGGGCAGGGCCGCCCCCTTCGTGAGCCTGGTAGCGATGGAGCCGGCGCCGCGGGCCAAGCACGCACACCGCCGGGGAGACTGAATGCCCGCGGCGCCGGTCCATCCGCCAGCAGTGTGCCCGGGGCGCGTTTCGTCGTCTTTTCCCGCGAGTTACGGGTGTGTTTCCCGGAGCCGCCTCTGGATTCAGGCGTGCCGTTCGACCCAGCGCCCGGTGAAGAGGAGGAGGTCTCCGCTCGCGACGGTGACGCGCGCCGGGCGCATGGCGACTTCGTTGTGGACGCCGTAGGGGCTGAATTCGAGGGTGTAGGCCGCGAGGTCCCAGCGCAGGTTGGCGGTGGTCACCCCTTCGCAGCGGCCGATGGCGAGCAGCGAGACCACCGTCCCGGGTTCGGCGTCGATGGTGGTGCTGCCTTCGACCAGGCGGATGTCGAAGTAGTCGTCGGCGATGTGGACCTCGGCGGCGCCACGGAATTCGCGGAGGACGCTGAGGTTCGCGAGGGCGTGGTCGGCGCGGCCACCACCGGCGGCCGCGACATCGACGCGCGTGGCCCCCCGCGCGATGGCGAACGCGATCGCCTTGCGGAGGTCGGTGGTGTTGGGATCGAGGACCTGGTGGAAGCGGCCGGCGGGAATGGCGGCGCGCTCGGCGGCGGTGACGGAATCGAGGTCGCCGACGACGGCATCGGGCGTGAGGCCCGCGGCGAGGGCGTGACGCGCCCCACCATCGGCCGCGACCACGAGCGATGCCTCCCCCGCGAGCGCGCGAAGGAGCGCCGGGGAAGGGGGTTCGCCGTTGGCGATGACGAGCGCGCGCACCGCGACACGGTAGGCGAGCGCGGGGCGAAGGGGAACGGCCCTACGCCTCGGGGGTTGGCGGGAAGGGGTTGGAGCCGATGGCCAGGTCTTCGACCGGCCGGCCGCCGAGGACGTGTTCGACGAGCACGCGTTCGAGGTTTTCGCGGTCGAGGCCGGCGTACCAGGTGCCTTCAGGGTAGACGAGGCCGACGGGGCCATCCTTGCAGATGCGCAGGCAGCCGACCTTCGTGCGGTAGAAGGTGGTGGCCGATTCACCGGAGCGATTCAGTTCGGCGGCGCGCCGCTTGAGGTATTTCCAGCTGTCCTCTCCCTGCTCGGGGGTGCAGCAATCGGGGCCGATGCAGAGGAAGATGTGGCGTTCGTAGCCGCCGACGCCGCGACGTTCGGCCTCTGCTTTCGCAGCTTCGAAGTTGGTCATGGCGGGAGTGTACTTCAGCACGCGGGGGAGGGCGGGGACGGGGTGCCGGGCCGTGAACAGACGACGTACGAAACATGCTTTACACTTCTTGTATACGCAGGGAGGGGATGGCGATGAGCGCGATCGACGAGATCCTGGAGGCGAACCGGGCGTTCGCCAAGAGCTTCGAGCCGGGGCCGGCGCGCGCCCCGCGGGTGGCGGTGGTGTTGTGCATGGACGCGCGCATCGACCCCATTCGCGCGCTGGGACTGCCCTATGGCACGGCGAACATCATCCGCACGGCGGGCGGGCGGGTGGTCGATGCGCTGCGCAGCCTTTCGGTGAGCCAGGCCGTGCTGGGGAGTTCGGAGGTCGCGATCGTGCATCACACCGAGTGCGGCATGGCGACCATGGATGACGCCGGCATGCGGGCGAAGCTGGACGAACGGGGACTGGCCGCGCCCGAGGGGTTCGTCTTCCATACGTTCCGCGACCTGGAGCAATCGCTGCACGAGGATGTCGCGGTGTACCGGGCATCGGCGATGGTGCGGCAGGACGTGCCGGTGCGGACGTTCGTGTACGACGTGGCGACGGGGGCGTTGCGGGAGGTGGCGTAGGGTCGCGGTCCGGCGAGGTCTCCGCTGAGTATTGACTTAGTCATGTGGCCATGCTTCTATATAGCGACATTCCAGCGGAGGGCCGTCCCCCATGTTCCGGCTCATCGACGAAGTCCAACACCACCACGCCCTCCGCGCCTTCGCGGAACACGAGCACGACGAGCGCGCCCGGGCGCGGCTGCTCATGCCGGCGGCGAAGCCGGTGCGGCGCCGTGCAGCCTCCGCCCTTCGCACACTCGCCGACCACCTCGATTCGCAGCCAGCGCCGGCACGGGTTCCCTCCGCGCGATTCGAAGCGGCCGAGTAACGCCGTCCGCCGCCGCCCGGGACAGGCCCCCGGGCGGCGCGGTGGCGCCTGTCGGCCCCGGGGCGGATACTGCCTTCATGGCGGACCAGCATCACTTCGAACTGGCAACGGGCGGCGAGGAAGAGACGCGCGCCATCGGTGAACGGCTCGGCCGCGCCCTGCGCACGGGCGATGTCGTCCTCCTCAGCGGCGACCTGGGCACGGGCAAGACCTGCTTCACGCAGGGCATCGGCCGCGGCCTGCAGTGCACGTCGGCCGTCAACAGCCCCTCCTTCGTACTCATGAACGAATACGCGGGCCGCGAGAAGCTCTTCCATGTGGACCTCTACCGCATCGAGGATGTCGAGGACCTCGACGAGCTCGGGCTGTGGGACTACGCCGAGCAGGGTGTGCTCGTGATCGAATGGCCGGAGCGCGGCGCCGAACTACTCCCCGGCGACGGCCTCGTCATCGAGCTGCGCTACGGCGACCGCGACCACCAGCGGCGCTTCCGCTTCATCCCGCGGGGTCCGCGTGGCGAGGAGCTCGTGGGGGCCGTCGAGGCCGCGTGAGTACCGTCCTCGCGATCGACACCGCCTCGGCCGAGCTCGCGCTCGCGCTGGCCATCGATGGCGAGTGTGTGGGCAGCTTCGCCACCCCGGCTGGGCACGACCATTCCCGCCTCCTCATCCCCGCCATCGATGCCATCCTCGGGTCGCGGCGCGCGGCGCTCACGGGCGTCGTCGTGGTCCACGGGCCGGGGAGCTACGCCGGCCTCCGCGTCGGCATCGCGACGGCCGAAGGGCTGGCGCTGGCGGCGGGCGTGCCGGTGGTGGGCATCGGCA
>JAYRRO010000036.1:0-3161 GCA_041910095.1 Dehalococcoidia bacterium
GCGCAGTCGTGCCGCATCCTGGGCGCGGAGCCACCGGTCTGCTGGCGTCTCCCCGATGGCGGGCTCGCGACGGTGACGGACGGGCCCGCGCGGGTGGCGCGCGAGCTGGCGGCGTTCGTGCCCGATGTGGTGGTCGCGCTGGGGGTGGATGGCGCCTACGGCCACCCGGACCACCTGGCGGTGCACCACTGGGTGGCCGCGGCGTGGCGGGAGGTGCCCGGGCCGCGGCGGCCCTTGCTCCTGTTCGCGGCGTTCCCGCGCGGCCTCTTCCTGCAACAGTACGAGCTCTGTATCGGGATGATGGGCGACCCGCCGAACCCCCCCGCCTCGGCCATCGGGGCGGCACACCCGGACCACGAGGTCAATATCAAGACGGTGGCGGCGACGAAACTCGCGGCCATCGCCGCGCATCGTACACAACTCCCCGGAGGCGACCCCCGCGCCCTCTTCCCGCCGGGCATCGTGGACGCGCTGCTCGACCAGGAGTGGTTCACGGACGGCGGCGGCGATGGCGCGGCCGCATTCTTCGCCTCACTCCGCTAAGCGGCGCGAACGGCTTCGTGCCTCATTCCTCGCGCCTCACCTCTCCCTACGGCTGTTCGATGTCGAGGACGAGGCGAGCCGGGGATTCGAGGGTGCTCACGCGGAAGGGCGCCTTCGTGCTCAGCCCGATAGTCCACGCGACGGTGCTGTTGATGTCGCAGGTGAGCTTCGCCTGCAGGAGCGCCTGCGAACCGCCGTTCAGCTCCGTCTTCACCACCGGATTCGCATCCGGGTCGTGGGCAATCGCGGGCGTGAACTTGATGACGAGCGAGGCCGTGCCGCTGATGACCACCGGGATCGGCGTGGGCGTGGGCGTGGGCGTCGGTGTGCGCGTCGGAGTCGGCGTGGGCGTGCGCGTGGGCGTGGGCGTGGGCGTGACCGAGAGGTCGGGCGTCGGAGTCGGGGTGTTCGTGGGCTTTGGTGTGGGCGTCGAGGCCTTCACCGTCGGCGATGGTGTGGGCGTGGGGGTGGGCTCGATGAACGGGGTGGGCGAAGGGCAGGCGGTGGGATTCGTGACGTAGGCGATGGAGTAGCCGGGCGTCAGCTGCCCTTCGAACTGGAAGACGATGCGGTCGTGTCCGAACTCGTTGGCGGCGCGCACGGTGCGGAGCACCACGGGTTCGATGCCGGCGGGCGCGGCGGCGGCGACCGGCTCGGTGCTCCCGCCGAAGCCCGCGGCGGTGGACTCGCTCGTGGCCGTGGCGGCGATATTCGCGCGGACCGTCGGGACGGAGCGCGCCGCGCCGGCGGGCGCGGTGGGCGCCGAAGGCGGGACGCCCCCGGACTTCTGGCTGGCGGCGCCGCCACACGCGGAGAGCAAAGCCACCGCGGCCAGCGCGCCGAACAGGGTGCGTCGCATGCCGAACCTCCGGGTTGTCAGGAGGAAGATCGGCAGGGACGGGCGAGAAGAGAAGAGGAAAGAGAGAAGAGGAAAGAGAAATGGGGTGGGAACTGGGACCTGGGACCTGGAAGCTTGCGGCGCTAGCCGCGCAGCGCCGGGCCCCCGGGCTGGCACGTGCGGCAGTAGCTGGTGATGCGCTGGTTCGCGGTGATTTCCGTGATCGCGGTGTTGCAGCGCGGGCACGGTTTGCCCCCCAGGCGGTGGACGCGCATGAAATCGCGGCGCTCTTCGTAGTCCAGCACGCCGTCCTTCACCATGCGGTCGCGCACGCGAGGAGTGGCCCACGCCATCACCTCGCGTGCGGCGCGAAAGAGCGCGCGGAGGTCGTCCTCGGCGAGCTTCGTCTTTGGGGTGTAGGGGTTGATCTTCGCTTCCCAGAGGATCTCGTCGCTGTAGGCGTTGCCGATGCCCTGGACGAACTCGGCGTTCGTGAGGATGCCCTTGATGGCGCCGCGATATCGTTTCATCCCCGCCAGCCATGCCTCCTCGGTGAGGCTTTCGGCGAGCAGATCGGGGCCGTTCGAATCCCAGTTGGGGATGAGCGAGAGGCCGTCCGCGGGCACGAGGTACACCTTCCCCATCAGCTTCTCATCGGCATAACGGAAGCTGCGGCCGCCTTCGATGCCAAGGACCAGGCATGTCTTCGCGGCCACCCGCGTCTTCGGGTCCACGTATTGGAAGCGGCCGGTGAGCATGGGGTTGATGGCGAGCACGCGGGCGCTGGCGAGGGGGAAGAGCAGGAACTTGCCGTGGCGGAGCACCTGCCCGAAGACATCGCCCGGGAGCGTTTCGCGGATCTCTTTCGCGGGTGTGCGGAAGACGGGCGGGATGCGCGTGTCGGCGCTCTCGATGCGCTTGCCAGCGAGGGTTTCGTTGAAGAAGCCGCGGATGGCCTCGAGCTCGGGGATCTCAGGCATGGCCGCATCCTACCGGCGCGGAAGCGGGCCCGCATGCCCGCGATTCGCACGGGCCCGCTGCGCGGACGGGTTCAGGCTAGCCCTCGAGCGCGAGCTGCCTCCGGCTCGGCGGCGCCCTCGCGCGAGCGTTCCCAGATCTGGTAGGTGTGCAGCGCGAGCGAGAAGAGGATCGCGGCGCCCATGATCGGGGTGAAGATCCGCTTGAGCATCGTCACTTCGAACAGGAGCCCGGCGACGAAGCCAACCATGCCCACGTTCGTGCCGAAGAAGATGACGTTGCCGAAGATCGGCGTGCGCTCGCGGATGTGCGCCGGCGTCGCCGCATAGAGCAGCCCGAAGATGGCGTTGGTGAGCACGCCGATGAACATCGTGTGGTCGAGCGCGAGCAGGTTGCCGCGGGGGACGTTGTCAAAGTTGCCGCTGTAGCGCCCGGCCAGGTAGTTGAGGAGGAGGATGTTGAAGAGGATGCCGATGGACGCGGCGGCGGCGAAGCGCGCCATCGAGGGCTGAGCCCAGTTCGTCGCCCGGAACGAGGGCCAGAGCCGCTTGATGAAGATGACGACGCCGGCGAGTTCGAGCAGCGCGGCGACGGGCGCCACCTGCGTGGCATCGAGCAAGAGCGAGACCATGAGGACGATGCCGCCGAGGAAGGGCAGGCCGATCTGCGCCATCCCGAGCCGGCCCGCGGGCTTCAGCCGTTCCCAGTGGAAGCACCATTCGGCAAGCGCCATCCCCACGGGAATGAGGAAGCCCACGACCATGGTGGCGGGGTGGGCATCGGCGCCGCCATCGGGGAGGAC
>JAYRRO010000037.1:0-3285 GCA_041910095.1 Dehalococcoidia bacterium
ACTTCGGCGGGCCGCAAATCCTGGCGCTAACGCCGAACGCGGGGCCTTCGCAGGGAGGCACGCAGGTGGTGATCACGGGGAGCGGCTTCGCGGGCATCCTCTGCGGGCCGGGGCCGACGAACGCGGTGAAGTTCGGCAGCACGAACGCGGCGACCTGCGCAGTGATCAGCGACACGGAGATTCGGGTGAGCTCGCCGCCGGGGCTGGGCGTCGCCCAGGTGACGGTGACGCACCCGGTGAACGGCAGCTCGCCCTTCACCACGCTGGCGAACTTCACCTATGCCTCGGGGCCCTCGATTAACAGCCTGACGCCCGCGAGCGGCCCCCCGGCGGGCGGCACGGTGGTCACCGTCGACGGGTTCAACTTCGCGCCGGGGGCGACGGTCTCGTTCGGGCAGGCGACGTCGCCGAAGGTGGAGGTGATCTCGGCGACGCAGCTGACGGCGGTGAGCCCGGCGGGCGGCGGCACCGTCGCCGTGACGGTCACCATCGCGGGCGTCACCAGCCCGGTGACGGCGAACACGCAGTTTTCGTACTCGGCGCCGGGCATCACCGAACTCAAGCCGAACGCGGGCCCGCTGGCGGGGACGAACCCCATTCAGGTGAAGGGCTACAACTTCACGTCGACCTCGATCGTCGCCTTCGGGGCCACGATCGTGCCGCTGACGGATGTGACCTTCGTGGATTCGACGCAGCTGCTGGTGAAGGCGCCGAAAGCACTCGCGTCGGGCGGGGTCGAAGTGAAGGTGACGACGCCATCGGGGACGACGCCGCAGGTCGGGGGGGTGACGCAATACACCTACACCGATGGGCCCATCGTCACGAACCTGAACCCGAAGGAAGGCAAGACCACGGGCGGCGAGATCGTCATCATCACGGGCACGGGTTTCGGGGCGGCGACCGCGCCGGTGCCCACGGTGGCGTTCGGGACGGTGGCGGCGCTGGCGGTTTCGCGGCAGAGCGAGACGCAGGTGACGGTGCTTTCGCCGCCCATCGGCCTCCCCGGCCCCGTGGATGTGCGGGTGACGACGAACGTGGGCACGAGCCCGGTGGCGAAGGAAGACGTGTTCACCTACAAAGCCGCGAACCCGGTGGTGACGAAGATCGAGCCGGCCACGGGCCCCACCACGGGCGGCACGACGGTGACGCTCACGGGCGTGGGCTTCACCGGGGTGGTCTGCCCCGACGGCGTGACCTTTGGGGCGATCAAGGCGGCGTCGTGCACCGTCACGGGGGACACGAGCATCACGGCGGTTTCGCCCGCGAACGTCTCGGGGCCGACGGTCATCGTCGTGACTTCGCCGAACGGGCAGAGCGACGTGGCGGTGAACTACACCTACGTGGCGAGCACGGGGACGCCGCCGGACCCGGGCCCGGGCACGGGGGGCGGCGGGAACACGCCGTTGCCGCCGCCATCGGGCGCGCCGGTGGTGTACACGCTGCGCTTCGAATGGACGCTGATTACGTGGATGGGGCCGCAGGGGATGTCCGTGGCGGCGGCGCTCCTGCAGGCGTCGACGACGGGGCAGGACATCACCGCGCGGGTGGCGGTCATCTACACCTGGGATGCGAACAACCGGGTCTGGCGCGCTTACTTCACGGGCAGCGCCGGCCCGCCGCGCGCGAGCGACTTCTCCACTTTCGAACGTGGAAAGACCTACTGGATCGCGCTCACCAGGGGCGAACCGGTGATGCTGGCCACCATCGATGGCTGAGAGAGAAAAGAGAAAAGAGGGAGGAGAAAAGGAGTGGCCAGCCGCGCGGCCGCCTCGGCGTTCCCGCGAGCCCCATTTCTCTTTCCTCCTTTCTCTTTTCTCTCCCTCAGCGCTCCGCGGCGTAGAGCGCTGAGCCCACGATGCCGGCGTCGTTGCGGAAGCGGGCGGGGGTGATGGAGGGGCGGCAGGTGATGTAGGGGAGCCAGGCGTGCGCATCCTTGCTGACGCCGCCGCCCATGATGATGAGCTCCGGCCAGCAGGCGATGTCCAACTCGCGTACGAAGAGCTCGACATCGCGTGCCCACGCGGACCACGAGAGCCGCTGGCGCTTGCGCACGGAGTTCGCGGCGCGTTCGCCGGCGGGCTTGCCGCGTACGAAGAGCCGCCCGAGCTCCATGTTCGGAACGAGGCGGCCATCGAGGAAGAGGCTCGTGCCCACGCCCGTGCCGAGCGTGACGACGACGACCTTGCCCTTCACGCCGGCGCCGGCGCCGTAGCGGACCTCGGCCAGGCCGGCGGCGTCGCCATCGTTGAGGACGGCGACGGGGCGGTCGATGGCCTTCGCAAAGGTGTCCTCGACATCCTTGTAGCGCCATTCGGGGGCGATGTTGACGGCGGTGAGGGCGCACCCGCGCGAGACCACGGCGGGGAAGCCCACGCCTACCGCCACGACCTCGTGGTCCGCGTAGGAACGCACGGCCTCGGCGACGATTTCGGAGAGCGCCTCGGGGGTGGCGGGCTGGGGCGTGGGCTGCTTCACCCGCTCGGTGACGAGCGCGCCCGTCTGCAAATCCACGAGGGCGTGTTTGGTACCCGTACCGCCGATATCGATGCCAATCGCGAGCCGTTCACCCATGCTGAGAGGGTCGCGCGCGGGCCGTGCGGGGCGCGTCAGCGGCGCGGGTAATCAGCTTGCGAGGTTGTAACGCGTCCCAGCTGCAGGTTCCCGGTTCCAGGGGCCACCCCGGGACGGCTTTCGCCCCGCGCGGGGCAACCCCCCGGGAACCGGGAACTGGGAACTGGGAACTACCTCGGATACAGCACCATCTGCGTGCAGCGGAAGAGCGCGATCGCCCTGCCCGCGGGGTCCAGCACTTCGGCGTCCCAGACCTGCGTCATGCGGCCGCCGTGGAGCATCCGCGCGCGCGCCGTGATCGTCCCTTCGCGCGCCGTGCCCAGGAAGTTGCTCTTGATCTCGATCGTCGTGAAGCCGTTCGCGCCCTCGGGCAGGCTTTCGCGGCAGCCGTACCCCGCGAGCGTGTCCGCGAGGCCGATCACCGTCGCCGCGTGCAGGAAGCCGTTCGGCGCGAGGTGGTGCGGCGCAATCGCGATTTCGCCCTCGGCGAACCCCGGCCCCACGGCGGTGACGCGGACATCGATGTGCGCCGGAAGCCGGCCCTGCTGGCGTTCGTTCCAGGCGGCGGCGCGTTCTTGGGGAGTCGGTTCGGAAGCGTCCATCGCGCAAGCCTACGGCGAGGAAGGAGAAAGGAAAAAAGAGGAAGGAGAAAACGGTTCGAGGTCCGAGGCTCGAGGTTCGAGCGGGGCAACCCCGCCGCGAGCAGGTCACCGG
>JAYRRO010000038.1:0-3561 GCA_041910095.1 Dehalococcoidia bacterium
GCGTTCGCGTACCAGCTCGCCGAGGCGGGCCGGAACCCGCGCCTGGACGGCCCGCTCGTGTTCGACGACGCCCCGGCCGAGGTACGAACGGCGGCGTGGGCGCGCGTGGCGGCCGCCGAGCTGGCCGACCGCGCCGAGGCGCTGGCGAAGGCGCGGACCGAGGTGCGCGGACTCGCGTCGGCGGTGACGGCGCTCAGGGCCATGGTTGGCGAACAACTGCGGGAGGCGATGTGATGCCGGGTTGGATTTTGGCGCTCGTACTCTGGCTCGTGGGCCTCGTTGGCGTGCACGAGCTGCCGCCCGCCGGGGGGTGCGTGCCCGCGCCGGGCCCGGCCTTCGTGAGCGCCGCGGGGAGCGAGCATCGGCCGATGTGCGTCGACGCGTGGGGGACGATGCGCGAACAGGCGGGATCGCGGTGAGCGCGCGCTACCCGGCGGCGAAGTGGCTCCCGTGGCGGCCGGATTCGCCCGAGGGACCGACGTTTTACCGGGGCACGAACCGCCCGCAGGCCGTCGTGCTGCACGTGATGGCGGGCTACGCGGGGACGGCGCGCGAGTGGGCTGCGGGCGGGCACTTCGGCGCCTCATGGCACTACACAGTCACGCGCGATGGCGAGGTCTACCAGCACCTCGAGCACGCGGACGGGGGGTATCACGCGGGCATCGCGGGCGGCGCACGGCCGCCGTGGATCCTCTGGCGGGGCCCCGCGGTCAACGTCAACAACTACACGATCGGGGTCGAGCACGAGGGATTCCCGGGGGGGCCGTTCCCGGGGGCGCAGGCGGCCGCTTCGCGCGCGCTCTGCCGCTGGCTCGCGGCCGAACTGGGCATATCGCTCGATGAGGCGCACTTCCCGCCGCACGCGGCGATCGACCCGGTGAACCGCGCGAACGACTTCAACACGCCGGCCGAGCGCGCGGCGTTCTACCGTTACCTGTTCGCACCCGAGGAGGCCGAGATGGGCATCACGGAGGAAACCGCCGAGGCGATTGCCGAGCGCATCGCGCGGCGGGTTTTCGACGAAACGGCCGGGGGCTACTACCTCGCCCTCACGCGGAAATACTGGCTCGACGTGGCCGAAGGGGATTTCTCGGCCGCTCCAGACCCGGATGTCGTCGCCGCCATCCGGCAGGCCGTCGCCGCCGGGGGCGCGGGGGACCTCTCCCCCCTCGTTGCCCTCGGCGCGCGCGCCGCGCCCGCGCTGCGGGAGCTGGCGGCGGCGCTCGAGGCCGTTCGCCCGTCGATATAATCGAGGCGCGGCCCGCCCGTTCGTTCCTTCGCGGACGGGCCGCCAGCGGGAGGGCGAGGATCGAGGGGTCGGCCTCGCCCGCACCGCTCACGCTCAGGTCAACCCGGAAGGGGGTTCGCACCATGGATAACCCGGTTCTCGCCGCCCCTGTCGTCGCCGTGTTCGGCCTCGTCGTGCCGTTCGTGGTGTCGCTCCTCAAGGCCCGCTCGGCGCCCACGTGGCTCGGGCAGGCCGTGGCGATCGTGGTTTCGATCGCGGCGGGGGCGGCGTCGGTCGCGGTCACGGGAGGGTTCGGCGATGCCTCGCTCGTCGCGGTCCTCGGGGCCTCGGGGGCGGTGTTCGCAATCGCGCAGACGGCCTACCGGCTCTGGTTCGCGGCGACGCCGTTGAACGCGAGCCTTGAGGCGATCGTCTTCGGCTCGCCCGCGACCGGCCCGTCGCTGGCGGTGGTGCTGGCCGGGGCCGCTATGGTGCTCGCGCTCGGGCCGTGATATCCAGTGGTCGATCACGGCTCGCGAGACAGGGGGCGGCGTTCAGGAGATTGGGCGCCGCCCCTTCGTGTTGTCCGAACCGAGGAGGCGCGCGAGCGGGGAGGCGCGTTCGTGGGCCTTGTTGGCGAGCGAGGCGCGCACCTGGGCGGTGGGTAGTGCCGGGGCATCGCGGCGTCCCGGCGGGCGTGCGGCCGCGTGGCCGTGCGCGAGATCGCCGCGGACTCGCAGCAATCCGCGCGCTGTCTCGTGGACGACCTCAAGCTCACGACGCGACCTCGACTGCGGCGCCAAGCAACCGCTCGACGGCATCCTTCGATACGACAATCCGCTTGCCGAGCCGGATGGTCGGTACGGGCAGGTCATCCCGTCGCGCAGCTTCATAGGCCTGACGCGTGCCGATTCCGAGAACCCGAGCGAGTTCCGGTATGTCCATGGTCCGGCGACCCGGATTTGGCTTGGTCACGTTGCGTTGCTTCCTCTCCGTGCAGGCCGCGGCTTGAGTTCGCCTGACCTGACCTCTTAGTGTGCTTTTGGCACTTTGCACGACCTCGTGAATCCCCGTAAACACGGCAGATTGGCAAAAATGGAGGACACACCATGGGAGGCAGGCCAAGAATCGACCCGTCGATACGCGACGAGGTACTTCGGATCAAGGCAGCGCACCGCGACTTCGGCTCAGCGAAGGTACGGCGCATTGAGATCTTGGCCCACGGGCGCCTGCGCCCATCGCACGCTCGGGTGCGTTGAAGCGGTTTCGGATCATCGCCGAACGGAGCAAGTCGGCCGCCGTTGGGGACATAAGCTCACATACCCGTCCCGAATGTTAATCAGCTAACGGGAATTCGGGCGAGCGCCATTCACGTATTGACGGATATCTAACGCTTCCGCTACCGTTGCGCCATGTGCAGTCATTTAATCAATCGACACGAAATCAGGGGCCGGACGCTGCGGGACATCCTCTCGTCGCAAGGCCGCTACCAGTCATGGATTGCGGAGGCGATGGGCCTCAGTCGTGCCTCCGTGAACGCGTGGATCTCGGGTTCGGCGCCGATGACGGAAACGCACGCCATCCGGCTCGCCTCGCTTATCGCCATCGATCCGGACGAGATCCTCGCGGCCTCGCGGGCTTCGCAAATCGAGTTCCACGCCGGCCGCCTGCGCGAACTCGGCGTGGACGAATCGTGCGCGGTTGGTGGCGGCGATGCCTGACGCGAAGCTCACGCGCGCGCAGGCCGGGCGCCTTGGCGGGCTCCAGGCGGCCCACAACCTCGGCCCCGATGGCGTCCGCAGGAGGGGCGCGAAGGGTGGACTGACGACGGTCGAGCGGTTCGGGAGGGCGCACAGGGCGCGCCTCGCGCACCGCCGGCACGGGCGACTCACGGAAACGGCGAACGCCGCCGGGATCAGCGGCGGCGTTCGTGGTCTCGCAAATCCCGCGACAGGACAGGAGATGACCCGATGATACCCGATTGGACCCCGGACGGCGCCAACGTCGTCCTCTTCGAACGCCGCGGCGGGCGCGAGCACGCGTGGATGCTGTCCGCCTTCCGCCCGGTGGATGCGCCGCCCTCGTGGCTCATCGAGCACGCCACCGACGCGCCGGCCGATGAGCACGATCGGCTGTTCTTCACCTCGCGCCGCGAGGTCGAGGCGGCGCGGTTCGCGCTCGGAGTAATCGAGCGGGGGATGCGCGCGCGTGGCCTCTGGGTCGACGACGCCCCGGCCGGTATGGCGAGCCACCCGGACGAGGTCGATGCGCTCATGCGCGGGGGCGGGGCGGCTATTCGCGCGGCCCGGCGCTACCTCGGAGGCCCGGAATGA
>JAYRRO010000039.1:0-3449 GCA_041910095.1 Dehalococcoidia bacterium
CGGGGGCGCTGTCATCCGCCTCGATGCGCCCGCGCTCGACGCCTGGCTGGATACCGGGTGGCACGCCGGCATCCCCGCGGCGTCGCGCGAACCGCACCCCGCCGGCATCCCCGCGGCCGATGCCATCGTCCGGGCCACCTTCAGCACCGGTTCGCTCATCGGCGGCCGTGAACTCGCGGCGGACACCTCCGCCGGCGCCGTCGTGATCGCGAACCTGGGAACGTGGCTCGCCGAGAGCACCCTCACCGCCGCCGAGCCCGAATGGAACATCGTCGCCCACGGCACTCCCACCCTCGTGCTCGAAGGCCGTGACGGCGAGACCACCACCGTCATGCCCGCCTACGATTGCGCGATCGAACGGGGCGTTGGCGGCACCATCGCCGCCAGCACCTGCGCCGCAAGCCGCGAATTCGTCGTCCTGCTCCCCGCCCCCGGCCGCGGCGAACCCGCGCGCCTCTGGTCGCCCGCGCTGGCCGCCTGGATGGCGGGCGGGTAGGCGGCTGCCGGCTGCGGCCATCGGCCGTCGGCGTGGCCAGTCGCGGTACCTCGTCGGCCTTCCGCGATGATTCCTCGCGTGTGCTCACGCCGATAGCCGATAGCTGACAGCCAACTGGCCGACAGCCTTACGCCCGCGCCATCAACGCCGGCGCGAACGCGTAGTGCACCGGCAGGATCTCCACCTTCGGCTCGGTGTGAATGCCCACCTGGGCCACCCCCGGCATCAGCCGCGTCTCCACGAACGCCTGGAACTGCTCCGCCGAGTCCCAGACATCGATGACGCGCAGGCCATCCTCGCCCGCCGCCGCCACGTGGAAGGCGCCACCCGCGGGCGCATCGACATCGAAGCGCACGATCGCGCGCACCTTGTCGTACTCCTCGAGCGTCACGCCCGGCCACTGCATCATCATCACAATCGACATGGGGACATCTCCTCGCGGCGCCCTCAAGGGGCATCTCGCAAGGACCTACGCCCTCTCACCCACGCCTGATCACCCCTCACGGGGCCGATCCCTGGGAACTGGGAACCGGGAACCGGGAACTACGTCACCGTCAGCGGCGCCCCCGTCGGACAGATCGGGCACTCCGCCGCCGCGTAGCTCGCGATGTCCAGCGTCATGCACGCGAACAGCGGCACCCCGAAGTCCACCTTCCCCCCGCTGCGATCGATGAGCACGCCGACGCCTACCACCTCGGCCCCGCGCGCGCGCACGGCGTCCAGGACGTCGCGGATGCTGCCCCCCGTCGTGAGCACGTCATCGACCACGAGCACGCGGTCGCCCGGGCCGATTTCGAAGCCGCGCTTGAACTCCCGCCCCTCGCCATCGTCCTTGCGCTCGGCGATGATCCCGCGCAGCCCGAGGTGCCGTGCCGTTTCGTACGAGAGGATGATGCCGCCCGTCGTAGGCCCGGCGACGAGGTTCACCTGCCCGCGGAAGTGGTCCGCCATCGCGCGGCAGAACGGCTCCGTGAGGTCCGGCCACTGGAGGATGCGGAACTTCTCCACGTAGATTTCGCCATGCCGCCCGCTCGCATATTGGAAGTGCCCGCGCAGGATCGCGCCGCGTTCGGCCAGCTTCGCCTCGAACTCCTCGCCCTGTGCCATCGCCGCCTCCCTCAGTGGCTCACGAACGACCCTTCGGCCGTCGTCAGGTGGTGGATATCGTTGAGCAGGTGCACCGCCCGGATGCCCTCGTTCGGGGCCGCCGCGGCGATGCTGATGGAGGTGTGCGCGGGCCGGAAGAACATGTCGTAGGGCGACCCGATGATGTGCCCCAGGTACGCGTTGATCACGCCCCCGTGGCAGGCGATGACCACCCGCTTGCCCGGGTTCAGCCCGATGATCGCCTCGATCGCGTTCACCGTGCGCTTGCGAAATTCGAAGCTCGATTCCGAATAGGGGTACACGTCCCACTTCCGCTCGCGAATCATCCGTTCGCGAAAGGCGATGAGCAGCCCCTGCCCCAGGTACTCGCCGATGGACTTATCGGACGGCACATCGCGGAAGATTTCGACCTCGCGCAGGTCATCCATCACCACCGGTGTCAGGCGGTGGTGCCGCGCGATCTCCGCGCCCGTGTCGAAGGCGCGCTTCAGCGGGCTCGCGTAGACGGCGTCGATTTTCTCGGTCGAAAGGCGCGCGCCGACGAGCTCGGCCTGGCGGCGGCCGCGTTCGCTGAGGTCGGGGTCGAAGGTTTCGCCCACGGGCCCGCCGCGCGGGTTGGGGATGTGCTGCTCCCCGTGGCGCACGAGGATGAGCTGCGTCACCTCCTCGGCATCGGTGAGGAAGGCGCGGTCGAACAGGAGCGGCTGGCGCGCGGCCTGGCCCTCGGTCATGGGTGGCTCCTTTGGCTGCCGGCTATCGGCTAACGGCGGCCGGCTGCCGGTGTGGCCCATGCTATCGGGTGGAGGGTTAACGGCGATCCGCTACCGGCCATGGGCGTGGCCAGGCGCGGGCGTCCGTGGCGCACCGGCGAGCCCGGCGGCCTGTGGCACAGCCGATGGCCGATAGCCGACAGCCGGCTACGCCCAGGGGCGCGCGGACTTGCGGCGGCCTCCGCCCGAGGCAGCGACGCGGTTCACGATCGCGGCGTAGTAGCCCGCGCCGTAGCCGTTGTCGATGTTCACCACGGCCACGCCCGGCGCGCTCGCCGTCAGCATCGCCAGGAGCGCGGCGAGCCCCCCGAACGAGGCACCCACCCCCGTCGAGGTCGGCACCGCCACCACCGGGTTCGGCACCAGCGAGGCGACGAGCGCGGGCAGCCCGCTCTCCGTCCCCGCCACGGCGACCACGGCGCTGGCTTCGCGCAGCTCGCCCACGCGGTCCGCGAGCCTGGCGAGGGCGCCGTTGGCGGGCTCGTACACGCGCGCCACGCACGCGCCGATCATCTCAGCGGTGACGGCGGCCTCCTCGGCCACGGGCACGTCTTCCAGCCCCGCCGCGACGACGGCGATGCTGCCCCGGCGAGGCCGCGGGCTCGGGTCGTACCAGGCGAGGCGCGCGTCGATGTCGTGCGCGATCTCCGGCAGCTCGAAGCGCAACGCCTCCATGTGGGCCGGCTCCACGCGTGTCACCACCAGGCGGCCGGCGTCATCGAAGGCACGGCGCGCAGCCGCTGCCACCTGCCGGGGAGTCTTGCCGTGGGCCGAAATCAGCTCCGGAGCGCTGTCGCGGAGCGCCTGGCCCTGGGCGTGCGCGGCCAGGCCCAGCCCCAGGAAGGGCTCTGCCGAAAGGCGTCCGGCGGCGTCATCGACGCGGAGGCGGCCCTCGGCGACATCGGCGAGGAGCTCGCGCAGGGTTTCAGCATCCATCCGTCATACCCGCGTCACGGGGCAGTGCGCCCCGGTAGTCCTGGTTCGCCTCGAAGGAGTGGTGGGGGCCGGCGCACCTGTTCGGTTGACCTGGAGAATCGCACGGCCCGGCGGCCGGCCCCCGAGGCGCGTGGAAAGTA
>JAYRRO010000040.1:0-4048 GCA_041910095.1 Dehalococcoidia bacterium
CGGCCCTTGTGGCATTTCTCGCCGGGCCTGCGTCCCTGGACTGATTTCAACCTACACCCGCGAAATCCCTTGTCAAGTGGCGGTCCGGTGAAGTTGATGGCTCCGAAATACGGGCCTCCGGTGCCTCGTTCTCCGGCTGTTTGACGCCGTCCCCCACGTTCTTCACAGTGCCCCCGGAGGTTCCATGTCCCCTGAAGCGCGCGATGCCTTCCTCGCCGTCCCCCGCACCGCCGTCATCGCCACCGTCGATGCCCAAGGCCGCCCTCACGCCGTCGCCGTCTGGTTCCGCTGGGTCGAAGGCGAGCTCCGCATCGTCACCGGCCGCGATTCCGCCAAGGCCCGCAACATCGCCCGCACCGGCCGCGCCGCCCTCTGCATCGACGAACGCGACGGCCGCGTCACCTCGCTCACCGCGGAAGGGCCCGTCACCATCTCGCCCCTGACCCCGGACGAGCGGTTCGCTCTCTGGGCCCGCTACCGCGGCGAAGAGGTCGCCCGCCAGACGGTCGCCTCCGGCGGCCACGAAGGCATGGTCCTCCTCACCCTCCGTCCCGAACGCTGGTACTGAGGCGCTCTCGCACGTTCGTTCGCCACGACGAGACCACTCCGCGAGTGGCCACCGCCAGTCCCCGTAAGGAGGAGACCATGGACCCTCGCATCAACTACCTCAGCCTCACTCCGGGCATTCCGAAGGCATTGCGCGGCGTGGGCGCCTATGTCGCCGCCGAGGGCGGGCTCGAACGCGGCCTCATCGAGCTGGTGAACCTGCGCGTCTCGCAGATCAACCACTGCGCCTTCTGCGTCGATATGCACGTGAAGGAGGCGCTCGCCCTCGGCGAATCCGACCATCGCCTCCACCTCGTCGCCGTCTGGGCCGATGTCGATGTCTTCACCGACCGCGAGCGCGCCGCCTTCCTCTGGGCCGAGGCGGTCACATTGCTGACCGAAGGCTTCGTTTCCGACGACGTCTACAACGCCGTCGCCGAGGAGTTCACGCCGGCCGAGCTGGCGCATCTCACGCTCGCCGTCTGCGTCATCAACAGCTGGAACCGCCTGAACGTGGCCATGCGCATCCCTGGCGGTCACTATCAGCCGCGTCCGCGCTGACGCCCCGCCGCGGGCCGCCGTGGCGCTTTCGCGTTAACACCGCCACCCGCTACCGTGCCGCGATGCGCACGGTCTACGTCGTCCCCCACTGCCACTGGGACCGCGAGTGGTACCAGCCCTTCGAACTCTTCCGCTGGCGCCTCATCCGCATGGTCGATGAGGTGATCGAGACGCTCGAACGGGACCCCGCCTTCGCCTGCTTCAACCTCGACGGCCAGTCCATCGTCATCGAGGACTACCTTGAGCTGCGGCCCGAGAATGAGGGCCGCCTGCGCGCGCTCATCGCGGCGGGGCGCATCGCTATCGGCCCCTGGTGGGTGCAGCCCGACGAGTTCCTGCCTTCCGGCGAATCCCACATCCGCAGCCTCCAGCGTGGCATCCGCGCCGCCGCGCGGCTCGGCGGCGGCTCCTCCGTCGGCCACTGCGCCGACCAGTTCGGCCACATCGCCCAGCTCCCGCAGCTCTTCGCCGGACTGGGGCTCACCTCCGCCTGCCTCTGGCGGGGCGTGCCGGACGGCATCACCGGCTGGAGCTTTCACTGGGAGGCCCCGGACGGCACCCGCCTCCCCGTCCTGTACCTGCGCAACAGCTACTCCAGCGGCTGGCGCCTCCCCGATGAGCCGGGCGAGCTGATCGAACGCACCCGCCGCCAGGAAGCAGGCCGCGCGGAGGGCGAGCCGCTCCTGCTCATGAACGGCACGGACCACTCACGCATCGAACGGCACGTCCCCGCCGCGCTCGCCCGTGCCGCCGGGGAGGGCTACGACTACCGCATCGCCACCCTCGCCGGCTACGAGCGCGCGATGTTCGAAGCCGGCATCGGCGACGCCCTCCACCTCGGCGAGCTGCGCTCCCCCGATTCCTCGAACATCCTCGCCGGTGTCCTCAGCGCCCGCATGCCCATCAAGCAGCGCGACTTCGAAGTCTCCTCCTTGCTCGAACGCATCGCCGAGCCGCTGGAGCTTCTCGCCTGGCTGCACGGAGGCCCGGACGCCATCCCCGCGCTCCGGCAGGCCTGGCGGCTCGCCCTCGAAAACACCCCGCACGACTCCATTTGCGGCTGCAGCATCGACCAGGTTCACCGGGAGATGTTCCCCCGCTACGACCGCGCCGAGCAGCTCGCCCGCCAGGTCGCGCGCGAGAGCATGGCCCACCTCGTGCGGCGCCTCGAAGCCCCGGCCGAGGGCGGCATCGCCGTCTTTCGGCCCGTTCCCTTCGCCCCCGCCGTCCTCGAGTGCGACGTCCCGGATGCGTGGGAGGAGGGTTTCCTCAGGCTCCCCACGGGCGAGGCGGTGCCCTTCGCGCTCGAACCCGCCGCGTCCGGGGCGACCCTCTACAGCGAATCCGTCACCCCCGCCGGCGCCGTCCGCCACCTCGACTTCATCCGCGAGGACCGCTACGACGATGCCTATGTCCAGGCCCAGACGTGGTCGCTCCATGGGCGCCACCTGGAGGTCGAAACCATCGCCGGCGACGGCCTGGCCGTGGCCGACTGCGCCGCCATCCACGCGGAGGTCCGCGCCATCGCCGCCGAGGGCATGGCCGATACCGCCCGCGTCACCGTGCGCCGTCACGGCACGAAGCGCCTCCGCGCCGTCCTCCCGCCCTCGGACACCGTTGGGGTCGAACTGCTGGCGCCCGTCCCGGCCGTCTCCGGCGAATTCCCCGCCGACCTCGCTCCCTGGGCCGAATCCCGCCCCGGCGTCGCCACGGGGGAGGCCAGCATCGCGAACGAATTCTACGAAGTGCGCCTGCGCCGCCGCGGCCTCCACGTCCGCGATTGGCGCACCGCCATCGACTTCCGCAACATCAACGCCTTCATCGATGAAGGTGACCGCGGCGACGAGTACAACGCCGATGTCCTCCCCGGGGAGGCTGTCTTCGAGCCGGAATCTCGCGAACTCATCTTTGTCGAGCGCGACGCCGTCTCCGCGACGCTCACCTATCTCACCGTGCTCGACATCCCTGCCGCGCTCGGCCGCAACCGCACCCATCGCAGCCGCCGCGACCGCACCTGGCTCCCCATCCTTTCGCAGGTGACCCTGTGGGCGGGCATTCCCCGCATCGACTTCCGCGTCACGGTGGAAAACACCGCCGCCGACCACCGTCTGCGGGCGCTGTTCCCGCTTCCCTTCGCCGTCATGAGCGCGGTCACCGAGAACCAGTTCCACGTCGCCGAGCGCCCCATCGCCCCTGCGCCGTGGAACGGCCGCGGCGACGAGCAGCCCTCGGCCACCTTCCCCCAGAAGACGTTGGCCGCCTTCGAAGGCGAGGGTGCCGGGATGGCCGTCTTCAACCGCGGCCTGCCCGAGGGCGAGGTCGTGACCGCCGCCGACGGGCGCCAGGCCTATGCGCTCACGCTGTTGCGCTGCGTGGGATGGCTCTCGCGGCCGGACCTCGCATCACGCCGCGGTGGCGCCGGGCCTACGATCGCGACGCCCGGCGCGCAGCTTCCTGGCCCGCACGTCTTCGAATACAACCTCACGAGCTACCGCGGCGGCTGGCGCGACGCCAGCATCCAACCGCTCGCCCACGGCTATGCTCATCCGCCGCTCGGCTTCGCGTCGAACGCTCACGCGGGCTCTCTCGGCCGCTCGGCGCCACTTGCCACCTTCGGCTCGCCGCTGGTCGTGCCATCGGCGCTCCATCGCAGCCACGAAGACGGCGCCGCCATCGCGCGCGTGTACTCCGCCGCCGCGGAACCATTTGAGGGCACGCTCGCAGTCCCCGAAGCCGGCGAACAGGCCGCGCTCGCCGACCTCCTGGAACGTCCCATCGGCGAGGCGAGCCGCTCAGCGGGCGCCTGGACCGTTCCCCTGCGACCCTGGCAGATCGCCTCCCTTCGGTTCGGCCGCCGCAGCCCCTGAGCGTGCGAAAGAGGGGTGGACGCGCCACCCCTCTCCCGGTCACTGTCCGCGGACGTGCGGCCTACTCAAGCACG
>JAYRRO010000041.1:0-4993 GCA_041910095.1 Dehalococcoidia bacterium
CATGCACCCCTCCGTGCGTAGTGCTCCCGTGCCGCCGCCAGCGAAGCAGGTGTGCCGATGTCCGACCACGGCCCTTCGACCGGGACGGCGCGCAGCCGTGCGCCCGCCGCCACCATCGCGGCGATGGCCCGCGGCAGTTCGTACTCCCCGCGCGCCGACGGCTCCAGCGCGGCCACATGCTCCCAGATCGCGGGCCCGAGCACGCCGATGCCCGCGTTGTTCCAACGGGTGGTCGAACTCCCCGGCGCCGGCTTCTCCACGATCCGGCTGACGAAGCCGTCCGCGACGTACACGGCGGCGCCCTCCGCCGGGTCATCGACATCGTTGACGGCCAGCGCCCCGCCCGCGAGGGCCGCGGCGCGTGTCACCGCCCGGTACGTCCCCGGTGGCACGACGATGTCCGCCCACGCCCACGCGAACGGCCCTTCGCCGAGCGCGTCCCGCGCCAGCAGGAGCGCCCTTGCCGTGCCATCGGGGGCCGGCTGGCGCACGTAGGCAATGCGCATCCCGCAGGCCTCGCCGTTCCCCAGTTCGGCCTCGACCTGTTCGGCGAGATAGCCCGTCACGACCACGACCTCACGGATGCCCGCGCGCGCGAACCCGTCCAGCGCGCGCACAATCACCGGCCGGCCGCCGACGGCCAGCAGCGGTTTGGGCGTCGCGGCCGTGATTTCGCCGAGCCGCGTGCCCCGGCCTGCCGCAAATAGCACGGCGCGCTCGATCACACGACCTCCAGGCCGGCGCTCGCATGCACCTCGAAGGCGGGGCCGCCGCCGGTCGCAATCGCCGCCGCTATCACGGCATCGACCTGCTCCGGCGGCACCGCGGCGAGGGCATAACCGCCGAAGCCTGCGCCCGTCAGCCGGGCGCCAAGCGCCCCGGCGCCGCGCATCGCCTTGCACAACGCGTCCAGTTCCGGCGTGCTGCAGCCGAAATCGGCCCGCAGGCTCTCGTGCGAGGCGTCGAGCAGCTTGCCGAAGCGGGCGAGGTCGCCAGCGATCAGCGCCGCCTCGGCCTCATCGACGCGCACCGCCTCGGAGAGGATGTGCCGCGCGAGCTTGCGCACGGGCACCTTCCGCATGTGGTCGAACCGCGCGGCCGTGAGCTGCACGAGCTGCTCCAGCCCGGCCGCGCCGGTGCGCGACACCTCCACCGGCGAGATGCGCTCGGGCAGCTCCTCCACGAGGATGTCGACCACGTCGACGCCGGCGATCTCGCCCAGCCGCGGCGGGTTCGTCAGGTCCACGCCGATCTGATCCGCGAGCATCGCCGCGGCGATGCGCGCGCCGACGACGCGCTCGTTGTACGCCTCGCGCGCCTCGCCCCCTTTCGGGGCTTCGACGCCCGAGTTCGCCACCACGAACGCGAGACCTGGGGGGATGACGGTGCTTCGCCGGGCGGGGGGCTCGAAATCGATGCGGAGGGCGTGCCCGGCCTCCGCGAAGACGATGGCGGCCTGGTCCATGCCCCCCGTCTCGGCCCCCGATGCGCGGTCGGCCACGATCGCCCGGGCCGCCAGCGCCTCGCGGTCGAGGGGTTCGCCCCAGGCCGCGCCGAGCGCGGCGAGCAGCCCAACCGAGAGCGCCGCCGACGAGCTCAGGCCGCTGGCTGCCGGCAAGTCGCCGCCCACGAGCGCATCGGCGCCGGCGCCGGGGGCGACCCCCTCCACCTGCGCGACCACGCCCGATACGTACCGGTGCCAGGGCGCATGCACGGGCGCGTTCGCGATTCCGCGGACCACCTCCGCGGGCGGCTCGAACGCTTCGGACGCCACGCGCACCACCGCTTCGCCCTCGCGGGGGGCCGCTGCCACCAGCAATCGCCGTTCGATGGCCATCGGAAACACCGGCAGTCCCGAATAGTCGGTGTGTTCACCGATGAGGTTCACACGCCCCGGCGCGATGGCCAGGACCGCCGGCGGCCGTCCATAGCGCGCCTCGAATGCGGCCCGCACCTGTTCCACTGCATCTGTCACGCTCTGACTGTACGCCCGCCGCTCGCAACCCTCATCTCCGCGCGCGCATTCCGCATTCCCACCGTCTCCCCGTACACTCCGGCCGGAGGTGGACCCATGCCAACGTACGTGCGCTTCGAACGGCCCGATGGCTCCCGCGGCGCCGGGCTGCTCGAGGGCGAGACCATTCACGCCATCCAGGAGCCCTTTTGGGAGCGCACCGAACGCACCGGCGAGCAGCTCGCGATGGCGGGCGTCCGCCTGCTCCCGCCCACGGAGCCGAAGAACATCGTCTGCGTCGGCCTCAACTACGCGAGCCACCTCAACGGGCGGCCCGTCCCCGACCCGCCGACGCTCTTCTTCAAGCCCCTCGGCTCCATCGCCGGCCACGGCGACGCCATCGTTCTTCCCGCCGGCGCCGGGCGCGTCGACCCCGAGGGCGAGATCGTCATCGTCATCGGGCGGCGCGTGAAGGGTGCGACGCGCGAGGAGGGTCTCGCCGCCATCTTCGGCTACACCTGCGGCAACGACGTCTCCGCCCGCGACTGGCAGCGCGCGGACGGCCAGTGGTGGCGCGCCAAGGGCAGCGATACCTTCGGCGTGTTCGGCCCCGCCATCGCCACCGGCCTGCAGTACGACGCCATCGAACTCACGACGCGCGTGAACGGCGAACTCGCCCAGCACGCCATTTCCAACGAGCTCATTCGCGATATCCCGGAGATCGTTCGCCTCGTGAGCGCCGTGATCACCCTCGAACCCGGCGACATCATCTACACCGGCACACCGGGTGAGCCCCAGGGCCTCAAGCCCGGCGATGTCATCGAGGTCGAAGTCGCGGGCGTGGGTGTGCTCCGAAACACCGTGGCCGGCTGAGCCGCTAGGCCGGCGCGTTCGCGAGGCGGGCCAGGCTCGGCGGCCCGCTCCACGTTTCGCCGCTATCGAGCAGCACCGTGAGCTGTGTCCCCGTTTCTTCGACGATACCGTCCTGGAAGGGGCCGGTGCGCGGGTGTTTCGGCCGCTCCGGCACCCGGACCCGCGTTCCCTCCGGGAAGTCCGCGGAGGCGGCGATTTCGATCGCCTCGATGCGCCGCCCGGCCGTCCGCGCGATGACCTGGAGCAGCGCGAAGTCGCTCACCGCCTTCACCGTGCGCATCGCGTCCTCTTTCGAGGCGGCGACGCGCGCCGGGCGCAGGTCAGCCGGGGGCGGGATGGCGTCCTCCGTCCCCTTTGCGAGGATCTGGCCCACCATGCGCTTCGCCCTCGGCGCGATCTCCGCGATGACCTGGTGCAGCAGGGCGATGTCGTCGCTTGCTTCGAAGAACGCCATCGCGCGGGCGGCATCCTCGCGCGCGGTCATTCGGCCACCCTCGTGGCGGGTCGGTGCGGTCGGGCGTGGCGAAGTTCCATACGGCGATGGTACGGCGCGCCGCCGCTTACGCCATGCCAGCGGCGCGCCAGCAGCGCTCAGCCCTTCTGCATGTCCTCGGCGTCCATCACCCGGAAGCCGACCGCGAGCGTCACCTGGTAATACTCCGGTTTGCCATCGCGGATGTTGCCCCGCACCTCCTTCACCTCGAACCAGTCCAGGTTGCGCAGCGTCTCGGCCGCGCGGGCGATGGCGCCCTCGATCGCGTCCTCGATCCCGTCCTTCGAGGATCCGACCAGCTCGACCTTCTTATAGATGTGCTCCGGCATGGGGCCTCCCGCGACTGTGATGCTCCTACCATACGAAACGTGCCACCCCGGCGGGATGGCACGTTCGATGAACAAACACAGGGCAGGATGGACCTTTGATTAGAGGCCGCGCTCCTGCAACGCCCGCTTCATGGTCGAACCGATCTCGGCGGGCGAATCGCTCACGTAGGCGCCGGCGGCGCGCAGCGCGGCCTTCTTGTTCTCCGCCTTGCCATCCTCGCCGCTGATGATCGCGCCGGCGTGGCCCATGCGCCGCCCCGGAGGCGCCGTCGCCCCGGCGATGAACGCCACCACCGGCTTCTTCACGTACTCCTTGATGTAGGCGGCCGCTTCCTGCTCGGCCGATCCGCCGATTTCGCCCACCATGACGATCGCCTTCGTGCCGGCGTCTTCGTTCAGCATGCGAATCGCCTCGATCTGGCGCGTGCCGATGATCGGGTCGCCGCCGACGCCGATGCACGTGCTCTGGCCGATGCCTTCCTTCGTCAGCTGCGCGACGACTTCGTACACCAGCGTGCCCGAGCGGCTGACGACCCCCACGTTCCCCGGCAGGAACACGTCACCGGGCATGATGCCCACGCGCGTCTTCGTCCCGGGCGTGATGACGCCGGGGCAGTTCGGCCCGATGAGCACCGTCGTCGAACCCGCGAGGGCGGCCTTCACCTTCACCATGTCCATCACCGGGATGCCCTCGGTGATGCACACCACCAGCGGAATACCCGCCGCGTGCGCCTCCAGGATCGCGTCCGCGGCGCCCGGCGCCGGGACGAAAATGATGCTGACGTTCGCGCCTGTCTCGCGCACGGCCGCATCCACGGTCGTCCAGATCGGCACGCCGTCCTGCTGTTCGCCGCCGCGGCGGGGGTGGATGGCCGCCACGACGTTCGTGCCGTAGGCGATGGAGCGGCGCATGTGATTGGCGCCTTCGGTGCCGATGCCCTGCACCAGCAGCCGCGTGTTCTCGTCGACCAGGACGCTCATGCTCTGTTCCGAAGAAACGATTTCCGGTGGGCCGGGACGCCCCGGCGGCGGGCCGGATGCCCGACTCCGGAGGATACAGAACCCGCGCCTTAGTGTCCGATTTAGGCCCGCTCAGGCCCCCGCCCGGACCGTCTTTCCCTTCAGGCCACTGACACGCTCGCTTAACGGTTGCCGCGCGTGTGCCCGCCGCGTTGCGCGCGTGCCCTCGATACGGTGGCTTTTGACCTGTGCCTCATTCATCCAAACCAACCGGCGCAGGACAGGGGGTTATGTGTGATCCAAAGGGACCGGCGCGTCTTATCCACCGGCTGGAGATTGGTGCCGTTGCTCGCCCTCGGAGCAGCCATCATCCTGCTGACGTTC
>JAYRRO010000042.1:0-5444 GCA_041910095.1 Dehalococcoidia bacterium
AGGAGGTTGAAGCCGAGCACGGTGAGGCTGATGGCGAGGCCCGGGAAGAGCGCCGCCCAGAGGTTGATGGGGAACGTCGTGCGCGCGACGTTAATGTCGTTGCCCCACGACGGGTTCGGGGGCGGAATGCCAAGGCCGAGGAAGCTCAACGACGCCTCGGCGAGGATGGCCGTGCCCAGCAGCGTCGTCGCGACGACGACGCCCACGGGCAGGATGTTCGGGATGATGTGCCGCAACAGGATGCGGCCGTCGCTGGAGCCGATGGAGCGCGCCGCCTCGATATAGAGGTTGTTGCGCTCAACGAGGGCGGCACTGCGGACGATGCGCGCGACCGAGGGCACGATCAGGACCGCGATGGCGATGATCACGTTCCGCATCGAGGGTCCCAGCACACGCACGATCACGAGCAGGAAGAGGATCTGGGGGAACGCGATCATCGTGTCGATGATGCGCTGCGAGACCACATCCACCCAGCCGCCCTTATAGCCCGCCCAGGCGCCGATGAGCATGCCCATCGCCGTGCCGAGGGCCACGGCGAGGAAGCCCACCTGCAGGGAGATGCGCGCACCGCTGACGACGCGGCTATAGATGTCCTGCCCGAACTTGTCGGTGCCGAACCAGAACTGCGTCGTCGGGCCGCGGCCGGGGATGCCGGCGAACTGGTTGATTTCGTGGTGACGCAGGACGGGGGCGAAGAGACCCACGAGCACGAGCACCGCGATGAGGAAGAGACCGAACGCGCCGAGCGGATTCCCGCGCATGGTGCGGACGAATCGCTTGAGCCGCGACGGGCCCTTGTAGACGTACTCTCCCCGGGGGAGGCTGGTACGCGCCGCCGATTCAGCCATCGCTGTTCCTCCTCCGGGACACGCCGGCCGGCGCCTTCAGGGCGTCATGCATAGCGAATCCTCGGGTCGAAGAGGCTGTAGAGCAGGTCTACGCCCAGGTTCAGAAGGACGGCGACGCCGGCCGTGTACATCACGAGCGTCTGCGCGACGTTGTAGTCCTTCTGGAGGATGGCCCCATAGACGTACGCGCCAAGGCCGCGCAGGTTGAAAATCGCCTCGACGATGACGGAACCGCCCAGCAGGCCACCCATGAGGAGGCCGAGCACGGTTACCACCGGGATGAGCGAATTCTTTAGCGCGTGGCGCAGGATGACCGTCTGCGAGCTCAGACCCTTGGCGCGGGCCGTTCGCACGTAGTCGGCGCGAAGCACTTCGAGGAGCGACGACCGGGTGAGGCGCATGACCGACGCGATCGGCCCGAGCGCGAGCACGAGCGAGGGCGGCCCGAACTGCCGGAAGTTGTCCCACGGGTCGGTGAAGAGCGAGACCTGCCGGTTGAGCGGCGGGCCATAGCCCCACTGTTGCGCGGGTATGAGCAGCACGAGCGTGGCCACCCAGAACGCCGGCACCGAAAGGGCGATGATGGCGAAAAGGCGGACGACGTAGTCCGCGGGCGAGTTCCGCTTGGCGGCCGAGATGACCCCGAACGGGATGCCGATGGCGATGGTCCAGAACATCGTCATCAGCATGAGCTGGAAGCTGACCGGGAACCGCTCGCGGAACTCGGATGTGATGTTGGTTTGCGTCAGCTGCGAACGGCCGAAGTCCAGGGTGATCATGCCCTTGACCCAGTTCAGGTACTGGATCGGCTTCGGGTCATCGAGCCCCATCTCCTTGTGAACCTGCGCGATCTTCTCGGGTGTCGCGTTGATGCCCTGCTGCAGGAGCGCCGGGTCGCCACCACCGACCCGGAGGAGCATGAACACGATGATGGAGATGAACCACAGGATCATCACGGCCATTGCCAGCCGCCGCACTATGTAGCGCGTCATGAACCCATCCCCTCACGCAAGTGGCGCGGGCGGGCGTGCTGCCCGGCCCGCGCCACCGATTTTCGTTACGACCCGGCCGGGCTCAGGACTTGGAAGTCCAGATGTCCTGCAGGAAGGCCGTCGTCAGGGCGCCCGTGGCGTACGGGTAGTTCTTGATCTCCGGCGCGTGCATGAGTTCGGTGTACACGCCGTAGAAGTTGAAGAAGCCGGTGTCCTTCTGAAGGATCATCTTCTGAAGGTCCTTGTACGCGTTCACGCGGGCGTTCTCATCCATCGTGCCGGCCGCCTTCTTGATGAGGGCGTCGGCTTCCGGATCGGTCCAGCCGGTGTCGTACTTGTTGTTGCCGGTGATGCCGCCGGTGGCCCACCACTGCACGCCGTTGTCCGGCGTCTGGTAGGCCTGGTTCAGCGAGAGGCTGGCGCTGAGCTGGGTGGCGAAGTAGCCCGCGACCCAGGTGCCGGCATCCAGCGGCTGCGGCTTGGCGGTCACGCCCGCCGCCTGCATCTGGCGCACGAAGATGTTGACGTAGTCTGCCATGTTGCTGCTCGTCGGGTGCGAGAAGGTAAACTCCTTGACCCCAGCGGCTTCGAACAGCTTCTTGGCCTCGGCGACGTTGAACGGCTGGGCGGTCTTCAGTTCGTCCTTGGTGAGGGCGTACTTGCCGAACGCGTAGCTGAGCGGGCCGATGGGCTCGCCGGCGCCGTGGCCGATGATCTGGATGTACTCATCGCGGTTGGTGGCCATGTTCACGGCCTTCCGCACGCGCGCGTCCTTCCAGGGGTCCTGCTTCACGTTCATCCAGAACGAGTTGAAGCCGATCGCCTTCTCGTGCTTGTACACGAGGTTCTTGTTGGCGTTCGTCAGCTGCTTCGCTTCGTCCGGGTTCGTCGCCAGGTAGTAGTCGGTCTGGCCCGAGCTGAAGGCGGTGAGCCAGGTCGCCTGGTCGGCGAAGGCGCGAATGATGTACTTGTCGAGGTACGGCTTGCCCGACCGGTAGTAGGTCGGATTGCGCTCCATCGTCGCGGCCGCGCCTTCCTTGATTTCGACGGCCTTGAAGGGGCCGCCGCCGACGGGCTTGGTCTTCAGGTCCGCGCTGGCGAGGAGTTCCTTCGGCACGATCGCGCCGATGAGGTTGTTGCCGACCTGCGACTCGGTCCACGCATAGGGGGCCTTCGTGATGATGCGGAAGGTCTTCGCGTCGGGAGCATCGATCTTGTCGACCCAGTTGTTCGTGAAGGCGAAGCCGTTCGAACCCGCCTTCGGGTCCGAGATGCGCTTCCAGCTCTCGAGCACGTCGGCGGAATCGATCACCCGCTCCGGAATGCCCTGCGCGTTGGCCGGGACCTTGACGTCGGTGCGGAGGTTGAAGACGTAGGTGACCTTGTCGTCCTGGAGCTTGTGGCTCTCTGCGAGGTCGTAGACGATGCCGCGCTCGGGTGCGAACGACGGGTAGGTCCGGAAAAGGTAGTTGTAGACGACGGGCACGACGCCCGCGCCGCCATAGACGGAGTTGTGCGGGTCGGCGCCGGCGAAGGGGCCGGTGAACGCCGCAGTATAGGTGCCGCCCTTCTTCGGGGTCTCGGAGGGAGCCGCCGTCGCCGAAGCCCCACCCGTGGGCGTCGTCCCGCCACCCGTGGAGGTAGTGGGCTTTGCTTCACCGCCGTCGTCGTCATCCCCGCAGCCGACCAGCCCAAGAGCGGTCGCGCCCACGCCGAACGCGGCCGCGCTGCCGATGACACGGCGGCGCGAGAAGCGGCGACGGAGCCAGTAGTTATCCTGTTCCACCATGAAAGATTTCCCCCTTGATTCCAGCGATAGACCACACCATGGGTACGAAGGGGCCTTGCCGCTGGATGCGCGGAAGTATTGACCCTGTTTTCCCCTTAGTCAATCGCATCGAATCGAGGCATCGTCGCGGCCTATCGCAGTGAGGCAGGCCACACACCGGGGCGTTGCCTGTCCCCGGAAGCCCGGGAGGGCTAAGCCGTGAAGGCAGCCAGATGGTCGCGGTGCTGAATCCAGAACGGGCCGGGCTCGGCCCGCCGCAGGCCCCGCAGCCGGAACAGTTCCTGCCGCTGCACAAGCCACGGAAGAAGGCCCCCGCCGCCGGCCTCCAGCACCGCAAACGCCGCCTCCCGGGCGAGTTTCGCGCGAGAATCCGAATCAAATTCAGTCAGCATTGCGTCAAGACGCGTGCGTATAGCCGGGAGCGCGGGGCCGTGGTTCCCGGCCAGCGCGCGTGATGGGTCCGGGTCGTCGTACGGCGGACCCCACCCGAACCAGAGCGCCGCACGTCCGCTGCCATACTGCCCCGATGCGGCGCGTTCACCGATGGTGGTGTAGGGCTCGACGGCGGCGAAGAAGCGGTTCCCGAGCACAGCGGACAGGCGGCCCGTAACCACCGCGCTTGCGCCGTAGGCGGGGTCGAACACACTCGGGAAGTCGATGCGGATGGTCCCCAGTGCGGCGCCGCCGGCCGCGTCCCAACGCCGGCGCGCGTCCCGCGCATCGGCCTCGGGCTCGCCATAGCCGGGGAAGCGGACGAGGTCCCCGGGTGAGAGCACGAACGGGCGGCCGAACACGGGGTCGATGGGCGCCCCGGGTGCGGCGCGGCCCCCGAAGAGTTCTGCCGCCAGCCAGGCCCGGTTCAGGGTACCGGAGAGCGCGCGCAGCAGCTCCGCGTTGTTCCACGGCGGCCCATCGATCGACAGGGTGCTGATGACCGGCGACTCCTCGAAGCGGGTGAACTCGGCGAACTCCGGACGGACGCGAAGCGCGGCCGCATCGCGGCGGTCGCGGAGGAGGGCCTCGTCGCTACCCCCGGCGAGGAGCATGGCGCGCGAGCCGGCGGCCGGCATGAGCTCCAGACCATCGAGTGCGGCGATGCGATGGCCATCCATGTGCGCCGCGAATGCCACGGTCGTGCGCTCATTCGGCCCGGTGTAAAGGAAAGGCCCGCTGCCCACGACCTCATCCGCACGTTGCAGGTGCCAGGTCTTCCCGAACGCCTCCACGGCCTCCGGGGCCTG
Organism: Dehalococcoidia bacterium; assembly: GCA_041910095.1. GTDB lineage: Bacteria > Chloroflexota > Dehalococcoidia > Tepidiformales > Tepidiformaceae > Amarobacillus. Next base: position 4,871 of record JAYRRO010000042.1, read on the forward strand.
CACGAAGGCCAGGCGCGCCGCGAGGGTGTGAAGGAGGAACGGATCGGGCCCGTCCGTGGTCACGCGCACGGTGAGCTCATCAAGGGCGGTCACCGCGCGCATGCGGAGCATGTCCTCCTGTCGCTGGGCCGCGGGGAGCCTGCCCGTCCTTGCGAGATCCATCGCCCGCCGCAGGTGCGCGACGATGTCGTTCGCCGTGACCGCGCGACCATCGAGCGGCGCCCGGGGTTGCCAGCGTGCCCGCGGGTCCAGGTGGAACAGCCATGTCTCGGCGTCGGGTTGTTCCCAGCGCGCCGCGAGGTCGCCGCCGATGCGCAATGGGTCGTATTCGGCCCACTCGACGACGCGGGAGTGCGTGCGGCCGAGGATTTCGGCCACACCCGGTTCGCCAGCCCGCAGTGCGTCGAAGGTGTCGAATGCGAGCGTCCCGGGGGCCACCACGCGTGCCGTCCCGCCCGCGCGCCGGGGCGTTGCCGAAGGCGAGGCGATGGAGCGCGACTACTGGTACTCCACGGCCCGTGACTGGCGCGAACTCGAGGCCGCGGCCTCAGTCGGGCGCACGGCCGGCGAGCGC
>JAYRRO010000043.1:0-6075 GCA_041910095.1 Dehalococcoidia bacterium
CAAACACCCGGAGGACAGCGATGGGCCGGCCATCGCCCAGGTGATCGCCGATGCCTACGGCCACCAGATCATGGTCGACGGCCTCTTCCAGGCCGACCCGCATCCCGGCAACATCCTGCTCCTGCCCGGGGGCGGCGTGGGCCTGCTGGATTTCGGGCTCACGAAGGAGCTGCCGGACGCGGCGCGGCTGGGCTTCGCACGCCTGGTGATGGCGGCGTCCTCGCGCGATCTCGTGGGCGTGCTCGCCGCCTTCGATGAACTCGGCGTGAAGACCGCCAGCTCTGACCCGGACGAGGTGATGGCGCTCATGCAGCTCTTCTTCGGCGCGCGGCCGCCCGGGAGCCCCGGCGGCGGCCTCTTCCCCGGCCGGAGGCAGGACAACGCGCTCGCCCGGAACCCGGTTCGTGCCATCCCCGGCGACCTGGTGCTGCTCGGACGGGTCGTGGGGTTGCTGCGCGGCGTGTGCAGCTCCCTGGGGGCGCCGCTCACGCCGATGGAGATGCTCCGGCCCTTCGCCGAACGTGCGCTCGCGAAGGAAGCGAGCGGCGCGGCCGGCCACGCGCTGTAGCCGCCGGGCCGCTCGCCGTGCGCATCACTCCTCGGGCGTCTCCATGCCCATGATGTTGTAGCCCGCGTCCACATAGAGCACTTCGCCCGTGATCGCGCGCGCGCCATCGCCGCAGAGGAAGGCGGCCGTCGCGCCGACGTCGTCGATGGTGATGTTGCGGCGCAGCGGCGCGCTCTCGGCGAAGGTCTTGAGGTAGCTTCGGAAGCCGCTGATGCCGCTCGCGGCGAGCGTACGAATCGGCCCGGCGCTGATCGCGTTCACGCGGATGCCCTCGGGCCCGAGGTCCGCCGCCAGGTAGCGCACCGTGGCCTCAAGCGACGCCTTCGCGACGCCCATCACGTTGTACTTGGGCACGACCTTCTCGGCGCCGTAGTACGTGAGCGTGAGCATGGCGCCGCCGTTCGGCATGAGCGGCCGCGCCGCGCGCGCCAGCCCCAGCATCGAATAGGCGGAGATCTCGTGCGCGAGGAGGAAGCCTTCGCGGCTGGTATCGATGAAGCGGCCCTTCAGGTCCTCCTGGCGGGCGAAGGCGATCGAGTGGATGAGGATGTCGATGGTGCCGAAGGTGTCCTTCGCACGCGCCATCACCTGGTCGATATCGGCGTCGCTGCTCACGTCGCAGGGCTCGATGAAGGTGGCGCCGAGGCTTTCGGCGAGCGGCCGCATGCGCTTTTCGATGACCGGCCCCGCGTAGGAGAAGCCGAGGGTGACGCCTTCGCGGTGGAGCGCCTGGGAAATGCCCCACGCGATCGACCTGTCATTCGCGAGGCCGAAGATAAGAGCGGTCTTGCCCTGCAACGTAGCCATGGGGGGAGGGTAGGGATGGGAGGGGAAAGAGGAAAGAGGAAGGAGGAAAGGGGGCGCGAGGCTCGAGGCGCGAGGCTCGAGGCGCGAGGCTGGGGCTACCCCGTGGGAGGCGTCCTCCCGGGATGGGGCTGATCCCCCGGGAACCGGGAACCGGCTCCTGGGAACTGGCCGAGCATCCAGAGAAGTTGGTCGACGCGCTCGCGGAGCTGGTCGCGGATGCGGCGGACCGTCGCGAGGTCCTGCCCGGCGGGGTCATCGACCGCCCAGTCCAGGTACTGCTTTCCGTGGAACACCGGGCAGGCGTCGCCGCAGCCCATCGTGATCACGAAATCGGCCGCCTCCACCGCGGCGTCTTCGAGCCTGCGCGGGACCTCCGCCGAGAGATCGATCCCGAGTTCGTTCATCACCGCGACGACGTGGGGATTGATGCGCTCGGCGGGGTCGCTGCCGGCGCTGCGCACGCGCACGCGGCCGCCGGCGGCATGCGCCAGCAGCGCCGCCGCCATCTGCGAGCGGCCGGCGTTGTGCACGCACACGAAGAGCACCTCGGGGATGTTCGCTTCGCTCATCGAGACGCCTCCGGTGGGGGATCCGCGGGTGCCGGCGGTTCGCGGTAGTGCGGTTCGCGCATCAGTTCATACGCCGCGGCCGCCAGCAGCGCCCCGGCGATGGGTCCCACCCAGTACACCCAGTGAGAATCCCACGCGCCCGCCGCCGCCGCCGGACCGAACGACCGCGCCGGGTTCATCGAGGCATTCGCGACCGGACCCCAGCCCGTCGCCGCGAACCCGACATATCCGCCGATGGCGATCGCGGCGAAGCTTCCCTGCGCGCGGCTATCGGTCGCGACCGAGAGGATCACGAACATCAGCAGGAACGTGAGGATGACCTCGGACCAGAGGGCGGCGTCCGTGCCGCCCAGGCGAGGCGCCGAGGCCCCGGCATCACCGGCGGAGCCCACGATGGCGACGATCGCGAACCCCGCGAGTACCGCGCCCGCGAGCTGCGCGGCGACGTATCCCGCGGCCCGCCGGCTCTCGATCCGCCCGAGCGCGCGCATCGCAATCGTGACCGCGGGATTGATGTGGCACCCCGAGACGTGGCCAAGGGCGAAGATCATGGCCATCACGATGAGGCCGAAGGCCATGCCGATGCCAACGCCCGTCACCGCGCCGCCGCTGGCCGCGTTCACCGCCACGGCGCCCGGCCCGGCGAACACGAGCGCGAACGTCCCCAGCCCCTCGGCCAGGTAGGGCGCCAGCGCGGGGGCGGGGCGCAGTCGCATGCGCCAATCCTACGGGAGAGGAATGAGGAATGAGGAATGAGGAGAGGGGCTCGAGGCGCGAGGTTCGAGGCGCGAGGCCGGGGTACCCCTGGGGGGCGTCCTTCCTCGGCAGGGTTGATCCCTGGGAATGGGCACTGGGGCCTGGGAGCTCGGAACTGGGTGAGGCTGGGGCAACCCCGGCGCGAACCTGGCCGCGCCGGGGTTGCCCCCAGGGCTCAGCACTCAGCACTCAGCACTCGCTCGTCCAGCTGCTTGAGGAGACGGAGCCGTTCGCTGTCGCTGCGCGCGGCGGCGAGCCGGCGGCGCCACTCGTCGCGTTCCAGCGCGGGGATCCTGGGTGTGTGGTTCATGAGTCTTCTCCTTTCCAGGCGCGTTTCGCGCTCAGCACTCAGCACTCAGAACTCAGAATTCAGGACTCCAGGAGCCGGTTCGCGGCGCGCTCCAGGTGGGCCTTCGTCACCTGCGCGAGCACGAGCGTGGCGCCCATGCCCGCCGGGATGCTGCCGATGAACGGCCCCCAGAACCCGCGCGCGTCGTAGCCACCCTGGAAATCGAAGGTGCCCGCGCCCGCGCCCGCCATCACGAACGCCGCCACCGGCCCGAGCAGGAGCGCCGCGATCGAGCCCGGCACGACCACCGTCTGGCCGGTCGCGCGCAGCCGTTCGACGCGCGGGAGGACGAAGGCGCCATCGAGCAGCACCTTCGCCGCCCCGCCCGCGAACCCGCCGAGGGCGAACGCCCACCAGACGACGTGCGTTCCTTCGCTCTCCATGGGTGCAGGATGCGGCGCGCGGGACATCATCGATGCCCGGCCGGTGTCACTCGATGGCGAAGCGTGCGGCGTCGTTGTTCCAGTGGTACAGCACGCCCCAGCCGGCGCCGGGGGCGAAGATGCCCACGCGCACGACATACGCCCCCGCCGCGGCGGTACGCGTGTCCCAGGCCGCGCGAAGGGTGCGGGGCTGCCCCGGTCCGAGCGCCACGCCATCCCATTTCTGTTCGAACACGCGCACGTTCGCGGCGTTGTAGACCTCGACCTGCACGAGGACGGGTGCCGCATCGAACCCGCTCACGGCCACTTCGATCCCCGCCGAACCCGGGGTGCGGGTGACCGATGCACCCGTGGCATAGCGCTCCTGCGCGATCGGCGCGAGGCCATCGCGGCCGATTTGCGGCAGCACCAGCCGGTTCGGCAGCACCGCCCGCTGCACCACGCGCGGCGGTTCGAGCGTGATGCCGGGGTCGTTCGAGCGGACGGGCACGGGATCATCGGCGCGGGCGGCGGCGGTCGCCATCACCAGCACCATCGCAACCGGCACGCACACTGCGGCCACCCATCGGACGCTGCGGGTCCCCATCTCCCCCCATCCTCCCCGCTGCCACGCACACGAGGAATCGGGGAGGACCCGATGAGAGAAAAGAGAAAGGAGGAAGGAGAAAGGGGGCGAGAGGCTCGAGCGGGGCGACCCCGGGGGGACCTGCTCCCCGGACGGGCCGACCCCTGGGGCACCGGCAGCTCGCCGGGGCTACGCGCCGCTTGGCCAGCCCTCGGGCGCCTGGCCCTCGTGGTGCGCGCTGGTGACGGTGTGCGGCTCGAGCGTGCGTGTGAGGTCGAACGGGGCATCGCAGAGGCTTTCCACCCACTCGAGCCAGCGGCCGCGCCCGACCTCCTTCGCCAGCGCATCGCACTCCTGCAGCATCGCGCGCGCCACTTCGAGCGTGACGATGCCGTTGTCCACCGCCTCCGCCAATTCGTCCTCGTCGGCCGAGACCCAGTCCGTGCCCCCGGGCGTCACAAAGAGGTCGACGTAGTGGTCGGTCTGATACCAGGCGCCTTCGTGCTCGACGGGCGGGGTGGCGAAATCGACGCGGAAGCCGGCGTGGGCGCCCTGGTGGGTGTAGAGCTCCAGCATGCGCAGCGGGCGCTTTTTGAAGAGCCAGAGCCGTTGCTGGGGACGCACCTCCACCTGCTTCATCGAACGGCCGCCTCGTTCTTCCTTCGTCAGCAGGTTCGCCTTCGGCCGCCCGGCGATGGCGAGGTCGAGCACGAGGAGGTCGGCGTTCTCCAGCGCGATGGCCGCGGGGCCTTCGGAGCTGGAGACGACGCAGGTGCCATCGGAGAAGCGGCGGCGGTAGTGCGAAACGAAGTGCATGTGGGAAGTGTACGAGGAATGAAGGATGAGGAATGATGGTTACTTCGTGAGGAAGGCGGCGAGGGCGGATTCGTAGCGCGCCGGGTCTTCGTTCCAGGAGCGGACGTGCCCCGCGCCGGTTTCGATGAACGTGACGGGGCCCGCGACGGCGGCGGCGAAGGCACGCGCTTTCGCGGGTGGCACACGGGTGTCGCCGGTGCCCTGGAAGACGAGCACGGGCACGCGGTACTCCTTCGCGTGGGCGGCGTAGTCGGTCGCGCCCCAGTCGATGTCGAAGCGCATGCCCGCAATCCATTCGCCCACGCGCAGCACCGCCACGGGCACGGACGCGGGGGCGCGGAACTCAACCGTCTCGCGGAAGTCGAGCATTGGCGCGTCGAGAATCACGCCCGAGACCGCGTCCGCCTGCTCCGAACGCAGCAAGAACGCGAGGGCGATGCCGCCTCCCATGCTGAAGCCATCGAGCACGATGCGCCGCGCCCCGTGCTCGCGCGCGAAGGTGACCGCGGCGTCGAGGTCGCGCCACTCCGTTTCGCCGTAGTGCAGGCGGGCATCCGGGTTGCGCGGCGCGCCCTCATCGTTGCGATAGGTGATGACGAGCGAGGTCATCCCCGCGTCGTGCACCGCGCGCAGGCTGCGGAGCGCCTCGCGGCGGTTCGCGTTCTGGCCGTGCACGAAGATGACCCACCCCTCGCCGGGGGCGCCGGGCACCAGCCACGCGGGCATCGCCCCGAGTTCGCCCGCGATCGCGACCTCCTCGAAGCCGTACCCAAAGGCGTGCGCAGGGTCCGTGGGGAAGGCGAAGCCATCCACGCGCGCCGCCGTTGCTGCCGTGAGCGTGCCCTCCATCGGCCGGAAATCCCGTTCGACCCAGCCGTCGCCGCGCGCGCGGATGCCCGTCACCTGGCCGTAGCCGCCGTCCCAGGCCAGGCCGTAGGTGCCGTCCTTTGTCCAGCCGCCACCGGCGGGGCCCTCGCTGAGCCGCACCACACCATCCGCCACGGGGGCGGCCACCAGGTCGAAGGCATCGGGCGAGTGGTCGATTCGCAGGCCCTGCCGGTCGAGTTCGCCCGAGAAGTACCAGCCCGCCGCGAGCATGCCGATCACGGCCACGCCGGCCGCCGCCGCGCCACCGATGGCGGCGCGGCGGGCCCAGCGCGTCCAGGCCGCCGAGGGAACCGGCGGCGGAACGGCTTCGGACGCGGAGCTCGCGCTCACCTCACGCCGTCACGGGCGCGGACGCGAGCGGCCAGACGAGCATC
>JAYRRO010000044.1:0-3537 GCA_041910095.1 Dehalococcoidia bacterium
ACCGCCAGCGCGCGCTTGAGCTCGTGTTCCTCAGCGTCGCCACCCTCTACGTCATCCTCATCCCCCTCCGGCACCACATCACCCTCCTCGATTCGATGATCCTGGTGTCGCTCTTCTTTTGCTATCTCTTCTTCACTTCCCGCCAGGAGTCCGAAGAAGTCGAACTCGTCGGCCCCGCGCAGGCCATGGGCTCGCTGCCGAACGCGCAGCGGCGCTCCCTCGTCATTCTCGTGCTCGTCTACAGCGCCGCCGTCATCTTCGCCTCGGCCGAGCCATTCGCAGAGTCACTCGTCGAGATCGGCGAAGAATTCGGCGTTTCCGAATTCCTTCTCATCCAGTGGCTCGCCCCGCTCGCCAGCGAATCGCCGGAGGTGCTGGTGGCCGGCCTCCTCGCCTGGCGCGGCCGCGCCGCCGTCGGCATGGGCGCGCTCATCTCGTCCAAGGTCAACCAGTGGACGCTCCTCATCGGCACCCTGCCGATCGCGTTCGCCGTTTCCGCCGGCGAATTCCACTTCACCGGCGGCCTGCCCCTGGACCATCGCCAGCGCGAGGAGATCTTCCTGACCGCCGCCCAGTCGGCCTTTGCGATCGCCGTCTTCGCCAACCTCCGCATGGGACGGAACGAGGCCATCGCCCTCTTCGTCCTCTTCGCCACGCAGCTCTTCATCACCAGCGAGCAGGTACGCATCTACTACGCCGCCGCCTACTCGGTGCTCTGCGTCGTGCTCCTGTTCGTGCACCGGAAGGAGCTGCCGGTCACCCTCCGGGCTGCCTGGGACATTCTCCGGGGCAAGAAGCTCGAATCAGAACCAGCGCACGCCGACTGAGCGGCCCGGGCTAGCGGGCCGCCTTCCGTGCCCGCCCCCTCGCTTCCTTCGCCGGGAGCGATGCGCCGAACGCGTACGCGCGCCCAACCCAGTTCCGCAGCGCGGCCTCGTCCGTGACGACCCCTTCGGGCAGCACCACATACTCCTTCATCGGCCGCCCGCCGGGCGCGAACGGCGCACCGCCCAGCGCCAGCACCTCCGCCCGGTCATAGGGCGAAAGCCGCACGTGGAAGGCATCTCCGAAAAGCCCCATGAACATGTTCCCGTTCACGAAGGCCGCTTCCTGGCCGAACATCTTGCGCTGAATGGCACCAGGGCCGCCGGGCGCGACGGCCGCGAACGCGCTCAGCGCCCGGTCCGAGGGCTTCGGCATCTTCTCCACGGCGATTCCTCCCGCGGGCGCCGCTGCTACGACGCGCGGCTGACGCCCGTCTTCACGGCCCGCAGCACCAGCCGGTCGGAGTAGCTCACGCCCCCGAACGCGCCACCGCACGTAATCAGCGTCAGCGATTCGTCCGCCGTCTGCGCGAGCACCTCGCGCATCGGCACCAGCTCCACCGGGTACTGCTTCACGCCCGTCACTTCGTATTTGATGACCGTCCCATCCGCGAGCACGATTTCGATCACGTCGCCGGCTACCAGTTTCTTCAAGTTCGCGAAGACGGCCGGGCCGTAGTTGCGGTAGTCCAGGTGCCCCGAGAGCACGGCGTTGCCGCCCATGCCCGGCTTCGTCGTGAACCCGTACCATGCCACCAGCTCCGGTTTCGGCGGCGACTCCATCGTCCCGTCCGGGAGCAGCCCCATCGTCACCACCGAGGCGTCCACGCCGATACGCGTGATCCGAATCCGCGCCACCGCCGATTCGAACCGCTGGTTCACGGGCGTCGGCGTCGGCATCACCTCGCGCGAACGCACCGAAGGGGGCGATTCCTCGCCCCGCACGTCGCTGCGAATCGCGCGGTGCTGGTCCAGGTTGTCATACAGAGACGCCGTTGCCATCGCCGGGGCATCGCCGGGCAGGTTAGCGAACACCACGAAGCCGCCCACCAGCGCAACGAGCCCCAGCAGGCCAAGGGTCGCGGCCCCGCGGTGCCGCCCGATGGCCGAAAACACGCTCCTCATGTCGCGGTTCGAGTCTATCCCGTATCCTGCCCGCTGGTAAGTGGGGATGGTTGTGCATGAGTAATCCACGTGTTCGCCGGCGGAGGGCGATCACCGCGGGCATCGTTACCCTCACCCTGGCCATCCTCGGGTGGCACTACTGGGTCATCTACAGCGCCGCCAGCGGCGCGAAGGCCGACCTCGAAGCCGCCGAAGCCGCACTCACCGGCGACGGCTTCGACTTCACCGCCAAGGACGTCGCCGCCGCCGGCCGTGATATCGACTCCGCCCGCGGCAAGATTGATTCCGCACGCACTCACGCCCGCTTCGACCCCTTCCTTGCCACCGCCCGCGTCCTCCCCGGCACGCGCGGCCAGGCAAACAGCGTCTACGACATGCTCGAGATGGCGGCCACCCTCGCGCGCATCGGCCAGCAAGCCGTCGGGGCCGCCGATGTCGCCGTCCGTTACCGCGATAGTCCGCCGAAGGACCAACCGCTCACCCGCTCCCTCATCGACATGCTCGACGAGACCGCCCCCCAGCTCGACCGCATCGACGCGCTCTCCCGTGACCTCGTCGAACAGCGGCGCGCCCTCGGCGATCGCCCACTGCTCGCGCCGCTCGCCCGCGTTCGAGACCGGCTGGATGAAGAGCTTCCCCGGATCGCGAACGCGGTCGAGCAGGCCCGCCAGGCCCGCGGGCTCCTCCCCGGCTTCCTCGGCTTCGATGGCGAACGCCGCTACCTCCTGCTCGCGCTCAATAACGAAGAGCTCCTCCCGGGCGGTGGGCTCGTCACCTCATCCGGCATCATGCCCGTGACGAACGGCGTCAATGGCAGCCTGGAGTTCGTCGACTCGACCACCTGGAAGGGCCGCTGGGAGGCCCAGGGCGGCCACTACATCGAGCCCCCAGGACCCCTCAAGCGCTACCTCCTCCGTGACTTCTCCTGGAACCTCCTCGTCTCCAACTGGGACCCCGACTTCACCAGCTGGGCCCAGACCGCGAAGGAATTCCACGAGATGGTTGAAGGGCCCCAGCGCGTGGATGGCATCGTCGCGGTCGACCTGATCGTGCTCGAACGCCTCCTCAACGTGACCGGCCCGAAGACCATCCCCGTCGCCGGCTATGGCGACATCACCTTCACTCCCAGCAACGCCGTCCTCCAACTCGAAGCCCTCACCCGGCAGGCCTTCGACCCCACCGAGGACCGCAAGTCCGTTATTGGCGACCTCGCTCGCGAAGTCGTCGCCGACATGCTCCACCTCCCCTCGGATAAGTGGGCCGACGCGATCAACGCTGTGAGCGAGCTCGGCGAGCAGCGCCACATCCAGGTTTTCTCCTACCGCCCCGAAGAACAGACGGTCCTCCGTGATATCGGCTGGGATGGCCGCCTCCAGGCGACGAAGGGCGACTATCTCCACTTCAACGAAGCCAGCGTCCTTTCGACCAAGCTCAACCTCATCGTCAAGCCCGAAGGCTCCTACACCATCGACGTGACCGAGCTCGGCGACGCCCGCCACGAACTCACCCTCCACTACAGCAACCCCTTTTCGAAGTGGGCCGCCGATAAGCCGCCCGCGCTCGTCGCCCAGCTGATGTTGGGCGGCCT
>JAYRRO010000045.1:0-17953 GCA_041910095.1 Dehalococcoidia bacterium
AGGGCGCCGGCGACATGGCGAACGGGACGACGCGCGTCGCGGAGGCGATCGCCCAGGTCTCGGCGACGAGCGAGCAAACCTCGGCTTCGGCGGAAGAGGTTTCGGCCTCGACGGAGGAGCTGAGCGCGCAGGCGCAGGAGCTGGCGGCGACCGCGGCGCACATGCGGAACCTGGCCGATAGCCTCACCGGTGCAGCAGCGCGGTTCACGCTCGAGCAGCGTTCTGGCCTTGAGCGGCGCGACGAGTGGCAGAGCGGCGTCCCGGCGAACCCGGTGCGCCACATGCCGGAGCATCGTTCGAACCTGGAACGGCGCAGCGCCTGAACAGCGCGGGCCGGGCCTAGATGGCGAAGGGGCTCCCGGTGGGAGCCCCTTCGCCGTGGTTGCGGCCGTGCGCGCTACTTCGCCGGGCTCGTGACGGCGACGATCGCGGCTTCGAGGATGTCGCAGGCGCGGTCGATCTCGTCGTCGCTGACGGTGAGCGGCGGCATGAAGCGGATGGCGTTGGGGCGCACGTTGTTGGCGAGGAGGCCCCGTTCGCGGGCGGCGGCGACGACATCGGCGGCGATGTCCTGGGCGAGACCCACGGCGATGAGGAGCCCCCGCCCACGCACTTCGGTGACGACGGGGAGGCGGTCCTCCATGGACCGGAGGCGTGCCACGAGCCGCTCCGAGGCGCGAGCGGCCTGCTCGGGCAGCCTGTTCTCGAGGACATAGGTGAGGGTGGCGACGCCGGTCGCGGTGGAAAGCGGGTTCGCGCCGAACGTGGTGCCGTGGTCGCCGGGGACGAGGTGTTTGGCGATGTCGTCGCGGGCGAGCATGGCGCCGATGGGCACGCCGCCGGCGAGGCCCTTGGCGAGGCACATGATGTCGGGTTCGATGCCCTCCTGCTCGTACGCGAAGAGGGTACCCGTGCGGCCGATGCCGGTCTGGATTTCGTCGAGGATGAGGAGGAGGCCCTGCTCATCGCACCACTCGCGGATACCCTTGAGATAGCCGGGCGCAGGCATGTTCACGCCGCCTTCGCCCTGGATGGGTTCGAGCAGCACGGCGACAGTCTTGCTGGTGGTGGCGGTCTTGATCGCATCGAGGTCGTTCCACGGCACATGGCTGAAGCCTGGCGCGAGCGGCTGGAATGGTTCGCGGTAGCGCGCGGTGCCGGTGGCGGCCACGGCTCCCATCGTGCGGCCGTGAAACCCGTCCTGGGTGGCGATGATTTCGAAGGCGCCGTTCTTGCTGTCGTGGCCGAAGCGGCGAGCAAGCTTGATCGCGGCCTCGATGGCCTCGGCGCCGGAGTTGCAGAAGAACACGCGGCCGAGGCACGAGTTCTCCACGAGCAGCTTCGCGAGGGCGATCATCGGCTTCGTGTAGTAGAGGTTCGAGGTGTGGATGAGCTGCTGCGCCTGGGCGGCGAGGGCCTGGGCGACCACGGGATGGGCGTGACCGAGGACGTTGACGGCGAGGCCGCCGACGAAGTCGAGGTACTCCTTGCCATCGGTATCCCAGACGCGCGTGCCCTGCCCGTGATCGAGGACGACCGGCTGACGGCCGTAGTTCTGGAACACGTACTTCTTCTCGTCGGCGATCCAGTCGGTCATGGCAGAGCTCCGTGGTGGATTGAAGGAGCCATAGTAGGGCACACGGACGGGCGCCCGCGAATCGCGCGGGCGCTGTGTGAGGTCGCCACGGGGCGGCGCGGCTCCTAGCTGAAGGGCGCCCGCCCGAGCAGGGTGAGGTGCGTCCCGAGGCCGGCGTCGGTTTCGTCGCGCGTCCAGGTGCTATCGACCAGCTCCCAGCCCTGGCGGCGATCGTTGATGAGGACGTCGAGGAGGTCGGCGAGGAGTGCTTTGTGCTCGGGCCGGCGGATGGGCGCGGCGACTTCGATCCGTTCGTCGAGATTGCGCTTCATGATGTCGGCGCTGCTGATGTAGTACTCGGGGTCGCCGCCGTTGGCGAAGCAGTAGATGCGCGAGTGTTCGAGGAAGCGGCCGATGACGCTGACGACGCGGACATTTTCGCTGAGGCCGGGGAGACCGGGGCGCAGGCGGCAAATGCCGCGCACCACGAGCTGGACCTTCACACCGGCCATCGAGGCTTCGTAGAGCAGGCGGGTGAATTCGCGGTCTTCGAGTGCGTTGATTTTGAAGGTGATGCCGGCCGGGCGGCCCGCGCGGGCGTTCGCCATTTCGCGGCGGATGAGCTGTTCGAGGCGCGGCCGGAGCGTGGTCGGGGCGACCAGCAGGTCGTGGGCCTCAAGGCGCCCGGAGAACCCGGTGAGGTGATTGAAGACGCGGAGCAGGTCGCTGCAGATGCCCGGGTCCGCGGTGAAGAGGCCCAGGTCCGTATAGAGGCGCGCGGTGCGGGAGTTGTAGTTCCCGGTGCCGACGTGGGCGTAGAGGGTGACCCCGGCGGATTCCTCGCGCACGACCAGGCAGATCTTGCTGTGGATCTTCTGGTCGGGGTTGCCGTAGGCGACGTGCACGCCGGCATCCTCGAGCTTGCGTGCCCATTCAATGTTGTTCGCTTCATCGAAGCGTGCGGTCAGCTCGACGAGCACGGCGACCTGCTTGCCGCGGCCCGAGGCATCGATAAGCGACTCGAGGATCGGGGAATCGGGCGACGTGCGATACATCGTCTGCTTGATCGCAAGCACCGCCGGGTCGGACGCGGCTTCATCGATGAAGGCGGCGACGGTCTTGTCGAACGATTCGTACGGGTGATGGACAAGGATCTCGTGGTCACGGATGGCCGCGAAGAACGAGGCTGAATCGACGGTCGATGCGAAGACCGACGGGACGGCGGGTATGGATGCCGGGACGGAGAGGTCGGGGATGGGGAGCGTCGCGAGCTGCATCAGGTCGGCGAGACCGAGCATGCCATCGGAGACGTAGACATCGGCCTCGGCAAGTTCGAGTTCTTCGAGGAGGAGTTCAAGACGCGATGGGCTGAGCGCGGGGGACACGGCAAGCGTGACTGCTTCGGCGAGGCGGCGGCGGCGCATCTGGTTCTCGATGAGTTCGAGGAGGTCGTCGGCTTCTTCGCCCGGGCTACCCATTTCGGCGCTGCGGATGACGCGGAGGCACTGGCGTTCCGTCACCTCCATGCCGGGGAAGAGCATGTGGGCGTGCGCCTCAATCAGGTCCTCGAGGAGCACGAAGCGGTTCTCGCCGGCATCGACGAAGCGGGGGCGGTTCTGCGGCACCTTGAGGCGCGCGAACCGGTCCTGTCCGCTCTCCGGGTGGCGGACGGTGAAGGCGAGCGAGAGGCTGCCGCCGGAGATGAATGGGAAGGGGTGCGCCGGATCGACGACGAGCGGGGTGAGCACCGGGAAGATAGCGCGCTCGAAATAGGCCGACAGGGTTTCGCGGGCGGCCTCGTCGAGGCTGTTGAAGGCGACGACGCGAATACCGCGTTCGGCGAGACGGGGCTGGAGCTCGTCGCGCCAGCACTCGTCCATTTCGCGGGACATGGCGAAGCAGCGGCGGAGCACCAGGTCGAGCTGTTCGGCGAAGGTGAGGCCGTCGACGGTGGTGCCGCGCGGGTCGGCGCGCATGCTGCGGCGCAGCCAGCCGACGCGCTTGCCGTGGAACTCGTCCAGGTTGCTGGCGGTGATAGCGAGGAACTTGAGGCGATCGAGCAGGAGGTTGCGGGGGTCGTGCGCCTCGGCGAGGACTCGCTGGTTGAATTCGAGCCAGCTCAGTTCGCGGTTGAGGTAGAGGGCGGGATCGTTGAGGTCGACCTCCGCGGCCACGGTGGGCGATTCTGCCTGTTCTTCCAGCTGACCGTGCACGATGCGCTCCGTGGGCGTTCGCCCGCGGGATGATCGTCGCCTGCGGTTAACGGGCTTGGCAAGCTGCCATTACGCCGTGATCCGGGTGCCCGATCCGTCCTTTCCGAGCAACGCGTGCGCGAGGCGGCCATCGAGGATGGTCGCGGGCACGCCGAGCGCGGCGGCATGGAGGCAGGCTTCGACTTTCGGGATCATGCCGCCAGCGATCGTGCCATCGGCGATGTAGGCGCGCGCGGTGGCGGCGTCGAGCGCGGGGACGACGCCCGCGGGCCCGCGCACACCGTCGACGTCGGTCAGGAAGAGGACACTTTCGGCGCCGATGGCGGCAGCGATGCTGCCGGCGACGGTGTCGGCGTTGACGTTCACGAGCTGGTCGGCGGGGCTGGCGGGGACGTAGCCGATGGGGCTGACCACAGGGATGATGCCGGCCTCGCGCAGGGCGATGACCGCCTCGGGGTGAACGGCGGCCGGTTCGCCGACGAATCCGAACTCGGGCCCCGCGAGCGTGCATTCGAGGAGGCGGCCATCGGCGCCTGAGAAGCCCACGGCGCACGCCCCGGCCGCGTTGATGGCCGCGACAATGCGCTTGTTCACGAGGCCGGCGAATACGGCCACCACGACGGGCAGCACCTTTTCGTCCGTCACCCGGAGGCCGCGTTCGAAGCGCGTCGGGATCTGCATGGCGTCGAGCCAGCGGCTGGCCTCCGCGCCGCCGCCGTGGACGACGACGGGCACGTTGCCGGCCTTCGCCATGGCGGCGATGTCCTCGAAGGTGGTATCGGTGGAGCCCAGGGTGCTGCCGCCGATCTTGATGAGCGTCGGTTTGTTGATCATGTGTGGTAGTCGGCGTTGATGGAGACGTATTCGGCGCTGAGATCGCAGCCCCAGCCGGTGGCGGCACCCTGGCCCACGCCGAGGTCACAGGCGATGGTCACGGTATCGCCGCGCATGGCCTCGGCCACGGCGGCGGGGTCGTGGTCGGTGGGGCGGCCGGCTTCGAACACGCGCGTGCCGCAGAGGGTGACCGTGACGTTCGGCTCGTCGATCTGGACCGTGGAGCGGCCAATGACAGCGACGATGCGGCCCCAGTTGGGATCGGCTCCGTGGACAGCGCTCTTCAGCAGGTAGGACGTCGTCATTTCGCGGACGAGTTGGCGGGCGTCGGCTTCGGAGGCGGCGCCGGTGACCGTGACCTCCATAAGCTTCGTCGCGCCCTCGCCATCGCGGGCGATCTCTTTCGCGAGATGGGTGCAGAGCATCTCGACGGCCTCGGCGAAGGCGAGCGCCATCTCGGTGCCGGCCGTAATCGTGTCACCGCCCGCGGCGCCGTTCGCGAAGAGCATGACGGTGTCGCTCGGGCTCGTATCGCCATCGACGGAAACCAGGTTGAAGGTGCGGTCGACGGCGGCGCTGAGCGTGGAGCGGAGGAATGCGGCTTCGACCGGGGCGTCGGTCGTGAGGTAGCAGAGCATGGTGGCCATGTTCGGGTGAATCATGCCCGAGCCCTTGCACGAACCCCCAAGCGTATAGGGGCCGAACCGCACGGCGCCGGACTTCGGACGCAGGTCCGTGGTCATGATCGCGCGGGCGAAGTCCATGCCCCCTTGGCGCGAAGGGCGCACCTCGCGGACGCCGGCGGCGATCTTGTCCATGGGGAGGAAGTGGCCGATGACGCCGGTGCTGCCGACGAAGAACGAGCCCGCGGGCGCCCCGGCGGCCTCCTCGGCGAGTTCGCACATGCGGCGGCCATCGATGCGGCCCTGTTCGCCGGTCGAGGAGTTCGCACAGCCCGCGTTGACAACGACGCCGCGGCCGGTCCAATGGCCCGCGGTCAGGCGCTCTTCGTTGACATCGATGGCGGCGCTGCGAAGACGGTTGCGGGTGAAGGTCGCGGCGACGTTGCAGTCGCGGTCGCTGACGAGGATCGCGAGGTCGAGCTTGCCATCGCCGTAGGTCTTGATGCCGGCATAGGTCGCGCCGGCACTGAAGCCGGAAGGGGATGCGGAGGTGCCATCGGGGATGAAGGAGATGTCGGTCACGGGAAGACCGCCGGGAGGTCGAGGCCGGCCTCTTCGTCGATGCCGAGCATGAGGTTCATGTTCTGGATCGCCTGGCCGGCGGCGCCCTTCACGAGGTTATCGAGCACGCCAACGGCGACGAGCATGCCGTTGCGCTCATCGATGGTTGGGTGCACGAGGCACATGTTGTTGCCCTGGGTGTGCTTGGTGTGGGGGGGTGTCGCGGAGACACTCGTGAAGGGATGGCCGCGGTAGAACTCGCGGTAAATCTCCATGATCTCGGCCTTCGATACCGAGCGGCGAAGCGGGGCGTAGCAGGTGGCGTGGATGCCGCGCGTCATGGGCACGAGGTGGGGGACGAAGGTGACCCTGGGGGCGGGGTTCCCGGCGGCGATGCTGGCGAGCTCCTGGGCCATCTCGGGCTGGTGGTTGTGGTTGGCGATCTTGTAGGCGGAGACGTCCTCGTTGGTTTCGCTGTAGCCGAAGCCGCCGCCAGCGCCGCTGCCACGCCCGGCGCCGGAAACGCCCGACTTGGCATCGACGATAACGTGGTCGCCGGTGATGCCGGCCGCGACGGCGGGTGCGAGAGCGAGGATGGAAGTGGCGGGATAGCAGCCCGGGTTGGCGACGAGTTTGGTTTCGCGGATGGCCTCCCGGTTGAGCTCGCTGAGGCCGTAGACGGCCTGGGGGAGCAGGTCCGGTGCGGGGTGGGGCTTGCCGAACCACTCCTCGAAGGCTGCCGGGTCGCGCAGGCGGAAGTCGGCGGCGATATCGATGGTGGGGATGCCCTTTCGCACGAACGGGGCGCAGGCGGCGGCGCTCTCGGCCGTGGGGAGCGCGGACATGACGACATCGACTTCGGTATCGATATCGGCGGAGATGGTGAAGTCGCCGTAGTTGGCGAGATGAGGGAAAGCTTCGCCCAGACGCTGGCCGGCCAGGGAACGGCCCGTGGCCGCGGCGAGCTTCGCCGCCGGGTGCTTCCAGAGGAGGCGGGCAGCTTCCATGCCCGCGTAGCCGGTCACGTTGATGATGCCAACTCGGTACGTCACCGTGGAATTGTCCGCGTTCGAGGGATAGCAATCCATACCATGCAAAAAGAGATCTATGTCACAGAGGGGCGGGCGACGGGCCCCTAGGGTGAGCGGATGCAGGACCTGCGCATCACCTTCATCGGCAGCGGCAACGCGTTTTCGCCAGGTGGTCTCTGTTGCAACGGTTTCCTGATCAACGACCGGGTGCTGTTCGAAGCGCCACCACAGACGTTGGGGTCGCTGCACCAGGTGGGCGTGGACCCGAATGAGATCGAGGTGGTGGTGCTCAGCCACCATCACGGCGACCACTTTCTCGGGCTGCCGTTCCTGCTGTTGCACTGGAAGTGGAAGGGGCGAACGAAGCCGGTTCGCATCGTCGGGCCGAAGGCGACGGAGGCGCTCGCGAAGGACATCGCGCAGAAGGTGTTTCCGGGCGTGCTGGACGCCACGTACGACATGGAATGGGCCGAGGCGGTGGCGGGGACGGCGTGCCGGGTGAACGGGCTCGAATTGGAGCCGGTGCGCGTAGAACACGATGACGAACTCAGCGCCACGCTGGGGTACGGCGTTCGCTATCACGGGCGGCGGCTTGCCTACACGGGCGACACGCGGCTCTGCGAAGGCGTGTTCGATATCGCGCGGGGGGCGGAGTTGATGGTGAGCGAGTGCGCCTCGCGGGAAGACTCGATCCCCATCCACATGAACCTGGTGGATGACATGCCGCGGGTACGGGCGGCGCTGCCGGCGGCGTCCTCGCTCATCCTGACGCACATCAGCCCCGACGTGGACAACGGAAACCTCCCGAACACAGTCGTGGCGCGCGACTTCGCGACATACCGGCTGTAGCACGCCGGACCACATTGCGCGGCCACCAGGGCGGTAGGATGCGCGCATGGGCAGCCTCGACCTGACGTTTATCGGGAGCGGTAACGCCTTCGTGCGGGAAGGGGCGTGCTGGAACGGGTTCGTGGCGAACGGCCGGTACCTGTTCGAAGCGCCGCCGCAGGCGCTCATGGCGCTGAATCGCCTCGGCATCGACCCGAACGGGATCGAAGGGGTGGTGCTGAGCCACCATCACGGCGACCACCTGCTCGGGCTGCCGTTCCTGCTGCTGCACTGGAAGTACCTGCGGCGCACGACGCCGGTGACGGTCATCGGGCCGCCCGAAACGGAGGCGGTGGTCCGCGAGATCTGCCGCCACACGTACCCGACGCTGTTCGAAGGGGGCGCGGAGGTGCGCTGGGTGACGGCGCGGCCCGGCACGCCGGAGACGGTGGGTGGCCTCACGGTCGAGGCTGTCGAGGTCCGGCACGACCCGAAGCTGACGGCGAACCTGGGCTACCATGCCGCGCTCGATGGCCGGCGATTCGGGTACACGGGGGACAGCGCGTTCTGCGACGGCGTGGCGGCGCTGGCCCGCGCATCGGAGGTGATGGTGAGCGAGTGCACTGCGCGCGACGAGGTGTCCGACAACCACATGAACCTGGTCGATGACATGCCGAGGGTGCGGGCGCTGATGGCCGGGGACGCCTCGCTCGTGCTGACGCACCTGCCCCACGACCTCGGGGCGCACGACCTGCCGCGCACGGAGGTCGCGCGGGATTTCGGGGCATACCGGTTCTGAGCGCGACGGGGATTCGTCCGCGGCGCACTCGCGGGGAACGAAGCTGGAAACCCGGGCCCGGTGTACCCCGGGCGGGATTGGCGGGATACTTCGCGCCAGGACGATGACGCCGCCCGGGCGAGCGCGAACCGTCCGCGAGAAGGGTTGAGGAGCGCCAGATGCCTGCAGCCGCCGTCCGGACGCTGACCGTGCTCTCGGTGCTCGCCACCTCGGACGAACCGCTGACGGTGGCCCAGATCGCGTCGCGGACGAACATCGCCAGAGCGTCGGTGTCGCGGCTCCTGGACTCGCTCTGCGAGGAGGGCGGAGTCACGACCGACGGGACCGGGCGGTATGCACCGAGCCTGGCGCTATGGAGCATCGGCGCGGCGGCGCTGAACCGGTTGTCGGTGCGCGACACGGCGTTCCCGTACCTGACGGACATCAGCGGGCGAATCCCGGCACACGTAACGCTGTGCATGCCGGAGTTCCCCCGCGCGGTCGCGATCGAGGCGTGGCACACGGTGGGGGGCCACCTGATGTCGCGGTTTCCGGCACGGACATTCCCGCTCCTGACCAACGCGGCCGGACGGGTGATCGCCGCGTACGACTGCGATGCCCGGCAGGACGAGCTGCTGCGAGGGCCGATCGAGCGCCGGACGCCGTTCACACGGACCGACCCCGCGGAACTCCGGGCGGAGCTCGGCCGCATCCGGCAGCAGGGGTACGCGGTCATCGACCGCGAGGCGATGGAGGACCTTTCCGGTTTCGCGGTGCCGCTGCTGGGGCCGGACGGCACGGCCGTGGCATCGGTCGGATTCGGGCGGACAGGGGCCTTGGACCCGGCGTTCGTGCAGGCGCATGTCCCGGTGGCGCTCGGGGTGGCGGAGCGCATTTCGTGGGAACTCGGATGGCGGCCGCGCGACGATTCGCGGGTGAGCTGATCGTTGGACCGGCTCCCGACGTCGTTTGAACGTTCGCGTTCGAATTGTTTTGGGTGTTGCCTCATTTATGAACCGGGAACCGATTCATGCGATCAAAAATGTTGACCGCAGTCTCGGCGTGCAGCAGGATCGCGGTGCTGCCGGCACATGTCCCCCTGGCGCCGGCGGACTCTCCGCAGTTCGCGGGCCGCGGGCAGTCCGAGCGCGTGGCCAATCCGAATCGCGTGAGCGCATAGACCAGGGGCGGCGCCAGCCCACGTTCTCCTCCTGAAAGCAGTACCGGCGCCGCCCTCGGTTCAAACCATCAGCGGAGTGCGTGTGGAACGATCTGGCAACTCCCCATCGAAGAAGCACCGCCGGATCTCGGCACCGCCGCCGATGTTCCTCGGCCAGCACGTGGATGGGTGGAAGGCGCGCTTCTGGTCATGGTCGCCGTTCGCGGCGGGCGACGTGCGACGTGAGAAGCGGGCGGGCCGGGGGACGCTGGAGGCACACTGCGGCTGCCAGGCCTGCCACGGGTCACGCACGGAGTAGGGTTTCGTTCGGGGCGCCGGGCTACTCGGTCTCGGCGCGGGGTACGGTAAAGCGGAAACACGACCCGCCGCCCGGCCGGGCGTACACGTCGATTTCGCCGCCCTGGGCCTCAATCACCTTGCGGGAGACGGCGAGCCCGAGCCCCATCCCCCCGGCCTTGTCGCGGGCCGGGCCGCTCCGGAAGAAGGGCTCGAAGGCCTGCTCCATCTCGGCCGGGGACATGCCGATCCCGCGGTCGAGGACCTCGACGGCGATCGCGTCGCCCGCGTTGGAGAGCCGCACCTCGACTTCGCCGGCCGGAGCGCTGTACTTGAGGGCGTTGCTGATGAGGTTATCGAAGACCAGGCGCGTGAGCGATGGCTCGCCGAAGGCGATGGGCAGACCGGCCTCGACATCCAATGAGATCACCCGGCCGGGGTGGCGGCGGCGCCAGGTGGCGACGATGTCCTCGCTGATGCGCTCGATGCGCATGAATTCAAGCGCGAGCTCGTACCGCGAGTCCATGCGGGTGAGGATGAGGAGGTGCTCGATCACCTCCTGGAGGCGTTCCGACTGGGCCACCAGGTCCTCGAGCGCCTGGGCCCGTTCCTCGGGGGAGAGCGCATCGATGCGGTTTGCGAGCAGACGCGCGACGCCGAGCACGATCGCGATCGGCGTGCGCAGCTCGTGCGAGACCATGCTCAGGAACTGCTCCTTGGCGGCCATGGATTCGCGAAGGATCGCCTCCGTGCGCTTCCGGTCGGTGATGTCGCGCGCGATCTTCGAGGCGCCGACGATTCGGCCGTGGGCGTCCTTTATCGGCGAGACGGTCAGGGAGATATCGAAAAGCGTGCCGTCTTTGCGCTGGCGGACCGTTTCGTAGTGCTCGATGCGCTCGCCGGCGCGGATCCGGCGAAGGACTTCATCCTCCTCGGACTGGCGGTCGAGGGGGATCACGCGGCGGATGGATTGGCCAATCATGTCGTCGGCGGTGTAGCCGAAGAGTGTCTCGGCACCGCGATTCCAGGAGCGGACGATGCCGTTCACGTCCTTGCTGACGATGGCGTCGTCCGAGGATTCGACGATGGCGGCGAGTCGGTTCGCGGCCTGCTGAGCCTGGTAGCGTTCGGTGACGTCTCGCATGAAGAGGCGAGCATACGCGAGGCGCCCTTCGCGAACCTTCGGGCTCGCGGCGAGGACGACCTCGCGCCGCACGTCGCCGCGCGCGTGGAAGGTGCCTTCGACGTTTTCGACTGGCGTGCCCGAGCCGAGGAGTTGGAGGACCTGCTCAAATTGCGGGGTGTCGGACCAGAACTCGCGGAGGTTGCGGCCCACGTAGGACTCCTCTGGGTAGCCGGCGATTTCGAGCTGGGCGGGATTGACGCGGAGGATGACGCCGTCGGGGTCGATGAACTGGAGACCGAGTGCGCCGTGCTCGTAGAAGTCGCGGAGGTCTTCCTCGGACTCGCGCAGCTCCTCGCAGATGCGATCGAGGCCGGCGGCGCGTTCGAGGGCCTCGTCACGGGCGCGTTCGGCGGCTTCCAGTGCATCCCTGAGCCGCCGGGTTTCGGCCTCGTTGGCGGTGGCGGTGTCCGGGGACGACCCGGATCTCGTGGTGCGACGTCGAGCTTCGCCCTGGGGGACACTCACGGTGTCACTGTACCGGCGCGGGCGTGCGTGCGGCCATGCCGGAGCGGCTTGCAAAAGCGCATACGCAGGGGAGCGCGCAGGCTCCCTGAGGCGGCCGCCGCTCCGGTATGCTGGCGGCAGCCGGCGGGCTCGGGTCCGGCCCGACCGGCCAACCGCGAACGAGAGGAAGAGGCAGACGCCATGCAGATCGACCCCCGGCGTGCGGCGGAGCTTCGCGAGGCGTTCGATGAGGCGGTGATGCGCGAGGGCAAGGAGCTCGCCGGGCCGTTCATGACGGTCTCGGGCAAGGAGGTCGCGCGCCTCTACGACCCCACCGACGCGGCGGGCACGGAGTACGAGCGAGACATCAACTTGCCGGGGGCGTACCCGTTCACGCGAGGGATCCATCGCACGGGGTACCGCGGCAAGCCGTGGACGATCCGGATGTTCAGCGGGTTCGGTTCGGCCGAGGAGACCAACCAGCGGTACCGTGACCTGCTGGCAACGGGAAACAACGGCCTCTCGATCGCCTTCGACATGCCGACGCTGATGGGCTACGACCACGACGAGCCGTGGGCGGAGGGCGAGTTCGGCAGTTGCGGCGTGGCGGTGGATTCGCTGGCGGACATGGAGGTCCTGCTCCGGGGCCTGCCGCTCGACCGGATCACGACCTCGATGACGATTAACAGCCCGGCGCCGGTGGTCTGGGCGTTGTTCATCGCGGCGGCGGAGAAGCGCGGGATTCCGCGGGCGAAGCTGGCGGGCACGTTGCAGAACGACATCCTGAAGGAGTACATCGCCCAGAACGAGTACATCTACGACCCGGCGAACTCGATGCGGCTGGTGACGGACACGATCGAGTTCGCGGCGCGGGAGATGCCGCTCTGGAACCCGGTGAGCGTGAGCGGGTACCACATCCGTGAAGCGGGCGCGACGGCCGCACAGGAGTTGGCGTTCACGCTCGCCGACGGAATCGAGTACGTACGGTGGGGTCTTGAACGTGGGCTCGACATCGACGCGTTCGCGGGCCGGATCTCGTTCTTCTTCAACAGCCACAACGACTTCTTCGAGGAAGTAGCGAAGTTCCGGGCGGCACGGCGGATCTGGGCACGCCAGATGCGGGAGCGGTTCGGCGCAAAGAATCCGCGTTCGTGGCTGATGCGCTTCCACACGCAGACGGCGGGGGTTTCGCTGACGGAGCAGCAGCCGGAGGTGAACCTGGTGCGGGTGGCGATCCAGGCGCTGGCCGCGGTGATGGGCGGGACGCAGTCGCTGCACACCGACGCCATGGACGAGGCGATTGCGCTACCGAGCGACAAGGCGGCGCGCCTGGCCGTGCGCACGCAGCAAGTAATCCTGCACGAGAGCGGCGTCCTGAACACGGTGGATCCGCTCGGCGGCTCGTGGTTTGTGGAGACGCTGACGAACGAGATGGAAGCCGAGGTGATGCGCTACTTCGAGGCGATCGAGGCGCTTGGGGGCGTTTTGCCGGCCATCGAGACGGGGTACTTCCAGAAGGAGATCGCGGACGCATCCGCGCGCTTTCAGCGCGAGGTCGAGGCACGCGAGCGGATCCTCGTCGGGGTCAATGAGTACGTCATGAACGAGCCGCCGGACATTCCCATCCTGGCATTCGACCCGGACGGCGAACGGCGCCATCTCGCACGGCTGAAGGCGCATCGCGCGGGCCGGGATGCGGACGGATGGGGCGCGGCGATGGGCCGCCTCGAGGCGGCATCGCGCCACCCGCGGGAGAACACGATGCCGTACATCATCGACGCGGTGAAGGCCGGGGCAACCGTCGGTGAGGTGTGCAACCTGTGGCGCCGGGTGTACGGCGAATACAAGGAGCAGGTCGTCGTCTAAGCGGCGCGTGCGAAAAGGGGAGGCAACCATGGAGTACCGGGACATCCTGACGTTCAAGAAGGACCGGCACGCGATCGTGCAGCTGAACCGGCCCGAGAAGATGAACGCGCTGAGCCACAACCTCCGGGCGGAACTCTTCGATGCGCTCAAGGGTTTCGAGATGGACCCGGACGTGCGGGCGATCATCATCCGGGGATCGGGGCGCGGATTCAGCGCCGGGTACGACCTGAGCGGCATCCAGAACACACTCGACGATCGCGATTATGTGGAGAAGCGCAGCGGCCTGCCGAACGTGGGCTCGATCCATCCCGGGCAGGGCCAGTGGCCGCAGCACCTGCTCAGCGGCTACTGGCAGATCTGGGAGCTGACGAAGCCGGTGATCTCGCAGGTGCACGGCTGGTGCCTGGCGGGCGGCACCGAGTTGGCGACGATGTGCGACCTGATGTTCGTGGCCGAGGACGCGATCATCGGCTACCCGCCGGTGCGGGCGATGACGCCGGTGGACGTGCTGTACCACCCCTGGCAGATGCACCAGAAGAAGGTGCGCGAGTTGCTTTATACGGGTGACAGCGTCACCGGGCGCGAGGCGGTCGAGCTTGGCTGGGCGAATCGGGCCGTACCGGTCGATCGCCTGTGCGAGGTGACGGAGGCGTTCGCGGAGCGCATCGCGAACGTCGACGGGCCGATGCTGCAAATGACCAAGCGGCAGGTGAACCGCGCGTACGAGATCATGGGCATCCGGACGGCGATGGCCGTTGGCGCGGATATCCAGGAACTCGGCCGGGCGCGGCCGGGCGGAGCGGAGTTCGGGCGGATCGCGCGGGAGAAGGGGCTCAAGGCAGCACTCGACTGGCGCGACAGCCCCTTCGGGGACTATGGCAGCGCGCCGGCCTCGGCGACGAAGCCTTCCGGCGCGGCCTGGTAGCCGCGGCGGGCGGGTCGCTGGCGAGCGGACCCGCGAGACGGCGTGCCGCGCCGAACCGGGGCTTGCGAAACGCTTCTTTACCTGCTCAGGTGTCTCCCAGATTCGAGGTCTAGCCTGATCTCGATACATGCGGGAGCGCCCGGCAAGGCCTCCCGAGGAGCCTGGGAGCACATGGCGGACCCGAATCGGAAAGCCCCGCGGGACGCGGACCAATGGTGGCGCAAAGGGAAGCCAGGGCGGCTGAAGAGCAGCATGGTGGGCATCAGCGCGGCGGCCGTGCTGGGCGTGTACGCCGCGGGCTATGTGAGCAGCAGCGACGCGGCCGGCGCAACCGTGAAGGCGGCCTCACCCGCGGACACGCCGGTGCCGACGGCGACCGCGACGCGCGCGGCAACCGCGACCCCGCTGCCACGCGGAGTATCGGGCCGCACGCTCGGGGGGGACACGCCGCCCACGGCTCTGCCAACGGCGACACCGGTCACGGCCCGCACCCCGGCGGCGACCGGGACGTACAAGGACGGGAGTTACACGGGGACGGGCGTGGGTCCTCACGGCGGCATGAGCGTCGCCGTGGCGGTCGAGGGCGGACGGATCACTTCGGTGGAAATCACGGCATGCAACACGCGGTGGCCCTGCAGCCGGATCAGCGAGATGCCTTCGCGCGTTCTCGCGGCGCAATCGGCGCAGGTGCAGTACGTGACGCGAGCCACGGACAGCTCCGTGGCGTTCGTGCGGGCGGTTTCGGCGGCGCTCGAGCAGGCTCGATGACGGCGATGACGCTGCAGCGTGCGACCGCGGCGCGGGTCTTCATGGATACGCTCGTGTCGTTCGAGGTGTTGCACGAGGAGGCGCAATCCGAATCGGCCGACCGCGCCATCGCCGAGGCGTTCGGATGGTTCGCCGAAGTGGAGCGGGTGTGCAGTCGTTTCGACCCAGCCTCGGAGCTGCGGCGGTTGTGCGAGCGCACGGACGAGGTGGTCCGCCCGAGCCCGCTGCTTTTCGAAGCGATCGCGTTCGCGGTCGAGTTGGCGGAGCGGACGGACGGCGCCTTCGAGCCCGCGATCGGGGCACGGATGGAGGCAGCAGGCTTCGACACGAACTACCGGACGGGTGAACGCCACCTCCAGGGGATGGCTCCGGGAGCCACGTGGCGCGACATCGAGATCGACCGCGAAAACGGGACCGTGCGGCTGAGGCGGCCGCTGACGATCGACCTGGGCGCGGTTGCCAAAGGGATGGCGATTGACCTCGCGGCGCGCGCGTTCGCGAGCTTCCCGGGTTTCGTCATCGATGCCGGGGGTGACATCTTCGCAGGCGGCACGAACGCGGACGGCGAACCATGGGCCATCGGCCTGCGGGACCCGTCCGGCGGCGCGGCGATGGCCGGCCGGGTGGCCATCTCCGATGCGGCCATCTGCACCTCCGGCGGCTACGAGCGCCGGACGGCGGGCGGGCATCACATCCTCGACCCGCGCAGCGGCGGCGAGATGGCGTGCGCGAGCGTCACCGTCATCGCGGCGTCGGCGATGGCGGCGGACGCGCTGGCGACGGCCGCGTTCGTGCTCGGGCCAGCGAACGGCATCGCGCTCCTGGAGGACGAGGACGCTGAAGGGTGCCTGACCACGGGCGATGGGTGCACCGTCGCGACACAAGGATTCGAGGCGTACCTGCGGTGACCATGAATTCAGCGGGGCTCCCGGCCCGGGCCATGGGCCTCAAGGAGACGCATGCGTGGCGACGGCTGCGGCGGGCGGTGCGATCGCCGAAAGGCACGCTGTTGCTGCTGTTCGTGCCGATGGTGCTGCTCGGGTTGCCGAAGGCCGGGGCGAGCGAAGTGTTGCCGGGGCTGTTCGCGGCGGCCGCGATCGCGGCGGCCATCGACATGGTCACGGCGAAGCTGGCGCGGGACCGCTGGATCTTCCCGGACGGCGCGATCCTCTCGGCGCTCATCGTGGCGATGGTGTTGAGCCCAATCGAGGACTGGTACGTGGTGGCGGCGACGGCGACGCTGGCGATCACGAGCAAGCACCTGGTCCGAATCGGGCCGGCGAACGTGTTCAACCCGGCGGCACTCGCCATCGTGGCGGCGTCGGTGTTGTTCGATGGCGTGCAGGACTGGTGGGGAGCGCTGCCTGCGCTGGGATGGTGGGGCGCTGGCGCCGTCCTCGCGGCGGGACTGTTCATGGCGGACCGGATCCACAAGATGCCGCTGGTGCTGGCGTTCCTGGGCCCGTACTTCGCGCTGTTCACGGCGGCGAGCCTGTTCGGCGACGGGGGCGTGGCGGAGATCTTCCGGCGGCCCGATGTGCACGCGGCGCTGTTCTTCGCGTTCTTCATGGTGGACGACCCGCCGACCTGCCCGGTGCATTTCCGGCACCAGGTGGCGTTCGGGCTGATCACGGCGGTGGCCTGCTTTGCGTTCTTCCAGCTGTTCGGGTGGGTGTACTTCCTGCCGGCCGGGCTCCTGGTGGCGAACGCGGCGGAGGGCGGACGGCGCTTGATGGCGCAGCAACGGCGGCGCCATGCCGAGCGACGGGGCTCGCTTCGCGCGGTTGCCTGACTGCGGCTTCGAACGGCAGAACGAAGGCGGCTCCCCGTTGGGAGCCACCTTCTGCGTGGATGCGCGGGGACGCGGGGCCTAGGAGTAGGCGAACTCGGGGCCGTCCAGGTCGATCGCGGGGATCTCGTCCTTCTCGCGCCAGTAGTCCTGGGTGTGCTGCCACTCGGGCTTGTTGCCGCGCTTGGGGAGCTTCTCCATGGCGCGCATCAGGTAGCCGGGGTTGAAGTTCTCCGGGTCAATCCACTGGAGCAGCTCCATGTCCTTGTCCTCGGGCCGGAGCTGGACCTCCACGCGCTTCGCGCCCTTCTGGTCCATGTGGGCGAGCAGCCGGCAGACGAAGTCCGCGAGGAGGTCGGCGCGGAGCGTCCAACTCGCGCGGAAGTAGCCGAAGATCCAGAGCATGTTCGGGACGCCCGTGAACATCATGCCACGGTAGGTGACGGTCTTGGAGAAGTCGAGCGGCTGGCCATCGACCTGGAAGTCGATATCGCCGAGGACGTTCATGTTGAAGCCGGTGGCGGTGATGATGATGTCGGCTTCGAGTTCTTCGCCGGATTTGGTGAGGATGCCGCGCGGGGTGAAGCGCTCGATCTCGTCGGTGACCATCGAGGCTTTGCCGGCGGTGATGCCCTTGAAGATGTCGCCATCGGGCACGAAGGCGATGCGCTGGCGCCAGGGCCGGTACTTCGGGGTGAAGTGCGTCTCGATGTCGTAGTCCGGACCGAGGTAGGCGCGGACACCGGCGAGCAGCTCGGATTTCACCTTTTCGGGCTCTTCGAACGCGCGCTTCGTGAAGACGGCCTGGTCGTGGAGGATCTTGCGGCGGACGATCTCGTGAATCCAGTTCTCGTCGATCTCAAGCTCGCGCAGCATCTCGGCGAGGTCGTTCCGGTTGCGGCCGGGGATGAAGTAGGTGGGGGAGCGCTGGAGCACCGTGACGTGGGCGCAATCCCCGGCGATCGCGGGCACGACAGTCGCGGTGGTGGCGCCGGAGCCGATGACGACGACCTTCTTGCCCTTGAGGTCAATGTCCTCGGGCCACGTCTGGGGATGGATGATCTGGCCCGTGAAG
>JAYRRO010000046.1:0-3236 GCA_041910095.1 Dehalococcoidia bacterium
ACGGGCCCATCGTGGAGGGCGCCGGGAGGGAGGCCGGCCGCACGGGCGCTCGTGAGGAGGGCGGCGCGGGGTTCGATGACGGCGCCGGCGCCGATGGTGACGGCGGCCGCGAGGTCGAGGTGCGTCTCGGGGCCGAGGGCCGCGCGCTCGCCGATGGTCAGGTTCGCGAACGAGGCGGCGACGTTGACCACGTGCAGCGGCCCGGCGATGGCCAAGCCCGGTGCGATGCTGGCGCCGAAGTCGCGGAGGATGGCGGCGTGCCCGTCGCGGGTGGTGCGGAGGGCCAGCGCGACGGCCCCGATGCCCTCGCGGGCGTACGCACGCCGCAGCCGCCAATTCCGCAGGGCATCGCCAAGCATGGGGCCAGTGTCCCGCGCGGTGGGCGTGTGTGGAAGAAAGGGGCGGAATTCGCTGGCGCAACGTTCGCCTTGCCGCCGGTACACTCTGTCCATGAGCAAGCACGCGCTCGTCCTCATGTCCGGCGGGCTGGATTCGACGACGGTGGCCGCGCACGCCCTGCGCGAGGGCTGGGAGGTACGCGGCCTGTGCATCGGCTACGGCCAGCGCCACGCGCGCGAAATCGACTCGGCCCGGGCGGTGGCGGCGGCGCTGGGCGTGCCCCTGCAGGTCGCCGATGCTTCGTTCTACGGCGGGCTGGCGGCGTATTCGGCGCTCACGAGCGGTGCCCATGCCGTGCCCTCGGGCCGCGCCCCGGAGGCGATGGCGGACGCGATCCCGGTGACCTACGTGCCGCTGCGGAACACCTTCTTCGTGACCGCGGCGGCGGCCGCGCTGGAGAGCTGGATGCTGGCGCGGGTCGAGGACGAGGGCGTGGACCCCGCGAGCCTGCGCCCGGCCGTCTTCGTGGGGGCGAACGCGATCGACTACTCGGGCTACCCGGACTGCCGGCCGGAGTTCTACGCGGCGCTGGAGACGGTGCTGCGGTTGGGGAGCAAGCTGGGCAGCGCGTACGGCGTGAGCATCGGCATCGAGGCGCCCATCATCCGCATGTCAAAGGCCGCGATCGTGGCCCATGGCGTGGCGCTCGGGGCGCCGTTGCAGCTCACCTGGAGCTGTTACGCGGGCGGCGCCGTGCCCTGCGGGACGTGCGACTCGTGCCTGCTGCGGGCGGCGGGCTTCGCCGAGGCGGGCGTGGCCGACCCGGCGCTCGCGGGCTGACTCAGGCGTCCAGGTGTTCGCGGATGCGCCGGATCTGCTCGGCGTGCTGCTCGGCGTGTTCGGTGAAGGAGAGGATGAGGTCCGCGACGGTGACCGTGCCGCGCTCGGTGTGCACGCCTTCGCGCGCCCAGGCGGCGCGGTCGCAATGGGCGATGATCTCGGCGGTCTGCCAGCGCATGAGCTCGAAGGAGGCGATGGCCCCATCGGTATCGCGCCAGAGGGTCTGGAGACGGCGCTTCCAGAGGTCCTGGTCGAAGCTCTCGAGGGTGGGGCGGTCTTCGGCGATGAGCCTGCGAAGGCGTACCCCGCCGACCATCTCCGCATCGGAGAGGTGGATGACGATGTCGCGTGTGGACCAGTCGTCGCCGGGGCGGCGGGCGTTCATGGCGCCGAAGGCCATGCCGCGAACGGCTTCGCGGATGAGCGCGGGGCCGCGCGTGTAGCGGTTGAAGAGGTCGAGGTATTCCGCCGGGATGCCGCGCACGCGGCGATTCTAGCGCCCGCGCGCGCTGTGGGCCCGGGCCCGGCCGGCCGCCGGGCACCGGGCCGCGAAGCACATCTGGCGGCGCGATAGGTCGTGTCGCGGGCGTCGTGGGCGAGGGTGCCGAAGCGAGCGAGGAAGGCGGACATCTCCGTGGAGAGGCCCGAGAGGCCGCCGGCCATGCTCGCGAGTTCGCCGATCTGGGCGGAGATCTCCTGGACCCCGGCGGAGGCCTCCTCGGTGGCGGCGGCGGGCTGCTCGGAGCTGGCAGCGGCCACGGATGCGGAGCGGGCGGCGCGTTCGCTGGCGGCGGCCATGCCGGCGGCGAGCCCGGCCAGGTCACCGGCGACGCGCGCGACATCGTCGATGATGCGCTGGAGGCCGCCGGCGCTCTCCTCCATGCGGCGGGCGGCGTCGCCGATGGCGTCGATCCCGGTGGACACGTCGCCGGCGCTCTGGACGATGCCATTGAGGGCGGCGCCGGCCTCGGCCGCGAGGTGCGCGCCGGCGTCGACATCGCGCACAGAGGCGTCCATGGCGGTGACGGCTTTCGTCTTGGCCAGATGACTCAGTCGAATTCGTCGCCTGTATGCGAGGGCAAAAATGGACACGTTCTTCATCAGTCCAACGCTCGGCAGAGCGGCGCTACCAGGCCCAGCCCTGGAAGGCCCATTCGATGAGCGCGATCGCGTCCGGGGTGCGGAAGAGGTCGTTGAGGAGGACGACGATGACGCGGTGGCCGCCGCGCGTGGCGGTGACGACGAAGGTGCGCCCGGCCTCCTCGGTGTAGCCCGTCTTCACGCCATCGACGCCCTCGGTGTAGTTGAGCAGCGGGTTGAGGTTGTAGAGCGGCAGCTCGCGCGTGCCCCGGGCGGTGTAGCTCTCGGTGGCCACGATCGCCCTGAAATCGGGGAGGCTCATGGCGTAGCGGGTGAGGAGGGCGAGGTCACGGCCGGTGCTCACATGCCCGGGCGCCTCCAGGCCGTGGGCGTTGACGAAATGCGTGCCGCCGAGCCCGAGCCGGGCAGCGAGCGCGTTCAGGCGGGCGGCGAAGGGCTCCTGGCCGCCGTCGATGGCGGTCGCGAGCGCCTCCGCCGCATCGTTGCCCGAGGCGAGGAGGAGGCCGTAGAGGAGCTCGCGGCCGAGGAACACGTCGCCCGGCTCAAGGCCCATGCTCTGGCTGTCCTCGAGCCACTGCCGCTCAAGGTCGGGATCGGCTTCGATGGGCGTCTCCAGGTAGCCGGCTTCGATGACGGCGACGGCGGTGGCGATCTTCGTGAGGCTGGCCGGGGGCAGCGGCAGGTCCGGCTGGTGGGCGAAGAGCACGGCGCCGGAGGCTTCATCCATGACGAGGGCGGCGGCGGCGGAGATGGCGGGCGGCGCCACGCCGCGGTTCGCGGGCGGGAGGCCCCAGGGGACGGGCGGTGGGAGAAGGGGCCGCATGGGCTCGGGGTCGATGCGCGGCAGGGCCGGCACCGGCGTGGCGGCGACGAGCGGCGCCGGGAGCACCGCGTTCGCCTCGGCCGGCGAAGGAGAAGGGGCGATGGGCGCGGGAGGGGCCCCGCGCGAGCAGGCC
>JAYRRO010000047.1:0-2611 GCA_041910095.1 Dehalococcoidia bacterium
ATCCCACCATGCGCCGGTTCTACGATCCGACGAAGTGGCGGATGGCTCTGTTCGATCAGCGGGGTTGCGGCCTCAGTCGGCCGAACGCCAGTTTGGAGAACAACACGACCTGGGCGCTGATCGAGGACATCGAACGCCTTCGCGAGAAGCTCGGGGTCGAACGTTGGAGCGTGTTTGGCGGCTCATGGGGCTCCACCCTTGCGCTGGCCTACGCCATCACCCATCCCGAACGCGTGGAGAGCTTGGTGTTGAGGGGCGTTTTCCTGCTGACCCCAGGCGAACTGCGGTGGTTCTATCAGGAGGGCGCGGGAATGCTGTTCCCCGACGCCTGGGAGCGCTATCTCGCGCCGATCCCGCCGGAAGAACGCGCCGACCTTATAGCGGCCTACCACAAGCGGCTGATCCACCCTGACCGGTGGGTTCAGGCCGAAGCGGCGGCGGCCTGGAGCGGATCCCCCGGCGCCCGCCAGCCCTGGTCGGCCAGCACCTGGTGCAGGGCACCCAGGCAGAGCGTGACGTGGCGGGGCGTGCAGGAGTCGCCCATCAGCCCGATGCGCCAGGCCTTGCCGGCGAACGACGAACTCGGCGTGCTGACGCAGTCCTTCAACCGCATGACGCGCCAGCTGCAGGAGGCGCGTGCGGCGGGTGTTGTCGCGGTACAGCCGCTCCCGGTCCACGAGCAGCGCCAGGCGCTCCTCGAACGAGAGATCATGGGTCGAGGGCATGCTCTGCTGCTCCTCGAGCGCCGCGGCCATACCGTGCAACTTCAGCGCTCGCAGCGTTTCCAGGGTGTTGTGGGTCAGCATCGTCGGTCGTCTCCTTCGGTGGGGTTCAGGTCAGTGGTAATAGCCGGGGCCGCGCACGTTGCCGTGCGTCGGCAGGTCGAGCTCCACGGTCTCGTCCGGGCGACGCCGGTCGCGACCGCTCTCGAGGATCGACTTCACGGTCGCGCGTCGCGGGCTCTGCAGCGCGAGCGCGAGCCGGCTCGCCGCTTCCAGCCGCGCCTCGCCGTAACTGCGCGCCAGCGCCAGCAGCCCGAGGCAGGCCCGGTAGCCCTGCTCGGGATGCGGCTTCGTCACCAGCAGGTGCTCGACCACCGCGCCCGTGGCCGCCCCGATCGAGACGCCCCAGTCGATGAGGCGCTTCGGCGTCCACTCGGCATGCGCCCGATGCGCGGCGGGCATGTGCGCCGCATCGGTCGTGTAGCCGCCGCGCTGGTAGGAGCGCAGGTGGCTCGCCACCCGCACGCCGCGGTGCAGGATCTCGACGGTGCGCGCCCCATAGCGCGCCCACACCTCGTGGCCGGCCAGGGCATGCGGCACGCTGTAGTAGTGCCGTTCGATCTCGATGTGGTAGTCGAACGCCACCCGCACCGCCTTCCACTCGGCGTACACGTACGGCGTCGTCGGCAACGCGCGCATCGCCGGCCGATCCAGCGCCTCGAACACGCTCAGGCGGCTCCCGGGGAGCTTCTGGAACGGCCGGGCGTTCAGGTCCGAGAGCAGCGGCACGATCGCCGCATTGAGCTCCTCGAGGCTGAAGAAGCGTTGGTGACGCAGCCGCGCGAGGATCCAGCGCTCCACCAGCTGCACCGTCAGCTCCGCCTTCGCCTTGTCCTTCGGCCGGTACGGCCGCGCCGGGATCACCACCGCGCCGTAGTGCCCCGCGAGCTCCTCGTACGAGCGCTGCAGCTGCGGCTCGTACCGGTCCGCCTTCGTCACCCCCACACGCGGGTTGTCGGGCACCAGGATCTGCGGCACCGCCCCGTAGTACTCGAACGCCCGCACGTGCGCGCCCAGCCAGTCCGGCAGCGCCTCGCCGCGCGTCGCCTCGGCGTACGCGTAGCCGCTCGCGCCGAGTGCCCCGACGAACAGGTGCGCCCGCAGCACCTCATCTCCCGACCGTCCGTAGATCGGCACCGTCGGCCCCGCATAGTCGACGAACAGCTTCTCGCCCGCGAAGTGCCGCTGGCGCATCGAGCGCTTCAGCCGCTTCTCCCACCGCCGGTACGTGTCGCAGAACGCGCTGTAGCGGTAGGCCGCCTCGCCGTGGCGTTCGCGGTACTCCTCCCAGAGCAGCCGCAGCGTCACGTGACGGTGGCGCTTGAGCTCCCCGTGTACCCAGCCGCAGTCCACCGGCGCGAAGCGCGCCGGCGCCGCCGGCGTCTTCTCGCCAAAGACCCGCCGTTCGAGCTCCGCCTCGCTCAAGGACGCGGCCGCCTGCGCCGTCAGACCCGCCGCCCGGATCGCCGTCAGGTACTTCGACACCGCGCCGCTCGACATCGACAGCGCCGCGGCCATCTCCCGTACCGTGAGGTTGCTCGACTGCAGCTCGATCAGCCGCTTCAGGTTCGTCATGGAGATCCTCGAGTTCGGCATCGGCGCGCGCTCCTCATCTGCAAAAAGCGCGCAGCCTACGGCCTGTTCAAGTCATCTCCAGCCACCTCCCGATCCGTCGGCCACGATCGTGAACAGCGTTCCACGCCATCGTGAACAACATTCCACGCCGGCCCGAAAAGCGTTCACGATCCCGTGGAATCGTGTTCACCTTCCCCTGGAATCGGTGTTCACGATCCCGTGGAATCCTTGTTCACCATCGCGTGGAATACGCA
>JAYRRO010000048.1:0-10411 GCA_041910095.1 Dehalococcoidia bacterium
GGTGGAGATGGTGATGCCCGGGGACAACGTGGTGATGGCGGTGGAGCTCATCCAGCCGGTCGCGATCGAGGAAGGGCTGCGCTTCGCCATTCGCGAAGGCGGCCGCACCGTCGGCGCCGGCGTCGTCACCAAGGTCAGCGAGTAACTACGAGGAAGAGGGACGGCGCCATGGCACGTCAGCAGATCAGGATTAAGTTGAAGGCGTACGACCATCGCCTTATCGACCAGTCCGCCCGGCAGATTGTTGAAGCTGCCGAGCGCACTGGCGCGGCGGTGGCCGGCCCGGTGCCGCTCCCGACTTCCATCGAGAAGTTCTGCGTCATCCGCAGCCCCCACATCTATAAGGACTCCCGCGAGCAGTTCGAGATCCGCACCCACAAGCGGCTCATCGACATCCTCGAGCCCACCTCCAAGACCGTCGACACCCTCATGCGCCTCCAGCTCCCGAGCGGTGTGGACATCGAGATCAAGCTGTAGCCATGAGCATCGAAGGACTTCTTGGCCGCAAGCTGGGCACCCTCCAGGTGTTCGACGACCGGGGCCGCCTCCGTGGCGCCACCGCCGTCCTCGTCGGCCCCTGCGTCGTCACCCAGCTCCGTACCCCCGAAAAGGACGGCTACTCCGCCGTCCAGGTCGGGTTTGAGGAGACCCGGAAGCTGAACAAGCCCGAGGCCGGGCACCTGCGCGCCTCCGGCGCCGGCAACCTCCGCCACCTGGCCGAGTTCCGCGTCAGCAGCGATGCCGCCTACAGCCTCGGCGATACCATCAAGGCCGACCTCTTCGAGACCGGCGAAAAAGTCGATGTCACCGCCACCTCCAAGGGCCGCGGCTTCCAGGGCGGCGTCCGCCGGCACAACTTCAAGGGCGGCCCCCGCACCCACGGCCAGAGCGACCGCCATCGCGCCCCCGGATCTATCGGCTCCGGCACCACCCCCGGCCGCGTCTACAAGGGCACCCGCATGGCCGGCCACATGGGCGCCGCGCAGACCACCGTCCGGAACCTCGAGGTTCTCGCCCGCAACGACGACGAGGGCGTCATTTTCGTCGCCGGCTCCGTGCCCGGCCCCCGCGGGGGGCTCGTGCGCGTGCGCTCGGCCAGGAAGGTGTCCAAATGAAGCTCCCCGTCTTTGATGCAGCCGGCACCCGCCTGCGCGAAATCGATGCCGCCGACGACGTCTTCGGGATCGATCCCAACCGCTCGGTGCTCCACCAGGCCTACGTCACGCAGATGGCGAACCGCCGCGCCGGCGGCGCCAGCACCAAGCGCCGCGGCGAAGTCGAAGGTTCCACCAAGAAG
The DNA here is from genome assembly GCA_041910095.1 of Dehalococcoidia bacterium. Taxonomy (GTDB): domain Bacteria; phylum Chloroflexota; class Dehalococcoidia; order Tepidiformales; family Tepidiformaceae; genus Amarobacillus. Next base: position 1,298 of record JAYRRO010000048.1, read on the forward strand.
ACGCGCAAGCAGAAGGGCCTCGGCGCCTCCCGCCAGGGCTCCATTCGCGCTTCCCATCACGTCGGCGGCGGCGTCGCCATGGGCCCCAAGCCCCACAGCTTCGCCAAGGACCTGCCCCGCCAGATGCGCCGGCTCGCCCTGCGCTCGGCCCTCAGCAGCCACGCCGCCGATGGCTCCATCATCGTCATCGGCGGCCTCCCCGCCGATGGCAAGACGAAGAGCATGCAGACGGTCCTCGCCGCCAACGGCGTCGCCCGCACCGCCCTCCTCGTCAGCGGCGAACACGACGCCACTCTCACCCAGGCCGCCCGCAACATCGAAAACGTCAAGGCCCTGCCCGCGCAGAACCTCAACGTCGTCGACCTCGTCAACGCCCACCACGTCGTCATGACCGAGGACGCCGTGCGCAAGGTCGAATCCCTCTGGGGTGGCGAGAACCTCAAGCCGCACCGCGGCCGCAAGGAGGTCGCAAGTGCCTAAGGAGCTCCATCCCTACGGCGTCCTGCTCCGCCCGATCATCACCGAAAAGTCGACGCTCCTCACCGGGCTCGACAAGTACGTGTTCGAAGTCGATGTCCGCGCCAACAAGAACCAGATCAAGGACGCCGTCCAGCTGGCCTTCAACGTGCGCGTCGCCGAAGTCAACACGATGAAGATGAAGGGCAAGCCCAAGCGCTTCGGCCGCCGCGTCACCAACCGCCCCGACTGGAAAAAGGCGATTGTCACGCTCGTGCCCGGCGACAAGATCGAACTCTTCGAGGGGATCTAGGCCATGCCAATCAAGCAGTACAAGCCGACATCCCCCGGGCGCCGCAATGCCAGCGGCCAGACCTTCTCCGAGATCACCAAGAAGCGCCCCGAAAAGTCGCTGACGGAATCCCTCGGCAAGAAGAACGCCGGCCGCAACAACCAGGGCCGCATCACCGTTCGCCATCGCGGCGGCGGTAACCGCCGCCTCTACCGCATCATCGACTGGGCACGCGATAAGCGCGGCGTCCCGGCCAAGGTCGTCGCCATCGAGTACGACCCGAACCGCACCGCCCGCATCGCCCTCCTCCAGTACGCAGATGGCGAAAAGCGCTACATCCTCGCCCCGAACGGCCTCACCGTCGGCGCGAACCTGCTTTCCGGCCCCGGGGCCGAAGTTCGCGTCGGCAACTCCCTGCCGCTGGCGAACCTCCCCACCGGTACCCAGGTGCACAACATCGAACTCACCCCTGGCAAGGGCGGGCAGATGGTCCGCAGCGCCGGCACCGCCGCCCAGCTCATGGCGAAAGAAGGCGATTACGCCCTCGTCCGCCTGCCCAGCGGCGAAATGCGGCGCGTCCGCATCGAATGCAGCGCCACCGTCGGCCAGGTCGGCAACGTCGAGCACTCCCTGGTGAAGCTCGGCAAGGCCGGCCGCACCCGCCACCTCGGCCGCCGGCCGCAGGTCCGCGGCGCCGTCATGAACCCCCGCGACCATCCGCACGGTGGTGGCGAAGGCCGGGCCCCCGTCGGTATGCCCGGTCCCAAGACCCCCTGGGGCAAGCCGACCCTCGGCTATCGCACCCGCAACAACAAGCGCACCGACAAGTTCATCGCGCGCCGGCGCACCAGGTAGGAGCACTAGGGCATGTCACGTTCCATCAAAAAGGGCCCGTTCGTCCACCCCTCGCTCCTCGACAAGGTGCTCGCCATGCGCGGGGCGCAGAACAAAAGCGTGATCAAGACCTGGTCACGTGCCTCGACCATCCTTCCGGACATGATTGGCCTCACGATCGCCGTCCACGATGGCCGCCGGCACGTGCCGGTCTTCGTCACCGAAAACATGGTTGGCCACAAGCTCGGCGAATTTGCCCTCACGCGGACGTTCCGCGGGCACATCTCCAAGAGCGACCGCCAGAGCAAGGTCAAGGGAGGCAAGCGCTAACGTGGAAGTTCGTGCATCCGCCCGCGACATCGGCGTCTCGGCGCGCAAGGTCCGCCTCATCCTCGAACGGCTGCCCGGCCTCAGCGTCGATCAGTCGCTCGCCCTCCTGCGCTACGTGCAGTCGCCCCACGCACGCTCCGTCTCCAAGGTCGTGCTTAGCGCCGCCTCCAACGCGGAGAACAACTTCGATCTCGATGTCGATGACCTCATCGTCAAGCGTGCCTACGCCGATGAGGCCCGCACGAATCGCCGCTTCAAGGCCCGTTCCCGTGGCCGCGTCAGCCCGATTCTGCGCCGCTCCTCGCACATCACCATCATCCTCGACGAGCGGGGGGAATAAATGGGACAGAAAGTACACCCGCACGGCTTCCGCATCGGCATCCTTTACGACTGGGAGTCGAAGTGGTTCGCGGAGCGCGATTACACCACGCGCCTCCACCAGGACCTCGAGCTTCGCCGCCACGTCCTGAAGGAACTGCCCGACGCCAGCATCAGCCACGTCGAGGTCGATCGGAACGCCAACCTCGTCACGATCACCATCCACACCGCCAAGCCCGGCATCGTCATCGGCCGCGGCGGCGCCAAGGTGGAAGACCTCCGCAACAGCCTCGAACGCGCCAGCGGCGGCCGCGTGCGCGTCAACATCCAGGAGATCCGCACCCCCGAGCTTGACGCCTACCTCGTCGCCCGCTCGGTCGCCGATCAGCTCGAACGGCGCGTCGCCTTCCGCCGCGCCATCAAGCAGTCCGTCCAGCGCACCATGCAGCGCGGCGCCCTCGGCGTTCGCATCGCCATCTCGGGCCGCCTCGGCGGCGCCGAAATGAGCCGCCGCGAAGTCGAGACCCAGGGACAGGTGCCGCGCCACACCCTGCGCGCCGATATCGACTACGGCATCGCCGAAGCGCACACCACCTTCGGCCGCATCGGCGTCAAGGTCTGGGTCTTCAAGGGCATCATCCTGCCCGAGCGCCCCCAGGAGCGCCGCCAGGAAGAACCCGTCGTGCCCGAGCCCCGGGTCGAGGCTCCCGCGCCCGAACCGGTCGCCACTGGCCCCGCCCACACCGCCATCACCATGGAACAGCAGCAGGCTGTCCAACGGGGGGATGCGTAGCCATGCTGCAGCCACGCCGAGTCAAGCATCGCAAGCAGCACCGCGGGCGCCGCGCCGGCGAAGCCATCGCCGGCAACTACGTCGCCTTTGGCGAATACGGCCTCCAGGCCGAAGGCGCCGCCTGGATCGATTCCCGCCAGATCGAAAGCTGCCGCCGCGCCATGACCCACGAAATGAAGCGCGGTGGCAAGGTCTGGATCCGCATCTTCCCCGATAAGCCGGTCACCGCGAAGCCGGCCGAAACCCGCATGGGTTCCGGCAAGGGCGCGCCCGACAAGTGGGTGGCCGTCGTCAAGCCCGGCCGCATCCTCTTCGAAATCGCCGGCGTCCCCGAACCAGTCGCCCGGGAAGCGCTTCGCCTCGCCTCCCACAAGCTGCCGATCGGTACCAAGATCGTGCAGCGCGCCGAGTCGGTGGTATAGCCATGGCCGAACGCAAAGCCGAAGAAATCCGCCGCTGGAACAACGAGCAGCTCGACCGCGAAATTGGTGAAGCCTATCGCGCGCTCTTCACGCTCCGCTTCCAGCACGCCAGCCGCCAGCTGCAGAACTACCGCGAACTGCGCAACGCAAAGCGCCGCATCGCACGCCTGCGCACCATTCGCCGCGAGCGCGAGCTCCAGGTCGCCGGGGAGGAATAGCCATGGGAGATCAACGTGTCCTCCAGGGCACCGTCGTCAGCGACAAGATGGATAAGACCGTCGTCGTCACCGTCGTGCGCCACAAGAAGCACCGCCTCTATCACAAGGTCATGTCGCTCACCAAGCGCTACAAGGCCCACGACGAGACGAACGCCTGCCGCCTCGGCGATGTCGTTCGCATCCAGGAATGCGCCCCCTACTCCAAGGAAAAGCGCTTCCGCGTGATCGAAGTCCTCACCCGCGGCGATGTCGCCGATGTCGCCCCGCGCACCATCGGCCAGGACATCGAACAGACCACGCAGGTCGCCCCCAAGTCGGAGGTGCAAGCGTGATCCAGCAGGAAACCCGCCTCAAGGTGGCCGATAATTCCGGCGCGCGCTCGCTCCTGTGCATCCGCGTGCTCGGCGGCACCCGCAGGCGCTACGCCCGCCCCGGCGACATCATCGTCGCCAGCGTCAAGGTGGCCCAGCCCAACTCCAACGTGAAGAAGGGCGACGTCGTCAAAGCCGTCGTCGTGCGCGTCACCAAGGAATACGGCCGCCCGGATGGCTCCTACATCCGCTTCGATGAGAACGCCGCCGTCCTCCTCGCCAACGACGGCGAAAATCCCCGCGGCACCCGCATCTTCGGGCCCGTCGCCCGCGAGCTGCGCGACCGCAACTTCATGAAGATCGTCTCCCTCGCGCCGGAGGTGCTGTAATGCCAGCGAAGATCAAGCGCGGCGATAACGTCGTCGTCATCGCCGGCAAGGACAAAGGCAAGCGCGGCACCGTCCGCCACGTCGATACGAAGGACAACCGCGTCACCGTCGAAGGCGTGAACATCATCAAGAAGCACCAGCGCGCTCGCCAGCAGGGACAGCAGTCCCAGATCATCGAGCGCGAAGCGCCCCTGCACGTGAGCAACGTCATGCTCATCGACCCGAACAACGGCCAGCCCACCCGCGTCGGATTCCGCCGCCGCGAAGATGGCACCTTCGTTCGCGTCGGCAAGCGCAGCGGAGAGGACATCGAATAATGCCGCCGCGATTGAAGGAAAAGTACGACAGCGAAGTCCAGTCCGCCCTCAAGCAGCAGTACAACTACGCCAACGTCATGCAGATCCCGAAGCTGACGAAGGTCGTGGTCAACATCGGCATGGGCGAAGCCCTCACCGATGCCAACGCCCTGGACAAGGCCGCCGATGAAGTCGCCGCCATCACCGGGCAGAAGCCGCTGATCAACCGCGCCAAGCGCTCGATCGCGAACTTCCGCCTGCGCGAAGGCAACCCCATCGGCGTCTCCACCACGCTGCGCGGCCCGCGCATGTACGAGTTCCTGGACCGCCTGGTCAGCGCCGCGCTCCCGCGCATCCGCGACTTCCAGGGCCTCAACCCCAACGCCTTTGACGGCCGCGGCAACTACAGCCTCGGCCTTCGGGAGCAGCTCATCTTCCCCGAGATCGACTACGACAAAGTCGACAAGGTGCGAGGGCTGCAGGTCACCATCGTCACGACGGCGAAGACGGACGAAGAAGGGCGCAAGCTCCTCGAACTCCTCGGCATGCCGTTCCGCAAGAACTAGGAGGGACCACTGTGGCATCGAAGGGGATCGTCAACCGCGACCTTCGCCGCAAGGAGCTGAACGACAAGTTCGCCGCCCGCCGGGCCGCGATCAAGGAAGAGCTCCGTGCCTCCTGGGAGAACCCGGAGAAGGTCGACGAGCTGTACGCCCAGCTCCGCAAGCTGCCGCTCAACAGCAGCCCCACGCGGCTTCACAACCGCGACGTCATCACCGGCCGGCCCAAGGGCTATATCCGCAAGTTCGGCCTCTCCCGCATCACCTTCCGCGAACTCGCCCACAGGGGACTTCTCCCGGGGGTGACCAAGTCCAGCTGGTAAGTGCGAAAGCAAACGCCAGAGGGGTAATGCCATGAGCATGAATGATCCTATCGCCGACATGCTGACCCGCATCCGCAACGCGGTGCTCTCCCGCCACGACGCGGTCACCATGCCGGCCTCGAAGATGAAAGTCGCCATCGCGAACGTCCTGAAAGAAGAAGGCTTCATCAAGGACTTCGCCGTCCTCCCCGAAGAGGGGAAGCCCCAGCCCAGCCTGAAAGTCGAGCTCAACTACGGCGGCCGCAAGCAGCCCGTGCTGACCGGGCTTCAGCGCGTGAGCAAGCCCGGCCTTCGCGTCTACGTCCAGCGCAGCGAAATCCCGCGCGTCTATGGCGGCCTCGGCATCGCCATCCTTTCGACCCCGAAGGGGATCCTCACCGGGCAGGAAGCCCGCCGCCAGAACGTCGGTGGCGAGCTCCTCTGCTACGTCTGGTAAGGGAGGCAGCACGCAATGTCGCGCATCGGCCGCCAGCCAATCGCCGTCCCCGCCAACGTCGAAGTCACCCTCGGCGATGGGAACGCTATCTCCGTGAAGGGCCCTCGCGGCGCCCTCGCTCGCCAGTTCCCGCCTGTGCTCACCATCGAGCGCGACGGCGGCAATCTCGTCGTCACCCGCCCCAGCGATGACGGGCCCGTGCGTGCCCTGCACGGCCTCTCCCGCACCCTGCTGAACAACATGGTCACCGGCGTCACCACCGGCTTCACCAAGACCCTCGAAGTCCAGGGCGTCGGCTACCGCGCCCAGATGCAGGGCTCGAACCTGCAACTCGCCCTCGGCTTCTCCCACCCGGTGATCGTCAATCCGCCCGCCGGCATCACCTTCGCCGTCGAAGGCCCCCGCGTGCTCATCACCGGAAACGACAAGGAGCAGGTCGGCCAGGTCGCCGCCAACATCCGCAAGCTGCGTCCCCCCGAGCCATACAAGGGCAAGGGCATTCGCTACCAGGGCGAACGCGTTCGCCGCAAGGCCGGCAAGGCCGGGAAGGTAGGCAAGTAATGGCGAAAGCGACTTCCACCCTCGCCCGCCAGCGCCGCCACACGCGCGTGCGCAAGAACGTCTCCGGCACGTCCCAGCGGCCGCGCCTGAACGTCTTCCGCAGCTCCGCGCACATCTATGCCCAGGTCATCGATGACACCGCCGGCCGCACCCTCGCCGCCGCCAGTGACCTCGATACCGAAATCGCCGCTGCCACCAAAGGCAAGACGAAGACCGAACGCGCCCAGGCCGTCGGCAAGGCCGTCGCCGAACGCGCCAAAGCCAACGGCATCGAGCTCGTCGTCTTCGACCGCGGCGGCTACCAGTACCATGGCCGCGTGCAGGCTCTCGCCGATGCCGCCCGCGAAGCCGGATTGGGGTTCTAAATGGCTGGAGAACGCGAACGCGATCGCGATCGTCGCGACCAGGGCGACGGCGGACCCGAGGAGCTGACCGAAAAGGTCATCTACATCAACCGCGTCGCCAAGGTCGTCAAGGGCGGCCGCCGCTTTAGCTTCAGTGCCCTCATCGTCGTCGGCGATGGGCACGGCAGCGTCGGCATCGGCCTCGGCAAGGCCAACGAAGTGCCCGAGGCCATCCGCAAGGGTGCCACCCTCGCGCGCCGCGGCATGGTCCGCATTCCCATGAATGGCGGCACCATCGCTCATCCCCTCATCGCCGAATACAGCGCCGCCCGCGTCATGCTCAAGCCCGCCAGCCACGGTACCGGCGTCATCGCCGGTGGCGCCGTCCGCGCGATCATGGAATCCGCCGGCGTCACCGACGTCCTCGCCAAGTCCCTTGGCAGCCGCAACCCCATCAACGTCGCCCGTGCCACCATCCAGGGGCTCGGCGACCTGCGCGACCCGCGCGGCGCCCGCGAACGCCGCCTCGCCGTCGCCCGGGGGAGCTGACGTGGCCACGCTCCGCATCACCTACACCAAGAGCGCCATCGGCTACCGGAAGGACCAGAAGGACACCATCCGCGCCCTTGGCTTTCGCCGTCTGAACCAGACCGTCGAGCACGAGGACAGCCCGGCCGTGCGCGGCATGATCCATGCCGTCACCCACCTCGTCACCGTGCAGGAGGACCCGGCATGAGCATCGGCGCCGATGAACTGCGCCCCAACGAAGGCGCCACCCACGCCAAAAAGCGCGTCGGCCGCGGCAACGGCTCCGGCCACGGCACCTACGCCGGCCGTGGCCTCAAGGGCCAAAAGGCCCGCAGTGGCAAGAAAGCCCCCTACGACGCGTTCGAAGGCGGCCAGTTCCCCACGTCCCGCAAGTACCACGTCCTCCGCGGCTTCAACAACAAGTGGAAGGTCGAGTACCAGCCCGTGAACCTTGCCGCCCTCGACCGCTTCGAGGCCGGCGCCACCGTCACCCCCGAAGACCTCCGCGCCGCCGGCGTCCTCAAGCATGAGCGCCAGCCCGTGAAGATCCTCGGCGAAGGCGAGCTCGGCAAGAAGCTCACCATCTCCGCGCACGCCTTCAGCGCCAGCGCGAAGGATGCCATCGAAAAGGCCGGCGGCACCGCCACCGTCCTCGAATTCGAAAAGAGCCGGCGTCTCCGATGAGCGTCCAGGCCGCCCAGCGCCCGCGCCTGTTGCAGGCCATGGTCGACGCCTTCCGCCAGGAAGACGTCCGGCGGAAGCTCGTCTTCACGCTGGCGATGCTGGTCGTGTTCCGCTTCGTCGCCCACGTCCCCATCCCCAACGTCGACCGCACGGCGCTCGAGAACGCCTTCAACAACAACTCCCTGCTCGACTTCCTGAGCATCTTCTCCGGCGGCGCCCTCCAGAACCTGTCCGTGGCGGCGCTCGGTGTGTACCCCTACATCACCGCATCGATCATCGTGCAGATTCTCACGCCGCTCGTGCCCTCCTGGCGCTCCCTCTCCGAAGAGGGCGAACAGGGCCGGCGCCGCCTCCAGGTCTATACCCACTGGCTCGCCGTACCCATGTGCGCCGTCCAGGGCTATGGCCAGATCCTCTTCATCAACCAGCAGAGCGGCGGCAACGTCGTCCAGGATTTCGGCTTCCCCGATCACACTCTGAGCACCTTCGCCACCCTGCTCACCCTCTGCGCCGGCACCATGTTCCTGGTCTGGCTCGGCGAACTCATCACCGAAAACGGCATTGGTAACGGCGTTTCCGTCCTCATCTTCGGCGGTATCGTCGCGCGCCTCCCCAGCCTGATCCCGAACATCTCCACCGAGTCCATTCTCGGCACGCTCGCCATCCTCGCCTTCGCCCTCGCGCTCATCTTCCTGGTCGTCTACTTCCAGGAGGCCACGCGCCGCGTGCCCGTACAATACGCACGGTCCGCGTTCAGAGGCGGGAGAATGTACCGCCAACAGGGGCAGAGCCACATCCCCCTGCGCGTGAACATGGCCGGCATGATCCCGCTCATCTTCGCGTTCTCGATCATGATCCTGCCCGCCACCTTCGCATCTTACTTCACGAACTCCGGCGGCTGGGTTGAAGCCATCGCCGACTTCTTCGTGAAGAACTTCCAGGGCGGGCGCGGCGGCAGCGGTACCGGCCCCTACTGGCTGCTCCTCTTCGTGCTCGTTGTGGCCTTCACCTTCTTCTAC
>JAYRRO010000049.1:0-1786 GCA_041910095.1 Dehalococcoidia bacterium
CGTCGGTGGCCCGGGCGTTGAAGGCGATGTCGCCGCCGCGCTGGCGCTGGGCGCGGGCGAGGTGCTGTCGTCGCCCCTTTCGTGCCAGCAGGTGCTCGGCGCGGTCGACCGGATCGCGGGGGGAGGGGCAGCGGGGCGCGATGGCGCGACGGGCCTGCCGGTCTACGCGGTCGAAGCGCGCTTCGGGCTCTCCTGCTACGGCCTCCGTATCGAATCGCGCGAGCCGGTGCTCGAAACGGCGTTCGCGCTGCGGCGCTTCCTCCGCGGTTACGACGCGGTGGGCGGCGACGGCAGTGGCCATGCCCTCGCGCTCGTGTACTGCGCGCCGGATGAGCTGGATGCCGTGCTCCGCCGCTTCGGGCGGCTGCTGGGCGAAGGCGCGACCGTGAACGTCACGGGCTTCGCCGGGGCCCCGGAAGCGCCGAAGGTGGAACGCGAGCGGCGCGGGCTGGGCCAGGCCGCGGCGGCCTACTTCGGCGCCGCCAGCCGGCGCGCCAGCTGACACTCACACGGCGCGGCCGCGGAGCGCTTCGTCCTTTTTCGGCGCGGCCGTGAGCAGGTCCAGGATCTGCTGCCAGTAGCGGCTGAGGGTGAACTGCCCGGCCAGCGCCGCCACCGATGCCGCCGCCACCAGGATCCAGTCCCCCAGCTTCACATCGACGAAGTCGAAGAACGTCCGCAGCGGTTCGATGAAGACGGTGAGGACGAGCATGCCGATGAGGGCGGCGGCCAGCACCGTGGTCATCACGGGGCGGGTGAGGCTGCGCCAGGATGCCCCTTCGAAGCCCAGCACCTCCAGCACATAGAGCACGCCGACGATGCCGATGGTCAGCGAAACGAGCGTCCGCGCCTCTTCCGTGGAGCGCCCGAGCACGCCTTCGACGAGGAGGTGGACGACCGCGGCGGAGGCGGCGAGCGCGCCCGCGGCGGGCAGGGCGAAGCGCATCACGTTGCGGGTGAAATCGCGGCCGGCCTCCGGCGGGGGGATGCTGATGCTGATGAACACCGCCGGGATGCCGAGCGTGAGCAGCGCCGTCACCGACCCCTGCCGCGGGAGGAACGGGAATTCGAGCCCGAGCATGTTCGTCGCCACGATGAGCAGGAAGGCGTAGATGCTCTTGGCGATGAAGAGCTTGCTCAGGCGCGCGGTGTTGCCGAGCACGGCCGTCGCCTCCTTCGCCCCCCGGATGAGCGCCGTGAACGAATCTTGCAGCAGGACGATGCCGGCGACGGCGCGCGCCGTGCCCGTGCCGCTCGCCATGGCCACGGCGACATCGGCGGTGCGCAGGGCCTGCACGTCGTTCGCCCCATCGCCGACCATGGCGACGAAGTGGCCGTTGTCGCGCAGGGCGGCGATGATGCGCGCCTTCTGCGCGGGGGCGATGCGCCCGAAAACGGTGTTCTCCTCGACCGCGCGGTGGAAGGCGGCGTCGTCGAGGCCGTCGAGTTCGCCCCCGGAGATGGTGCCGCCGTGAATGCTGACACCCACCTGCTTGAGGAGCGCGGCGACGGTGCGGGGGTTATCGCCGCTGATGATGCGCGGCGAAATGCCGAGGTTCTCCATCATCGCAAAGGCCTGCCGCACCTCCTTGCGCAGCTCGTCGCCGAGGATGAGCAGCGCGAGCGGGCGAAGGCCCCCGGCGGGACGCTCCGGCGATGGCAGCAAGGCCGCCTCGGCGAAGACGATGCCCCGCAGGCCGCGTTCGCTCGCTTCGCGGTAGACCTGGTCGAACTCGGGGGCGCCGGTGGTGAGGGGGAGCACGGTCTCGGGCGCGCCGAGCACGAA
>JAYRRO010000050.1:0-7319 GCA_041910095.1 Dehalococcoidia bacterium
GCCGAGGCGGCGGGGGCGCTGCTGGATTTGCTGCGGCTCTACAGCCCGGCGGTGGAGGCGATCGCGCCGGGGCACGCGCACCTCGATATCCACGGGCTGGCGGAGATGGCGCGGATGGCGGACGCGGCGTACCTGCGCGACCTCCAGGAATCGGCGGAGAACGCGAGCGGGCTGCCGGTTTCGCTGGCGGCGGCGGATACGGTGTTCGCGGCGCACGCGGCGGCGACGGTGCAGGCGCGGGGGGCGATGCTCGTGCACGCGGGCGAGGCACGGGCCTTCCTCGGGCGGCTGCCGGTGGAGGTGCTGCCGGTTTCGCCACTCATGCACCAACGGTTGCGGCTGTTCGGGCTGAACTGGCTGGGGCAGGTGGCGGAGCTGACGTTTTCGGCGATGCAGGCGCAGTTCGGGCGCGAAGGCGCGCGAGCGTGGGAGCTGGCGAACGGCCGCGACGACGCGCGCATCGTGCCGCGGCCGGAGGAGGTGCGCGTGAGCGAGGAGCTGGAGCTGCCGGCGCCGGCCGCGCTCAGCGAGCCGCTCATCGCGGGGACGCGCGCGCTGCTGCTGCGCGCGCTCGAACGCCGGGAGATCAAGGGGCATTCGCTGCGGCGGCTCGATTGGCGGCTGGGGCTGGAAAGCGGCGAGCAGCTGGCGCGGCGCTGCGTGTTTCGCGAACCAACGAACGACGCGGCGCGCATGCTATTCGCGCTCCAGCCGAAGATCGAGCGGCTGCAGCTGCCGGCCGCGGCCGTCTCGGTGGGGGTGACGCTTTTGGGCTTATGTAGCGAATACGGCCACCAGGCGAACCTCTGGCAGGTGGGGCCGCGCCGCCACCGGGAGCTCCTGGAGGCGGTGGAGCAGTTGAACGCGCGGGTGGGCGGCCCGCAGGTCTTTCGCATTGTCGAGGTGCAGGGATGGTCACGAATTCCGGAACGGCAGCTGGGGATGGTCGCTTTCGGCCCCTGAACGAGCCTTCGCCGGCGGCGGTGGAGGCGACGCCGCGGGGCGCGCCGAAGGCGATGCTCTGGCGGGGGACGTACCGGCGCGTGGTGGCCGTGCACGACACCTGGCGCATCGACGATGAGTGGTGGCGCGACGAGATCGCGCGGCGCTACTTCGTGGTCGAGCTGGAAGGCGGGCGACGGGTGACCATCTTCCATGACCTCGTGCGGGACCTGTGGTACCAGCAGCCGTACGACGCTCCGAAGGCGGGCGCGCCCCTGGGTCGAAAGCGCGCGGGGTAGCGCGCTCGCCGCGCCATGCCCTGCGAGGGCGCGACCGGTCCCGGCTCGCGGCCGGCCCCGCCGGCGCTGACTGCGCGAACGCCATTCGAGGACGTAGACTGCCGCGATGCCGATTCTCGCGCCGCTGGATGCTCTTTCGCCCGCCGATGCGCCGGAAGCGGGCGGCAAGGGCGCGAGCCTCGCGCGGTTGTGGGCCGCCGGTTTTCGCGTGCCACCCGGCTTCGTGATTCTCCCCGCGGCGGCCCATGCCATCGCCGCGGGTGACGGCGATGTCAACGCCCGCGCGGCCGTGGCGGAGGCGGCCGCCGTGCTGCTCGCCGAAGGCCCTGTAGCCGTGCGCTCCTCAGCCCTCGATGAAGACAGCGCGGAGGCTTCGTTCGCGGGCCAGCACCTGACGGCCCTCGATGTGCGCTCGGTGGAGGGCGTGTTCGAGGCGGTTCGCGCGTGCGTGGGGTCACTTGCTTCGGAATCGGCGGCGGCGTACCGCGCGGCGCGAGCGGCGAACGGCGAAGCGCGCATGGCCGTGGTGGTGCAGCGCATGGTCGCCGCCGAGGCCGCAGGGGTGGCCTTCAGCATCGACCCCGTGAGCGGCGACGCGACGCGCGTGGTCGTCGAGGTCGTGGCGGGCACGGGCGAGGCGCTTGTCAGCGGGCAGGCGGAGGCGGACCGCATGGTGCTCGAACGGCCCGGGCTCGCCGTCGTCGCGCGGCACCATGCCGGCGAACCGGTGCTGACGGAGGCGATGGCCCACGAGGCGGCGCGCCAGGCACTCCGGGCGGAGGAGATGTTCGGTGCGCCGCAGGATATCGAGTTCGCCTTCGAAGGCGGGCTGGCCTGGATGCTGCAGTCGCGGCCGATCACGGTCGCGGGGCAGGCCGCGGACGCCGGCGCGGGCTGGGAGAACGAATTCGATACGGCGACCACGCTCGACGACTACTGGACGAGCGCGAACGTGCAGGAGGTGCTGCCGGGGCTGCTCACGCCGCTTTCGATAACCATGTTCGCGGACGCGGCGCTCGTCGCCTACAACGAGGGATACCGGCGGCTCAAGATGCTGCGCAAGGACGAAAACCCGAACTTCGTGGGCATGTTCTACAACCGCGCGTTCCTCAATATCACGGCCACGCGGATGATCGCGGACCGCGCGCTGGGGTCGAGCGGGGACGCGATCGAGCACCGCTTCCTGGGCGGCGAGTACCGCGGCAAGCCGAAGATGGCGCACTCGCGCGAACTCTGGGGCTTCCGGCTGCGGAGCGCGGTCCCGGGGATCAGCATGCTCATCCGTATCCACAAGGAGGCGGACCGCATCGAGCGCGCGACGATGGCGTGGCAGCGCACGGTGCGAGCCGACGACCCGGCGGCCATGTCCGGGCCGGAGATCGAGGGGCGGCGGCAGGCGCTGACCGCGTTCGTGGCGGACATCTTCCAGGTCCATCTACAGGCCAGCGGCGTGGCGGGCACGGGCTTCGATACGGTCGCGGGCATGGTGCTGCCCGTCCTCGGGGAGGAGACCGAGGGGCGCGTGCCGGCGCTGTTTTCGGGGATGCACGGCGTGGAGAGCGCGCAAATCGGGCTCGACCTGTGGGGGCTTTCGCGCACCGCCATCGCGTGCGGGCTCGAAGGGGCGATTCGCGGCGAGGGGTTTGCACCCATGGCGCTCGAATTGCCGGGTGCCTGGCGGGCGACGTTCGCGGCCTTCATGGAGCGCCACGGCCACCGCGGCCTGAACGAGATGGAGCCAGCGGTGCCGAACTGGCGTCAGGACCCGTCGCAGGTGGTGGCGATTGTGCGGTCGTACCTGGACCTGCCGGAGGAGAAGTCGCCGCCGGCGACGCTGGAGCGGCAGGCGGCGGAGCGGCTGGCCCTCACGGCCGAGCTGGGACGGCGGATGAACCCGGTGAAGCGCGCACTCTTCCGGAAGTCGCTTGGGTGGGCACAGGGGTGGGTCGCGCTGCGAGAGCGCACGAAGTCCATCGTCGTGCGCGCGGCGCGGCTCTTCGATACGTACGTGCCGCAGGCGGGGGCGATGCTCGTCGAGCAGGGCGCGGCGAACCGGCCGGAGGACCTCTTCTTCCTGACGGACTCCGAGATCACGCGATTCCTGCTCGCGCCGGGCGGGGGCCACGACTTCCGGGCGGTGGTCGCGCGAAGGCGGCGGGAGCTGGAGCGGAACCGCTACGTGCGGCTGCCGGAGCGTTTTCGCGGACGCCCGGTACCGCTGCCGCCCGACCTCGCGCACGCGGCGGGGGAGGTGCTCAAGGGCATCCCGGTGAGCCCCGGGCAGGTGACGGGCCGCGCCCGCGTGATCCTCGACCCCCGCACGGACGGCCCGCTGCTGCCGGGCGAGATCCTGGTGGCGCCCGTGACGGATGCCGGCTGGACGCCGCTGTTCGCGCTCGCGGCGGGGCTGGTGGTGGATCTCGGCAGCGCCCTGAGCCACGGCAGCACGGTCGCGCGGGAATACGGGCTGCCGGCGGTGGTGAACGTACGCAACGGCACGACGCACATCCGCACGGGCGACATCATCGCCGTCGACGGGATGGCCGGGACGGTGACGGTGGTCGAGGCGGGCTGAAGCGCGGCTACGGCTTGGGGGTGGGGCTGGCGGGCGCCGCCGTGGGCGGAGTCTCGCTGACTTCGAAAAGTTCGACTTCGAAGGCGAGGTCCGAGTTCGCGGGGATGCCGGGGCGCGTGCCGGTGCCGTAGGCGAGCGCGGCGGGGATGATCATGGTGCGTTTGCCGCCCACTTTCATCGTCGAGAGGCCTTCGGCGAAGCCTTTGATCACGGAGTTCATCTGCAGCCACTGGCGGGCGCCGCGGCGGTAGGAGCTATCGAATTCCTGCCCCGTGGCGGCGAGCGAGCCGCGGTAGTGCACCTGCACATAGGAGGCCGCGCCCGGCTGCGCGCCGGTGCCCACCGTGACGTCCTGGTACTTCACGCCGGAGGGGAGGACGGTCGGGTTCGCGAGTACCACGGGCGTGCCCTCGGGGAGCGGCGTCGGAGTCGGGCCACCCGTCGGCGTGGCCGTGACGGAGCGTTCGGGGATCTTGCAGGACGCCAGTGCGACGCCCAGGGCGGGGACACCAAGGAGCAGCGTTCGGCGATTCACGCGATCGAAGATAGCGCCCCGGACCGTACGATCACATGCGGGCGAGGCGTGTCGCGGCCTCGGCGAGGGTCTCGGGGGACTTCGAAAAGGTGAAGCGCACGAGTTTCGCGCCCTTGCCATCGCGATAGAACGAGGAGCCCGGAACGGAGGCGACGCCGATGTTCTCGATGAGGTGGCGGGCGAAGGCGTAGTCGTCGCCAGAGAACCCGAGGTGGGAGAAGTCGGCCATGATGTAGTACGCGCCCTGGGGGAGGTGACAATCGAAGCCGGCCTCGCGCAGGGCGGTGTGCAGCTGGCGGCGCTTGGCGTCGTACATGCCGCGGAGCTCGGGGTAGTAGCTGTCGGCCTGCTCCATGGCGATGGCGGCGGCTTCCTGGAGCGGCGCGGGAGCGCCCACCGTCAGGAAGTCATGCACCTTGCGGATCGCGTCGGTCAGCGGCGGCGGCGCGAGCACATACCCGAGCCGCCAACCGGTGACGCTGAACGTCTTCGAAAGCCCGGAGATGGTGACGGTGCGGTCATACATGCCGGGGAGCGTGGCCATGGGCACGTGCTCGTGCTGGTCATAGAGGATGTGCTCGTAGATCTCGTCCGTGATGCAGAGGCAGTCGAACTCCTCGCAGAGGGCGGCGATCTGCTCGAGCTCGGCGCGCGTGAACACCTTGCCGCTGGGGTTGTTCGGGGTGTTCACGATGATGGCGCGGGTGCGCGGGCTGAAGGCGGCGCGCAGGGCCTCGGGGTCGACGGCGAAATCGGGGGCGCGCAGCTCGACGAACACGAGCTTCGCGCCGGACATCGCGGCGTCGGGGACGTAGTTCTCGTAGAAGGGCTCGAAGACGATGACCTCGTCGCCTTCCTCCACGAGCGCGAGCATGGTGGCCATCATCGCCTCGGTGGCGCCGCAGGTGACGGTGATTTCGCGTTCGGGGTCGAACTCGAGGCCGTAGAAGCGGCGCGTCTTGGCGGCGATGGCCTGGCGCAGGCGGGGCGAGCCCCAGGTGATGGCGTACTGGTTGATGTCGCTGGTGATGGCGAAGACGGCGGCCTGCTTGATGAAATCCGGCGCGGGGAAATCGGGGTAGCCCTGGGCGAGGTTCATCGCGCCGTGGAGCATCGCGAGGCGCGTCATTTCGCGGATCACGGATTCGGTGAAGACGGAGGTGCGGGAGGCGACGCGCGCGGCGGGGAAGGGCATGGAGGCGATTGTAGGGGCCGCGCGGCGGTCGCGGCGAACCCGCGGGACGCTATGCTTGGTGGCGATGCAGGCGCCCGCTGACCACTACGCCACGCTCGGGGTGGAGCGAACGGCTTCGGCCGAGGAGATCAAGGCCTCGTACCGGCGGCTTTCGCGCGAACTGCACCCGGACCGGAACACGGCACCGGATGCGAACCGCCGCATGGCCGCGATCAACGATGCCTACGCGGTGCTTTCGGACCCGCACCGGCGCGCGGAACATGACCGGCAGCTTTCGCGAAACACGCCCCGGCCGGTGTACCGCCGGGAGAACGCCTGGACGCCCGCCGCGACGGCAACCCCGCGAGCGGGGGGCACGCCCTTCGCGCAGGCGCGGGCGAACGGGCAGGTGCGCGAAACGCCGCGCCAGTATCCGCGGCAGCGCCAGCCGTTCGCGAAGCCGCCGGTGGGCGGGCGCGGGGGGCTGGAAGCGCCGGGTTCATTCCCGGACTACTACGCGTTCCTTGGGGTGGAGTGGGACTGCGACCCGGCGATCGCGCTCGCGGCGGCGCGGGCACTGTCTGGGGAGTTCGTCCGCGCCCACTACAGCCCCGAGGACCATGCCGCGCTCGAACGGCAGCTCCGCGAGGCGACGGAGACCATTGCCAGCCCTCGGCTCCGGGGGATCTACCTGGACGCGCTCGACGGGGTGAAGGCGCCCCCCGCGGGGACGCATCCGCGGTGGCACCGGACGCACTACAGCTTCCTCGGGGTGCGGCCGAAGGCGGACGCGATGCGCATCGCCGAGCAGGTGACGGCCCTCAGCGAGGGGATGAAGGCGGGCACGCCCGACTATGTCGCGCTCATGGCCGCGTTCCAGGTGCTGCGCGACCCGGCCCGGCGCAAGGAGTATGACGCCTCCATCGGCGTGGCCTGAGGGACGGGGCAGGCTGCGCGGCTGGCCGGCGCGCGGGCATCTGCGATGATGGTTCCATGGCCGCATCGCTCGCGGGGAAGCTGCTGGTGGCGACGCCGTCCCTGGTTGACCCCAATTTCGCGCGCACGGTGGTGCTCATCTGCGAGCACAACGGCGAGGGCGCGCTCGGGGTCGTGCTGAACCGGCCGATGGAGCACGCGACGATCGGGGAGCATCTGCCGGAGTGGGCGCCGTTCGTGAGCACGCCGCGCGTCATCTTCCAGGGCGGGCCAGTGGAACCGGCGACGGCGCTGGCGCTGGGCGAACTCACGGGCGCCGGCGCCCGGGACGGCTGGTCGCGGGTGACTGGGCGGGCGGGGCTGCTGAGCCTTTCGCGCGAGCCGGCCGCCTTCGCCGATGACCTGGAGCGGATGCGCGTCTTCAGCGGTTATGCCGGCTGGAGCCAGGGCCAGCTCGACGGCGAGGTCGAAGCCGAAGCCTGGTTCATCGTCGAGCCCGACCCGGGGGACCTGTTCACGAGCGAGCCGGGGACGCTCTGGCGGCGGGTGGTGCGGCGGCAGTCCTCGAAGCTGGCCATTTTCGCTTATTTCCCAACGGATCCTCGCGCAAACTGAGGGCGGGCGGCCGCGGGCGACGTATCATCCCGCGCCATGAGCAAGACAGTGGTATTTGGCGTTCTCGGCGGGCTGGCGTGGTTCGCCGCGGGCATCTTCGTGGGCTGGGTGATCTGGGCCTGACGGGGCGCTACTCGACGCGGTCGGCGAGGACGACGGTGCGTTCGGCGTAGCCGTGCGCGGCGACGGGGCCGCTGCAGGTCATGAGGGCGATGCTTTCGCGCCCTTCGCGGCCGGCGAGGA
>JAYRRO010000051.1:0-8455 GCA_041910095.1 Dehalococcoidia bacterium
CACGCCCACACCGCTCCCGCCTACGCCGACGCCGGTCCCGCCGACGGCCACGGCCTGCCCGGGGACGCTTTCGGCCAACTCGGGCGTCGTCGGCGCCGCGCCGGGCGTCCGCGCGTCGTTTACGCTTTCGAATAGCGGGTGCGACCCCGTCGCCTTCACGGTCGCGAGCCTCACGGAGTGGGTCAGCGTCGAGGCGCAGCTCGTGGCCTCGGTGCCGGGCTTCGCGAGCGTGCAGGTGTTCTTCACGGCGAACCCGCCGCCCGGCACGGGCAGCATCACGGGCGTCATCCGCGTGAGCCCCGCGGGCCAGGCCGCCTTCGATGTCCATGTGCAGGTCTTCCGCGGCCCCTGAGCGCCTTCGCCGGGGGAATTCTTGACTGACTCGCTCGACTTCCATACGTTCGGGTGCATTCGCGCCCGCACGCGCACCCAGGGAGCTCCCAGATGCACTTCGAGACGCTGCAGCTGCACGCCGGACAGCAGCCCGACCCCACCACCGGGTCGCGCGCGGTCCCCATCTACCAGACGACGTCCTACGTCTTCAACGATGCCGAACACGGCGCGCGCCTCTTCGCGCTCCAGGAGTTCGGCAACATCTACACCCGCATCATGAACCCCACGAACGACGTCTTCGAACAGCGCATGGCGGCGCTCGAAGGCGGCGTCGCCGGGCTCGCGACTTCGTCCGGGCAGGCCGCCCAGCTCCTCGCCTTCGCCACCATCTGCCAGGCCGGCGACAACATCGTCGCGACGTCCAACCTCTATGGCGGCACCTACAACCAGTTCAAAGTCGCCTTCCCGCGCCTCGGCATCAACGTGAAGTTCGTCGAAGGCGATGACCCGGAGGCCTTCCGCGCCGCCATCGACGCCAACACCAAGGCCCTCTATGTCGAGACCTTCGGCAACCCCCGCCTGAACGTGCCCGACTTCCCGGCGATCGCGCAGGTCGCCCACGACAACGGCATCCCCTTTGTGGTCGATAACACCTTCGGCGCCGGCGGCTACCGCTGCCGCCCGCTCGAGCACGGGGCCGACATCGTCGTCGAATCCACCACGAAGTGGGTCGGCGGCCACGGCCTGAGCATCGGCGGCATGATCATCGATAGCGGCAAGTTCAACTGGGGCAACGGCAAGCACCCCATGTTCACCGAGCCCAGCGAGGGCTACCACGGGATGAAGTTCTGGGAAGTCTTCGGCGACTTTCCCGGCATGGGCAACATCGCCTTCATCATTCGCGCCCGCGTCGAAGGCCTTCGCGACCTGGGCATGTGCCAGGCCCCGATGAACTCCTTCCTCAACCTCGTCGGGCTCGAAACGCTCTCCCTGCGCGTCGAGCGCCACGACGAGAACGCGATGAAGCTCGCCCTCTGGCTGCAGAAGCACCCGAAGGTGAACTGGGTGAACTACCCGGGCCTCCCGGACCACCCATACCACGAGAACGCGAAGAAGTATCTCCGCCACGGCGCCTTCGGCTCCATCCTCAACTTCGGCATCGAAGGCGGCATGGAAGCGGGCAAGAAGTTCATCAGCCAGGTCAAACTCGCCAGCCTCCTCGCGAACGTCGGCGACGCCAAGACGCTCGTCATCCACCCCGCCTCGACCACCCACCAGCAACTGGGCGAGGACGAACAGCTCACCAGCGGCGTCACCTCCGACCTCGTCCGTGTCTCCGTCGGCATCGAGCACATCGACGACATCATCGCCGACTTCGAACAGGCGCTCGCCGCCTCCTAGTCCATTGGGACGGTGATTTCCGGGCTCCCGGCGGTAGCAGCCGGGAGCCCCCCGTCCGAAAGCTGAGGGCTGACATGCCGAACGTCAGCAGCCCCTCGCTCGTGCAACCGCTCGGCGTCCTGCGTCTGGAAAGCGGTGCCGACCTCGAGGTGGAGGCCGCGTACGAGATCTACGGCCGCCTTTCGCCCGCCGGCGATAACGCCGTGCTCGTCTGCCATGCGCTCACGGGCAGCGCGCGTGCCGCCGGCGAACAGGGCTGGTGGGACCCTCTCATCGGTCCCGGCGCCGCCATCGACACGAATCGCTACGCCGTCATCTGCTCCAACATCCTCGCCAGTTGCTATGGCACCACCGGCCCGCGCTCCGTCGACCCGGCCACCGGGCGCTCCTACGGCGGCCGCTTCCCTGGCGTGACCGTCGGGGACATGGTCGCCGTCCAGCACGCGCTCGTTCAGAAGCTTGGCGTGCGCTCCCTGGCCTGCGTCACCGGGGGATCGCTTGGCGGGCTGCAGGTGCTCGAGTGGGCTGCCCGCTACCCCGGGATGGTGCGATCGGTCATGCCCGTCGCCACCAATCTCGCGCATGCCGCGTGGACCATCGCCTTCAACGAGTGCGCCCGCCAGGCCATCCGCAACGACCCCGGGTACCTCGATGGAGACTACATCCACCGCGGCATCACGCCCCACCGCGGCCTCGCCCTCGCCCGCATGATCGCCATGATCAGCTACCGCTCGGCGCAGTCGTTCGGCGGCCGCTTCGGCCGCCAGGTCACGCCTCCCGGAGAGGAGGACTCGGGCCGTTTCGAAGTCGAATCGTATCTCCACTACCAGGGCGACAAGCTCGTCGAGCGCTTCGACGCGAACGCGTACATGCGCATCACCGAGGCCATGGACGGGTACGACGTGGGCGGCGGCCGGGGCGGGGCGCAGGCCGCGCTCGCGCCGTTCCGTGGCCCCGCGCTCGTCATGGGCATCGATTCGGACATCCTCTACCCGGTGTGGCAGCAGCAGGAGATCGTCGAAGTCCTGAAGGCCAACGGCAACGCCGTCAGCTACCGCGAGATCCACTCCGAGCACGGCCACGACGCCTTCCTCATGGAGTGGGCTCAGCTGGATCGCCACATCCGCGAGTTCATGGAGGCGCTGCCCGCCTGAGGCGCGTCTTTGCCCGTCCCGCCGCCCTCTGGGTACAATCGCCAGTGGAGAGGTGTCCGAGTGGTTGATGGTGCCGTTCTCGAAAAGCGGTGTGGCGCAAGTCACCGGGAGTTCGAATCTCCCCCTCTCCGCCACTCGAAGCGCTGACTGAAGCCCGCCACCCGGCGGGCTTCTCCCTTCCCGGGCTCTCCGCCGAAACCTGGTTCGCTATACTCAAGACATGGCCGCACCTGCCCGCGCGACGCGCATGACCCTGGACGAATTCCTCGCGCTCCCGGAGGAGAAGCCGTACCTGGAGTTCGTGAACGGGGAGGTCCAGGCGAAGGCCACGCCAAACGAGAAGCACGGCGCCGTGGTCGCGCAGCTGATCATCGCCATCGGCATCTACCTCCGTCAGCACACGGAAGCGCGCATCGTGACGGAAGTGCGTCACGCCACCGAATCGCACATCGACCAGCGGGTCTTCCTTCCTGACATAAACGTGACGCCTTCCACGCAGTATTCTGGCCCGCCCCGGACGGGCCTCGTTCGCCAGCACCCCGTCTTCGCCATCGAAGTCCTCTCGCCTGAGGACCGCCCCGGCCGCGTCGCGGACCGCGTCCAGTTCTACCTTCGCAACGGCACGCAGCTCCTCTGGCTCGTCGACCCCGAAGACGAGACCATCACGGCCTTCCGCCCGGGCGCCGATGCCCGCACCGCCGCGGCGGGCGACACGCTCGATGCCGCACCCGTGCTCTCGGCGTTCTCCCTCGACGTCGCCGGACTCTTCGCCGCCGTCCGCGACTGAGCCCGCTCCGGCCTATTCCTTCGCGTCGGGCCGCGGCTTCCGGCGGCGGCTCGGCTGCGCCCGAACGGGTTCGCCCTCGGCCTTCGGGTAGTGCGGAGGGAGCGGCGCCTCGCCCAGGCCCGCGGCCTTTTGCGCTTCCACCAGCGCAAGCAGCGGTTCCAGCGAGTATGCCCTCGCATCGATCCCCGCACCCGGGTCGCCCATCTCCGCGTACCGGCGCGGCACCGTTGCGATCGTGAAGTCCGCAAGTTCTACCCCCGGCAGCTCATCCCACGTCACGGGGCAGGACACACGCGCGTCCTTCGTCGGCCGGATGGAATACGCCGAGGCCACCGTGCGGTCGCGCGCGTTCTGGTTGTAGTCGATGAACACCCCGTGGCGCTCTTCCTTCCACCAGGCCGTGGTCGCCAGCGCGGGCACGCGCCGTTCGATTTCGCGCCCGATGGCGAGCGCGCAGTGCCGTACATCCGTGAACGTCCAGCGGGGCTCGATGCGCACGTTGATGTGGATGCCCCGCGACCCCGATGTCTTCGGGAAGCCCTCGCAGCCGTGCGCGGTCAGCACCTCCCGCGCCACCAGTGCCACTTCCTTCACCATCGCGAACGTCGCCTGCGGCGTGGGGTCCAGGTCGATGCGCAGCTCATCCTGGTGGTCGACATCGTTGGCGCGCACCGGCCACGGGTTCAGGTCGAGGCAGCCCAGGTTTGCCATCCAGATGACGCCCGCCACGTTTCGCGCCACCGCGAGGTCCGCCGAGCGCCCGCTCGGGAAGGTCACGTGCGCCGTCGTCATGTACTCCGGAACGGACGGCGCGCGCTTCTGGAAGAACGGCTCCTCGGCCGCGCCGTTCACGAACCGCTTCAGCACGGCCGGCCGATCGCGGATGCCCACGAGCGCGCCTTCGCCGACGGCGAGGTAGTAGTTGACCACGTCGAGCTTCGTGTACCGGGCTTCGGGGAAGAACACCTTCCCGGGGTTCGTAATCGTCACGGCGTGGCCGCCCACGTCGATCTCCATGGCGTCCTTCGGCATGGCGCCTACGGTATTGCCCGCGCGCCCGTTTGGGGAGTGCCGTCCTCACGTGCATCCGGCCCTTTCCCACGGGGCCCACCGCGCGTTGAAGCGCCCCCGGCGTCGCGTACGCTGGGTCGGATTCCCATTTCCGAGGAGGCCGCGATGCGCGAACTGCGCGGCAAGACCGCCGTCATCACCGGCGCGGGCAGCGGTATCGGCCGCTCCCTCAGCCTCGCCTTCGCCGGCGAAGGCATGAACATCGTCCTCGCCGATATCGAGCTCGCCAACGCCGAGGCCGTCGCCGCCGAGGTGCGCGCGAAGGGCGTGCAGGCCGTCGCCGTGCGCTGCGATGTCTCCGACCGGGAAAGCGTCGCCGCCCTCGCCGCCCGCGCCTCCGAAGCCTTCGGCGGCGTGCACCTGCTCTGCAACAACGCCGGCGTCGTCCCCTTCGCCACCATCCAGGACACGGCGCCCGCGAACTGGGACTGGGCGATGGCGGTCAACGTGAATGGGCCGTTCAACGGTGTGAACGCCTTCCTCCCCGCGCTGCGCGCCGCCGGCGAGGCCCACATCGTCAATACGGCGTCGATCGCCGGCCTCTATGCGCTCCCCGGCCTTGCGGCGTACGTGGCGTCGAAGTTCGCCGTTGTCGGGCTCTCCGAGGCGATGCGCATCGACCTCGCGCCGCTGGGCATCGGCGTGTCGGTGCTGTGCCCCGGAGGCGTTCGTACGAACATCGCGGCCTCGACCGAGCACCGCCAGGCCCGCTTCGGTGGGCCCGTCGCCGTCCCCGTGGAATACCGCACGGCCGCGGCCGGGGCGGATTCGATGGAGCCGGACGATGTGGCGGCCCTCGTCGTGCGGGCGGTGAAGGAGAACCAGCTCTACGTGCCCACGCACCCGGATACACGCGAGCGGGCCGCCGCCCGCGCGGGCCTCGTCGCCGCCGGATACGACTGGCTCGGCGGCTAAGCTGCGAAAGGGGCCGAAGGGCCCGCGCATCCGGGCCGTTCGCGCGTGACCTGCCCGCCGGACAGGGGCCACCGTACGCGCCAACCCGGGCGGATGCTCGCCCGTTGGAGGTTCAGATGGAAACCAATGGCCTGATCATGAGCGCGGTCCTCGGCGTGCTGGTCGGGGGTTGGGGGATCTTCCTCTTCCGCTTCACGAGCAAGATGAAGGTCGATTAGCGGCACGGCCCGCGGGCGGCCGCCTTGGATGGAGCCGCCACCGCCGGGCCGGTGTGCGGGCAGGGCGGCGCGGTTGCCGGGGAGCCCGGCAGCCCGTACGATAACGCGGTCAACTGAAGAGCCAGAGACCGCAGGTCCCGATGCGAACCGCCACCCGGCGGGGGGATAAGCCGAAAGGCGCCTGCCGAGGCGGAGTTCCGGCGATCGGGCCTGTGCGGCCCCGCCGTTCGTTCCCTGCCCCGGCGGCAGGGATTTTCGTTTTCCGGGCTTTCCACTCCGGGGCCGCGCCTGTGCCGCCCCCGTTCATCATCGGAGGACGCTTATGCCGACCGCACGGAAGGCCGCAATGCTGGAGGAAATCCAGGACCGCATGGAGCGGGCCTCGGTCCTCATCAGCGCCGATTACCGCGGTCTCACCGTCGCCCAGCTCACCGATCTTCGCCGGGCGCTCCGCCCGGCGAATGTTGAAGTGAAGATCGTCAAGAACACCCTGGCCTCCATGGCCGCGAAGGCCGCCGGCCACCCCGA
This sequence comes from Dehalococcoidia bacterium, assembly GCA_041910095.1. Classification (GTDB taxonomy): domain Bacteria; phylum Chloroflexota; class Dehalococcoidia; order Tepidiformales; family Tepidiformaceae; genus Amarobacillus. Next base: position 6,408 of record JAYRRO010000051.1, read on the forward strand.
GATGGCGGATGTCGTCCAGGGCCCGACCGCCATCGCCTTCGGCCTGGGTGACCCGGTGCAGCCGGTGAAGCTGCTCACCGAACACCTCCGCGCCCGCCGCATGCAGCTCACCATTCACGGCGGCTGGCTCGAAGGCAAGGTGCTCAATCGTGCCGAGCTGGAAAGCATCGCCACCCTCCCCTCGCGCGAGCAGCTCGTGGCCGAGGTCGTGGGCAAGCTGAAGAGCCCGCTCTACAACTTCTCCGGGCTGCTCCAGTCGACCATCCGCAACTTCGCCGGGCTCATCGATGCCCGCGCCCAGCAGCTCGAGGCCTAGCGCGGCGCCACGCCCGCTCGCCACGCATCACACACAACAGGAGAGACCACCGTGGGTAAGGTTGAAGACGCGCTCGAAATCATCAAGGGCATGACCCTCCTCGAACTCCGCGACCTGAACAAGGCGATCGAGGACGAATTCGGCATCACCGCCGCCGCCCCGATGATGATGGCCGCCGCCCCGGCCGCCGGCGCCGCCGCCGCCGCCGAGCCCGAGGAAGAGAAGACCGAGTTCAACGTCGTTCTCAAGTCCTTCGGCGACAACAAGATCAACGTCATCAAGGCCATCCGCGAAGTCATCAGCGGCCTGGGCCTCAAGGAAGCCAAGGACCTCGTCGAGGCCGCCCCGACCAAGGTCAAGGAAGGCGTCAACAAGGAAGAGGCCGAGGCCATCAAGGCCAAGCTCGCCGAAGCTGGCGCCACCGTCGAAGTCGAATAGCCCCCGCTTCGCACCACATGGAAAGGCCCGGCAGCACGCCGGGCCTTTCGCATTCCCTGTTCGGCCCGGGTCATACGCGGCCCCGCGCTCGCCCACGCGGGCGCCCGAACGTACCATGCGCACCGATGGCAACGAAGTTCGCCCACGGCGTGGACATCATCGAAATCGACCGCGTCGCCGACGTTATCAGGCGCCATGGCGATCGCTTCCTCAAGCGCGTCTACACCGACGACGAAATCGCCCACTGCCGCGGCCGCGTGCACGAACTCGCCGCACGCTTCGCCGCCAAGGAAGCGGTCATGAAGGCCCTCGGCACCGGCGTCCGCGGCGTCGGCTGGCGCGACATCGAGGTCCTCCCGAACCGTCGCGGCAAGCCCCTCGTGTTCCTCTACGGCCGCGGCGCCGCCCGCGCGCGCCACATCCAGCTCCGCGGCCTCGAAATCTCCATGACCCACTCGAAGGAGTACGCCATCGCCTCCGCGGTCGGTGAACGCGCCCTCACCGCCGAGGAGGACACCCCCCGCAAGGGCGAAAACGCCCGCCGCCTGGTCGAGGAAGAGGGCCTGCGATGAAGCTCGTCACCGCCGCGCAAATGCGCGAGCTCGAGGCCGCCGCGGTCGCCGCTGGCGTCACGGAACGCCAGCTCATGGAAGAGGCCGGCCTCGCCGTCGCCCAGGAAGCGTGGATGACGCTGGGCACCCTCGAAGGCCGCCGCATCGTCGCCCTCATCGGGCCTGGCAACAATGGCGGCGATGGCATCGTCGCCGCCCGCCACCTCTACGACTGGGGCGCCGAGGCCGCCCTCTACATCCCCCGCCAGCGCCGGGACATGAGCCTCGTCGAGGAGCTCGCTCCACGCGAAATGCAGGTCCTCGCGGGCGAGGACGACCCGGATGGCGTACTCCTCGAACAGCTCCTCAGCGGCTGCGACCTCGTCATCGATGCCCTCCTCGGGATCGGGCAGGAACGCGCGCTCGACCCCGAGGGGGCCCTTGCGAAGCCGCTCATTGCTCTCGCAGCCGCCCGCGCCGGCTACAACCCGCCCAAGCTGCTCGCCGTCGACCTCCCCACGGGCGTCAACGCCGATTCCGGCGCGGTCGATCCCCTCACCGTCGTGCCCGACCAGACGATCACCTTCGGGCTCCCCAAGGTGGGGATGTACCAGGCCCCCGCGAGCGGGAAGTGCGGCCGCGTGCAGGTGATCGATATCGGCATCCCGAAGGCTGCCCAGGACGCCGTGCCGCTTGAGCTCCTCACCGCACGCTGGGCGCGCACCGCACTCCCCGCCCGCCCC
>JAYRRO010000052.1:0-11695 GCA_041910095.1 Dehalococcoidia bacterium
AGGGGGTGGGCGCCGCGCCTGCTCCGACGGTTCGGACACCTGGATGAACGGACGGTTACCGCGTCATGAAGGGCCGGTTTCGGGCCAGGCCCCGGCGGCGGCGCGAACCTCGGCGGTGTGCTCGCCGAGCCGGGGCGCCGGGCGGCGCAGCTCCCACGGCGTCGCGCTGAAGATGTAGGGCGCGCCCGGCATGAGCGCGGGCGCGTCGATGCCCTCACCGGTGACGGGCACGAAGTGTCCGCGGTCATGGAAGTGCGGGTCCTGGAGGGTCTCATCGGGGGCGCGGACGATGCCCCAGGCCTGGTCGCGTTCCTGGCCGCCGCGGTACACCTCGTCCGCATCGGTGGCGGCGATGAAGCGGCCCATCTCGGCCATGATCTCGGCGGCCTCGGGAGAGCCACGCCCGGGCTGGCGCGCAAGGGGGGTATCGAAGCGGGGCTCATCGAACTGCATGCCGAACCCGTGCGATTGCCACCACGGCTTGAGCCGCTTCCAACTGTCGTTGTCGCGCCCAACACCGTAGAGGATCAGGTGGCGGCCGTCCCTCGCCCGGAAGAGCCAGGGCTCTGTGCGCTGCGCGGCGGCGTGGCGGCCCGTCTGGCGGATGACGTCCTGGCGGGCGTACAGCCAGTACGGCATGCCGACCTCGGTGGTACAGGCGAGAGCTTCGTGCATGGAGCAATCGATGAGCTGGCCTTCGCCTGTGCGATCCCGGTGAATCAGGGCCGCGAGAATGCCATGCACGGCGAACTGGCCGGTGGTGTTGTAGCCCTGGTCGCCGTGGCCGCGGATGGGAGGAGCACCGGGGGCGTCCTCGGGGTCGTACCCATTCATCATCATCGGTCCGCCGAGGGCGAGCCCGACCATGTCGGACGACTTCCAGTTCGCCCACGGCCCGTCCTGGCCGAAGGGAGTGATGGAACAGAGGATGAGCGCCGGGTTCGCGGCTCGCAGGGACTGGGGTGCAAGTCCGGCGGCCGCGAGCGCGCCGGGGGCGCGGTCCTCGATGATCAGATCGGCCTCCGCGGCAAGCGAGCGGAACAGGGTCCGGTCGTGCTCGCTCTGTTCGAGATCGAGAGTGGCGGAGCGCTTGTTGGTGTTGTGGTACCAGAAGTTGAGGGAGCGATTCGGCCCGGGCTGGTCCTTCACGAAGGGGCCGACGGCGCGCGCGGTGGAACCACCGGGCGGTTCGACCTTGATGACATCGGCGCCGAGGTCGGCGAGGAGCTTTCCGGCGAATTGTCCGAGCTCGTCGCAGAGTTCGAGGACGCGCAGGCTGGAGAGCGGGCCGCTCACATCAGCACCCCGATGGCTTCGGTCTCGGCGATCTCCTCGGGCGTCATCCCCAGCACGTCGCGGAGAACATTCAAGGTGTCCTGCCCGATGAGGGGGCCGGCGGTGCGGACGCTGCCCGGGGTCTCGGAGAGCTTCGGGAGCACGCCGTCGTAGGTGATGGGGCCGAGCTCGGCGTGTTCAACTTCGTGCCACCAGTCGCGCGCGGCGAGCTGGGGGTCGCGTTCGAACTTGTCGCTGGCACGCTGGCAGACCCCCGCGCGCACCCCCGCCGCCTGCAGCAGCTCCATGGCCTCGTAATCCGTGAATTCGCTTGTCCAGGCGGCGATGCGCCCATCGAGTTCGTCCTCGTTGGCGAGGCGAGCATCATTCGTGGCGAAGCGCGGTTCGGCGGCCCAGGGGGGTTGGTCCATGGCCATAACCAGGGCGCGCCATTCGGCATCGTTCATGACGGCCATGGCCAGCCAGCGGTCCTCGCCCGCGCAGGGGTAGGTGTTGTGTGGGGCCACCCGCGGCTCCCACGCGCGGTTCCCGGGCGGCATCCCCGGGCGGCGCCAGGAGCGGCCGTTCACGGTGAAGTCGAGCACGGCCGGGCCATTGAGGACGATACCAGCCTCTATCTGTGAGATGTCGATGTGCTGGCCTTCGCCGGTCCGGTTGCGGTGGTGGATCGCGGCCATGATGGCGACGGCGGCGGAATACCCGGCCGTGTGGTCCATATAGCTGAAGCCCCAGCCGGCCGGAGGGTAGCCGGGGAGACCCGAGGTGAACGTGAGACCGCAGAGCGCCTGCGCCGTGGGGCCCCAGGTAGTGAAGGCCTTGTCGCGGCCGCTGTGGCCGAAGCCCGAGACCGAGCAGTAGATGATGTCGGGGCGGATTTCGCGAAGCTGGGGGTAGTCCAGGCCCCACGATGCCATGATCCCGCTGGAGAAGTTCTCCACGACTACGTCGCTGGCGGCGATGAGCTTCCGGAGCAGGTCGCCGCCCATGGGATGGCGGGCGTTGAGGAGGATGCTCTTCTTGTTGCGGTTGATGTAGTTCCAGAAGCCGGAGTTGTTCATGGTCGGGCGGTCGCCAACGATGGGCCGGCCGAAGCGGACGGCATCGGCGGCCTGGCCGTGCTCGACGCGGATTACTTCTGCGCCGAAGTCGGCGAGGACGCGGGTGGCGGTCGGCCCGGCGATGATCCAGGTGAGGTCGCAGACGCGGATCCCGGAAAGTGGCAGGTCTGGCATGAGCGGGATTCTACGCCGCCGGGGGGCCCGCGTGAGTGCCCGGGGTCAGGCGACGGCTGGCTGCTTGGGGTCGGAGTCGATCTTGCCGGTGAGGAACACGGCGACGGCCGTGAGCAGCCCAAACGGGGCGCCAAGAAGAATCGCGGGAAGGATGGTGCTCAGCAGGGGCGGGCGTTTTTCGACGCCGAGGTCCAGGTAGCCGGAGGGGTGGATGCTGCAGCTGAGCTCGGTGCCCGAGCCGGTCTTCGGGAGGGTGATGTCCAGGGTCTCGCCCGCGGGGACGTTGAAGGAGCCGATGGAGTGCTGCTGCGAGTCATGGTTCACGACCCGCACGGTGGCGCCGGGCGCGAGCACGAGGGAGTTATCGGCGAAGGAGAAGGTGGAGCCTTTTTCGAGGGCGGCGCCGGTGCCAGCGGGGATTTCGAGCACCTGGAGGCTCGGGGCGCGCGCGGCGGGAGATAGCAACCCCCACCAAATGAGGTTGAGGAGCCAGGCCGCGACGACCGCCGCCGCGACCCAGCCCCCCCAGAACTTCAACCGGTGCAGGGTCTGCCGGTTCGTCATCCCGTATGGGTACCACCACCCGCGACGAGATACAACGCCGGGTAGTAGAAGACCCACACGACATCGACGAAGTGCCAGTACATGATCGTGCTGGAAATGCCCCAGTGGCTGTCCTTCGAGAAGTGACCGCGCATGAGCATCGAGAGGGCGAGCACGAGCATGAGCACGCCGCTGACGACGTGAGCGGCGTGCAGGCCCGTCATCGTGAAGAAGACGGTTCCCCAGACCACGTTGTGGGGTTCCTGGCCCTCGACGGCCGTCTTGATGCCGAACTCGGCCACGGACCATTCGAAGCCGACGCCGATGGCGAAGACGACGCCGAGGAGGATGGTGGCGAAGAGCGCCCATGCGGCGAGCTGGCGCTTGTCCTTCTCCATCGCGGTCTCAGCCGTATAGGCCGTGACCGAGCTGGCGAGGAGGACGATGGTGATGACGAGGCCGAGGAACTGGTCGACGTGCTCCTGGTGGGTCCCGAGAAGGAAGAACCGGGAGGTGAAGAGCAGGCCGAAGATGATGCTTTCGGAGAAGAAGAAGAGCCAGAGGCCAACGCGGTTGACCTGGAGGCGCTTCTCCGGCGACATGTGGCCGGCGCCGTGCGCGGGCGCGCCGTGACCGTGAGCAGCGATGACCGCCATCTAGTGGGCCTCCGTCCGCCAGCAGCGGTAGATGTGCATGAAGTAGTAGGCGATGAAGTACACCTTCGCGAGCGCCGTGATGGCGAGGCCGGCGAAGCGGACCTGCAGGTCATCGACGTGCACGGCGAAGAGGTATTCGAGGATGGTCATGACGGCCAGGATGATGGCCACCAGGTATCCCTTTTGGAAGGCTCCCATTGCAGGCATGCCGTTACTCCTTTCGGTGGTGATGGGCGGGGCGGGTGACAGTCACCTGTTACTGGCCGCCGCCACCACCGCCAGCCGGGGCGCCGACCGCCGGCGGGTAAAAGGTGACGTGCGGGGCCGCGCCGGGCACGCCGTAGTCGTAGGGATGGCCCGCGATGACCGGCGGCTGGAGAAAGTTCTCCACCGGCGGGGGCGAGGAGGTCTGCCATTCGAGGGTGCGGGCGCCCCAGGGGTTCGCCTCGGCGGCAGGGCCGCGGACCCAGGAATTGACGAAGTTGTAGATGAAGACGATGAAGCTCGCACCGAGCAGGAAGGCGGAAAGGCTGACGATGAGGTTCGCCGTTTCAAGCGACTGCGGGTAGTCGGCGATGCGGCGGTTCATGCCTTCGATGCCGGGCCAGTGCATGATGAAGAACGTCAGATTGAAGCCGATGAACATCCACCAGAAGTGGAGCTTGGCGAGCTTCTCGTTGTACATCTTGCCGGTCATCTTCGGGAACCAGTAATAGATGCCCGCGAAGAGGCCGAAGATTTCTCCCCCCACGATGGTGTAGTGGAAGTGGGCGACGACGAAGTAGGTGTCCTGGAGATGGATGTCGGTTGGAACATCGGCGAGGAAGATGCCGGTGACGCCGCCGCAGGCGAAGTTGAAGATGACGGCGAGGGCGAACAGCATCGGGGTGCGCAGCCAGAGCTTGCCCATCCAGATCGTCCCCAGCGCGGAGAGGAAGATGAGGCCGGTTGGGATCGAGATGAGCTCGGTCGCGACCAGGAAGGGGCCGTGCAGGTAGTTCGGGATGCCGGCGGTGAACATATGGTGGGCCCAGACGACACCGGACAGGCCGAGGATGCCGAGGAAGGCGCCGACGGCGTACCGGTAGGCGAAGAGCGGCTTGCGGCTGAAGTGGCCGATGACTTCGAGCGCGATACCGAACCCGGGCAGGATCATGATGTACACGGCCGGATGCGAATAGAACCAGAAGACGTGCTGGTAGAGGAGCGGGTCGCCACCGCGGGAGGCATCGAAGAAGCCCATGCCCGCGATGCGGTCGAGGGTAACCATGATGAGGGCGACGGCGAAGCCCTGGGTATAGAGCAAGGCGAGCCACGCGGTGACGAACATCGACCAGACGAACATGGGGAGGCGGCCCCAGGTCATCCCCGGCGCCCGCATGAACATGACCGTCACGACGAAGTTCAGGCCACCGAGGATGGAGGAGAGGCCGAAGGTGATGATCGCCAGGTTCCAGAACGTCTGGGCGCTCTGGGTGAGCACGGAGAGCGGCGGATAGGCGGTCCAGCCGGTTTCTAGGCCGCCGAGGAAGGGCGACATGAGGAGCGTGACCGCGACCGGCGGCACGAGCCAGTAACTGAGCGCGTTCATGCGCGGGAAAGCCATGTCGTCGGCGCCGATCATGAGTGGCACGGCGTAGTTGCCGAGCCCACCGACGACAGCGGCGACGGCGACGGCGACCATCATGATGCCGTGCATGCCGAGGACGGTGTTATAGGTCTTGTTGCTGATGAAGTCCTTGCCGGAGTCCATCAGCTCGAGGCGGATGATCATGGCCATGAGGCCGGCGAGGATGAAGACCACGAGGAAGGTCGCCAGGTACTGGATGCCGATGACCTTGTGGTCGACGTTGAACATGAAGTAGCGCTGCCAGCCGAGTTCCTTGCGGCTGTTGGCGTGGGGATCCTTGATCTTGGCGCCGAACCATTCGCGGCCCCAGGTGCCCCAGAGGCCGACGCCCATGAGCCAGCCGATGAGGCCGAAGATGTAGCCGATGCTGGCGTTGAAGTCGCGGTCCCAGGCATCGAAGCCGAAGAGGCTGCGGAGCAGGGCGGCGACGCCCAGGCCGAGATAGAACGACAGGAGCCCCGTACCGAGACCACCGCCGACCGTGGTTGCTGCGTACATCCCGCCTCCCTACCTGCTCACCTTCGTTTGCTTCGACGCGAGCCACTGATCGAACTCGGCCTGCTCGACGACGCGGACGTGCATGGACATCAGCGTGTGGTTGAGGCCGCAGAGTTCGGCGCACTGGACGCGGAAGTTGTTGTCGGTGTCGTATGAGCCCAGGACGTGCGGTTCCACGGTGAGGAACGTGGTGCGCCCGGGGATGGCGTCGATCTTCATGCGAAACGCCGGGATCCAGAGCGAGTGGATGACGTCGATGGACTGGATTTCGAACTTCACCTCGGTATCGATGGGGAGGAGGAGCTCGGTGTCCTTGGCGGAGAGCAGTTCGACGCCCTTGCCCTGGTAGTTGAAGGTCCAGGAGAAGCGCTGGGCCGTGGTCTCGATGACGAGCGGGGCCTGATCTTCGCCCCAGCCATAGCCGGACTTATCGGCCTGCAAATTGGAGAGGCTGACAAGACCGATGACCATGGTGATGGCGGCGAGGGCGCTGGTGATGACGAGCCACGCCTTGGGGAGCATGCCGGTTCCCTTGAAGGGGGAGCCGGTTTCGCCGCCCTCATTCGTGGTCTGGAATTTCCAGAACGCGTAGATGAGCGCGGCGACCACGAACGTGAACACGGGGATGCCCATGGCGAGGAGGACGTTGAAGATCAGGTCCCACTCTTCGGCTTCCGGCGAGCCCACGACGGGCAACCAGTCCAGGAAAAAGGTCGCTTCCCCAATGGCTGTCAGGACCACCCACAACAGCGCCGCGGGAATCAGGTGCTTCGACACGCGGCCATGCCTCCCCCCCGGCCCGCCCGGAGGGGGGCCCACTGGAAAAATCTCTTGGGCGAATCTAATTGCCGGATTCCTAGAAACGTTGGCCTATCGACCCAAAGATCGGGGCCAATCGTCGGAAGCGGGGTTCGGTTTCGTCCGCGGCACATGTTCAACGAAGTCCGGCGTGCGGCCCACCGCCGAGGGGGTTTCTCAGCAAAGATTGGCCCAAACCAAGACCCTTACCGAGGGCTTAACCGGGCTCCTCCAGTTGCGATACGCTGCGCGCCACCGCCATCGCGGTGCGGGAGTGTGAGCATGGCCGGCGTCCTCGACCAGGTGATTCGTGACCTCCTCGACGAGACCGACGCGCTGGAGGCGGTCCTCCGGCAGGTGCCGTTCGCGCAGTGGGAAAAGGAGACGCACGCGCCGGGATGGGCGATCCGCGACCAGGTGGCTCACCTCGCGCACTTCGATGACACCGCGACACTGGCGATCAGGGACGCGGAGGCTTTCGCGGCGCGAAACCAGAGGGAGCGCGCGGCACCGCCGCCGGCGGGGTCCGAGCCGGCCTACATCCTCGCGGCGCGGGAGCGGCCGGCCGGGGAGATCCTCGATTGGTGGGAACGGGCCCGGCACGAACTGGTGGACGCCGCGGGGACGCTCGAAGGCGACCGGCGGATGCCCTGGTTCGGCCCGCCGATGAGCGGCGTCTCGTTCCTGACGGCGCGGCTCATGGAGGCGTGGTCGCACGGGCTCGACATCGTGGACGTGGCGGGTGTGCCACGGGCCGATTCCGAACGGCTGCGGCACATCGCATTCCTGGGATTCCGGACCCGCGGCTATTCCTACGTCACGCGCGGGCTGGAGCCGAACACGGAACCCGTACGCGTGGAACTCACCGCGCCGGACGGGCAGACCTGGGTATTCGGGGAGACGAGCGCCGAACAGGTGGTGCGGGGCCCCGCGGCGGACTTCTGCGCTGTCGTTACGCGCCGGCGCCACGTTGCCGACACGCGGCTGGAGACGACGGGAGATGCCGCCGCGGAATGGATGCTCTACGCCCAGGCGTACGCAGGCCCTCCCGGCGCCGGCCGCAAACCGGGGCAGTTCCCGATCGCCCACCCCTGAGACACGGCAACGCCGGCCGGGCGAGGAGCCGCGGCCGGCGTGGGGAGAGCCGCTGAATCAGGCTGAGGCGCGGGCCTTCATGCCGGACTTCATTTCGCGCATGAGCGCTTCCTTGCGCTCGAGCATCTGCTCGCCGAGCTGGTCCAGGAGTTCCTTGCCGGCCTTACCGGCCTTCGAGAGCATCTCTTTCTCTTCTTCTTCGATGTGGTGCTTCACGTTCTCGGCGAGCACGGTGAACTTGGCATCGAAGTGGACGTCGGGCTTCTCCATGCCGCGCAGCTCTTCGATGAGCACGTGCACGACGTGGTGCTCCTCCTCGGCCTCGGCGACGACGAACTCGTCCTTGAGGGCCTCGAGCATGGCCGGGTAGAAGATCTCCTCTTCGATAGCGGCATGGATATCGAGTTCCATGATCGCTTCGTTGGCGATGCGGCGCTTGCTGCGGCCGTCGGCGGTCTCGAACTCGGTGAAAAGTTCCTTGACCTTCTTGTGGTCGTCCTTGAGGAGCTTGATGGGGTCGGTCACGGTGCCTCCTAAGCCTTACCGGGGTTAAGGCAAGGATGGCGGCATCGCCATTGCGGCCCGGCGAACGCAGGCCGAAGGGCATTGCCGCTGCATTACATCGTCAACTGACGTCGAGGTCGACGCCCACGGGGCAGTGGTCCGAGCCCATGATTTCGGTCTGGATGAATGCGCGGCGGACGGCCGGGAAGAGGTCATCCGAGGCGATGACGTAGTCGATGCGCCAGCCGATGTTGCGAGCGCGCCGCTCGCGCCATGCGTCCCAGTAGCTGTAGGCATTCGTGGCGTCGGGATGGAGCGCGCGGAAGGTATCGATGTAGCCGTGGGCCTGGAGCCGGTCGATGAAGGCGCGCTCGACGGGGAGGAATCCGGTGCCCTTGGCCGCCTCGGCCGGGCGGGCGACATCCATCTCAGTGTGCGCGACATTGAGATCGCCCATGAAGAGCACCGGCCGGCCGGCGGAACGCAGCGCGTCGATGTGCGCGAGGAAGGCATCGTAGAAGGCGAGCTTGAAGTCGAGGCGCACGCCCCGGTTGCCACCGTTGGGGAAGTAGCAGGTGACGAGCGTGAAAGCATCGAAGTCCGCTTCGATCAGGCGGCCCTCGCGGTCGAACTCTTCGATGCCGAGGCCCATGCGCACGTCGCGTGGCTCGACTTTCGAGAGGAAAAGGGCGCCGCTGTAGCCGGGCTTCTCGGCGGGGTTCCACCAGGTCCGGTAGCCAAAGCGCTCCCACTCGGAGGCGTCGCACTGGGCGGGGGTGGCTTTGACCTCCTGGAAGCCGGCGATATCGGGCGCGGAGGTTTCGAGCCAGCGCTGGAGATCGCCCGTCTTGAGGGTGGCGCGGAGCCCGTTGACGTTCCAGGAGCAGATGGTGAGCGTGGTCAATGGGATGGCCCTCCGCTTCGGCTAGACAAAGACCCGGGTGACGACCACGGCGGCCGTCCCGGCGGCGGCGACGAGCAGGTATTCGCCGGTGGTGCTCCACTCGAGGTCGTGGTCGAGGAGATGGTGCACGAAACCGGTGGCGAGGTCGAAGCCGATGATGAGCAGGGCGCCAGCGAGGAGGCCGTCGAGGGGGAAGAAGTAGAGCGCGAGGCGGAGTTCGCCGAGGGTGACCCCGATGGCAACGCCGGCGAGCAGGGAGCTCGGGCCGAGGAGACGGCTTTCGCGGAGGAGTTCCATGCCCAGGGCGGTGCTCACGAGAGCGACGAGGATAGCGCCGGTGAGGACGCCGGCGTCGCCCGAGTAGATGACCGTGTACAGCGCGAAAGCCGTGAGGTAGGTGGCGACGGCAAGGGCGAGGCGCATGGATCCGTAGAGCCGCGAGCGGAAGTCCACGGTGTGGTATTCGCCCAAGGCGATGCCGCCGGCGCCCGCGGCGAGCACGAGCGCGACGGCGGTTCGCGGGTAGCCATCGATGGCGTGACCGACGAAGTAGCCGCTCCCGAGAACGGCGAGGGCGGGCAGGAAGGTGTACACGGCCGACGCGAGCGCGCCACCGGGTTCCCAGCGGGGGCTGGAGCGCACGATGCCATCGACGGCGAGGGCGGTGACCGCGGCGGTGAACCAGAGGATCCAGGGCTGGGACGGGCGCAGGCCGAGGTACGCGACGAGGCCCACGCCGGCGACGGCGGCAAGCAGCAGCGCGCGTCCGGCGCCGCCGGAGGCCGCTCCCTTGCCGGGCGCTTCAACCGCCAGTGTCACTCCCTCGCGAAGGACGGCTCTTCAAGGCCGTAGATCTCGGCGCCGTTGCGCCACCAGAGGCGTTCGCGGGCGTCGTCGTCGAGTTCGAGGAGGTCGTACATCATCTCGAAGCGGTCGATGTGGGTGCGGATTTCGTCCATGGGGCAGTCGCTGCCGAAGACGAGCTTTTCGACGCCGAACTCGCCGCCGATGAGCTTGCGCTCGACGGCGTGGCGCTCGATCGTCTCGCCGCCGCTCAGGTCGAACCAGACGTTATGACGCCACCGCGCGACGGAGGCGGAGTACTCGTAGTTGCCCTGGTTGCCGATGTGGGCGCCGATAATGCGCAGGTTGGGGAACTTGTTGGCAATGGTGTCCAGGTGGAGGGGGCTCATGCGGCCGGCGCCGGCATTGCGGGGGCCCATGCGCCCTTGCATCGCGCGCTGGCGGTCGAGCATCTGGGCGGCGAGGGCATCGCGGCGAGGGTGGGTGATGGAGTAGTCGATGCCGCCGCCGATGACGCCCATATGGAAGAGGACGGGCATGCCGAGCTGCTCGGCCCGCTGGTAGGTGGGCATGTAATCGGGTTCGTCGTAGGGACGGGCGACGCCGATGAGCTTGAGGCCGCGATAGCCCATGTCCCAAAGGCGCTGCACGGCGTCGCCATCGATGTCCTCGGGGTCGACGACAGCGACGGGGATAAAGATCTCGGGGTACTTGCTCACGAGGGAGATGCCGACCTCGTAGCTGGGGCCGAAGCGGCCGCCGGTGAGAACACAGCCCTTCGTCACGCCCGCCTTCGCGGCCACCTCGGCGAGGCGATCGAGCATCGGGGCGGGGTCGGCGTCGGGGTTCTGGAAGTCGCGCGGGAAGTGGATATGGACGTCGAAAATCTTCACGGACACCTCGCGCGCCCGGGGCGGGCGGACATGGCGAATAGGCCCGAGTGTAGCAGGGCTTACCGCGCGGTGCTGTGCAAGGAAATCGTGCGCTAGGCTGGAACGATGCTCTCCCGGCCGTTCGTTGCCCTCTTCTGCGCGGTATTCGTCGCGACCATGGGCATCTCGATGGTGAGCCCGCTGCTGCCGGTGTACGCGAAGGATCTCGGAGCGAGCGGGGTGTGGCTGGGGCTGACGTTCTCGATTTTCGCGGTGGTACAGGCGGTCGTGGGGCCCTTCGCGGGGAGGCTCTCCGACCGGTACGGACGGAAGCCGTTCATCATCGCCGGGCTGCTGATCTACCTGGTCGCGGCCATCGGGTACCTGACGGCGCAGAGCTTCTACCAGGTGATCGCGTTCCGGGCCTTCAGCGGGCTGGGGACGAGCTTCATCTTCTCGGTGGCACGGGCGTACGTCGGGGACATGACGCCGGAGGGGAAGGAAGGGCGCTGGCTCGGCGTGTTCGCGATGGCGGACATCGTGGGCTTCGGTACCGGGCCGCTGGTGGCGGGGGCGCTGCGACAGTACGTGGGGTTCCATTCCGTATTCGTGGCGATGGCGCTCTTGATGGCGACATCGGCGTTCATCATCTTCTCGTGGCTGCCGCGGCACTCGCCGGCCGAGGCGAAGCGCCGGGCGCGGGCGGCCGCCGGCGCCCACGCGGCAGCGGCGCATGCACTTCCCTTCGGCAAGGCGCTCGCCGATCCGCTGACGCTTGCGCTGACCGTCCACATGGGGCTGCTGTCGCTCGCCAACGGGGCAACCTTCAGCCTGCTGGCGCTGCGGCTGGAGGACGGGCTCGG
>JAYRRO010000053.1:0-14581 GCA_041910095.1 Dehalococcoidia bacterium
AGGAGTTCATCCTCGAGAACATGGCCGGCCGCCCGAGCTTCCTCGCCACCCGACGCATCGAGACCGAGCACCAGGTCGAGCAGGTGGGCGCGGAGATGCGAGCGATGATGTCCTGGCTCAACGCCCCCAAGAAGTAGTCCCGGCCGGAAGCAGCACTACGCGGGGGCGGCCGACCGGCTGCCCCCGCCGTGTTTTCGCCGAGCCCGCGCTTGACCCGTTCGCCACGGTCCGCGAGAGTTACACCAATGGTTGCCATCGCCGCCACCCTCGCTGTCACCGCCGCTGCTGCTGCGGCGCATGCGCGCGGGTAGCACAGGCGGTCGCGAACAGAATCGCGTCGAGCACGTTTTGGGCCGCCGGCAGGCGGCCTTTTCCGTGGGGCTGCACCGGCGGGGGAAGGGAGCAGAACCATGACGACCGATCGTTCGGACGAACCTGCGCGTTTCATTTCCCGCCGCATGGGCACCATCCCGCCCAGCGGTATTCGCAAGTTCTTTGACCTCCTCTCCACCATCGAGGACGTCATCTCGCTCGGGGTCGGCGAACCCGACTACGTAACCCCCGAGCCAATCAGCCGTGCCGCCATCCGCAGCATCGAACGCGGCGATACCCACTACACCTCCAACTATGGCCTCCTCGAACTCCGTGAGAAGCTGGCGGCCCATCTCCACCGCCTCTACGGGCTGACCTACGACCCGCGCACCGAGATCGTCATCACCAGCGGCTCGAGCGAAGCGTTCGATATCGCCCTTCGCGCTCTCCTCGATCCTGGCGACGAAGTCCTCTGCGCCGACCCCTGCTATGTGGCCTACCTGCCCGCGACCCTCATGGCCGGCGGCTGCTTCGTGCCCGTCCCCACCTACTCCGCGAACGACTTCCGCCTCTTGCCGGCCGATATCGAAGCGCGCATCACGCCGCGCACGAAGGCGCTGCTCCTCGGGTATCCTTCAAACCCGACGGGCGCGGTGATGGGGCGGGAGGACCTGGCCGCCGTCGGCGAGGTCGCCGCCCGCCACGACCTCGCCGTCATCAGCGACGAGCTCTACGACCGCATGACCTACTCCGGTACCCACGCCTCATTTGCCGCCGTGCCGGGCATGCGCGGCCGCACCGTGCTCCTGGGTGGATTCTCCAAGGCCTACGCCATGACCGGCTGGCGTCTTGGCTGGGTCTGCGCGCCGGCGCCCCTCGCCGAGGCGATCATGAAGGTCCACCAGTACGTCATGATGTCGGCGCCCACCGCCGCCCAGTACGCTGGCATCGCCGCCATCGATGAGGGCGAGGACTTCGTCGCCGCGATGGTCGGCGAATACGACCGCCGCCGCCGCCTTATCGTCGACGGCTTCCGCGCGATCGGCCTGCCCACGTTCGAACCGCGCGGCGCCTTCTACGCCTTCCCGGATATTCGCGCCACCGGGCTCGATAGCGTCGCGTTTAGCGAGCTCCTGCTGTCCGAGGAACGCGTCGCCGTGGTGCCGGGGAACGCCTTCGGCGCGAGCGGGGAAGGGCACGTGCGCGCCTGTTACGCCACCGCCTACGAACAGATCGAACGAGCGCTCGAACGCATCGGGCGTTTCGTCCAGCGCCACCGCTAGGCGGTCAGGCGGGCGATTCGCGAGGTTCCAGCCGCTCCGCGGCGCCGCTGAAGCGCTGCTCGTTCACGCTCATCGCATACGTCCAGAGCGAGAATAGCGCGATCGCGCCCGCGACCGGTCCCAGCGCGTGGTACCCGCCCACGCTCAGGACCAGCCCGCCGAGCGCCGATCCCGTCACGATGCCGAACTGCTGGCCCGAGGCGAAGAGCGCCATCACCGAACCGCGCCGTTCGGGGTCCATCTCTGAGAGCACCGCCTGCGCCGACGTGTAGCGAGCACCGGCCGCGGTGGCGAAGAGCAGCAGCGCCATCAGCGCCCCCGCGATGAACGGGATGACCGTGATCAGCGTCATGAACACGGCGCAGAGGGCGGTGCTCGCCAGCACCACCGGCCGCTTCCCCGAGGTGTCGCAGATCCGCCCGCCGATGTTGCTTCCGGTGAGCACGCCGATGCCCATCACCATCGTCAGCCCGCCCAGCGCCCACGCCGAGACGTGGAAGTACTCATGGAAGTACGCGCCCATGAATGTCGAGAACACGTTCCAGTAGCCCGTCGCCAGGTAGTTCGAGAACGTCAGGAGCGCCGTGGGCCGATCGCGCAGCAACGACGCGATGTCGCGCAGCCCGCGCGAACGGCCCGTGTTCCCCGCCGAATCATCCGGAAGCCGGGCGAAGAGGAGCGCCGTGAAGACCAGCGAGAGCCCCGCCATCAGCACGAAGCTCCAGCGCCACGACAGCAGGCCACTGATGAAGGCGCCCAGCGGCACCCCGAGAATGCTCGCGCTCGTGTTCGCCGAGATCACCCACGCCATCGCCCTGCCGCGCTCTTCGTACGAAAAATAGTCGCCAACCGCCGCGAAGACCGCCGGCGTGAGGCTCGCAACGCCGAGACCGGCGAGCATGCGAGCGGCCATCAGCGCGAAGTAGTTCGGTGCGACCGCCGAGAGCGCCGTCGCGATCGTCAGCACCGTCATGCCCCCGAGCACCATGCGCCGGCGGCCGAGGCGGTCAATCAGCGGGCCCGAGAGGATCGCGGCCGTGCCCCCGACGATCGCGTAGGCCGTTACGAGCAGCCCCGCCGGGGCCACCGGCACACCCAGGTCGTCCGAGATGGCGGGGATGAGGGGAGCGAGGATGAGGTTGTTGAAGACGGCCCCGAAGCTCGCCGTGCAAAGCAGCGAGAGGATGAGCCTGCGGTTCGCCGCGCCCTGCAACGTCACCTCCTGAGCCTACGGGCGAACGCCTGCACGCGCACCCCGTGCGGGCCGCCGTCGTTCGTCCACTCGCGTGTTTCCCATCTGACCCCTTAGGGGTACGCCTTACGCCCCGAAGATCCCCTCAGGGAGTCGCTTCATGTCCGTCACCGCTATCGGTCCCGTTCACGCCATCGACCCCGGTGGCAGCTTCGAAGGCGTCCAGGTTGGCGTTCGCGCCAGCCCGGACCGCGTGGTGCTTTCGGCCGACGCGTATCGCGCGGCGCACGACGGCCAGCGCGGCGATGACGGCCAGATGGCGTTTACCGCCGAAGGTGGCCGCGCCGGCCGCGTCACGATGTCGCCCGCGAGCGTTCCCGGGATGGTGCACGTCAGCGTCCGGCTGGCGTCCGGCCCGGGCGCCGCCGATGGTCCCGGGGCCGACGCGGACCCCATCGTCACGCTCGAAGCGGACGTCCGCAGCAGCTGGATTCAGAACGTCAGCCGCGGCGCATCGACGCAGAACGAGCAGGCCGCGCGCATCGCCGAGGCGCTCGCGCGCGTTGCCTCGCTCCCCGGGCAGGCAACCGTCCAGGCGAGCGGGGAGGCGGCGCTCATTCGCGGCCCCGTGCGTCCGCGATGGCCCCAGGTCTGGCTGCCGGCCGAATACCCACCGCCCCCGGACGACCCGTCGCTGGTGGCGCAGATGCGTGCCGCCGGCACCGTCGCGTAGCCTCCACGGCCGCCCAAAACGAAAGGCCCCGCGCATGCCGGGGCCTTTCGCCTGTGTTACGAAACCCGCCGGAGCGGTCCGCGGACTAGCCGCGCGGGAGGCCGAGACCGCGCGTCGCGATGACGTTCCGCTGGATCTCGTTCGATCCCGAGTAGATCGTCGATGGCACGGACTGGAGGTACTGCTCCATCATCTGGCCGCCGAGCGGGGCGTTCTCCTGCTCCGGCCGGAACTGGCCCGAGAGCCCCAGCATCGAGATGCCGAAGTTGTAGATCTTCTGCCCGAGCTCGGACTGGTAGATCTTCACGACCGAGGCTTCGTAGTTCGGCACCCGGCCCGTGGCCTGGATGTAGCCGATGCGGTAGCCGAGGTAGCGGCCGACGCCGTTCGCCACCACGAAGTCCGCAAGCTTGGTGCGGTACTTCTTGCGCCGGTCCGCCGGGCCGTCCTTCAGCGTCTGCGTCAGGCCTTCCAGCGTCTTCTTCTGCGACGCCGTGGTGCCGATGCCGGAGCGCTCGAAGTCAAGCAGGGTCATGCCCACGTACCAGCCGCGGTTCTCCTCGCCGATGAGGTTGCGCGCCGGCACACGCACATCCTCGAAGAAGACTTCGTTGAAGTGGTGGCGGTTCGCCATGTTAATCAGCGGGCGAAGCTGCAGCCCCGACTGGTTCTTGATGTCGTCGATGAGCAGGAACGAGATACCACGGTGCTTCGGCGCGTCGGGGTCCGTGCGCACGAGCGCGAACATCTGGTTCGCGCGGTGGCCGCCCGAGGTCCAGATCTTCTGGCCGTTGATCACGTACTCGTCGCCGTCGCGCACCGCGCGCGTCTGCAGCGAAGCGAGGTCCGAACCCGCACCCGGCTCCGAGTAGCCCTGGCACCAGATGTCCTCGCCGCTGGTGATGCGCGGGAGGTAGCGCTTCTTCTGCTCTTCGTTGCCGTGAATGATGAGCGTGGGGCCGATCATGCCCACGCCGAAGCCGCGGGTGCCCGTGTCCGGCGCACCGTAGTAGCCGAACTCCTCGTTGAACACCATCTGCTCGTAGATGGAAGCCCCGAGCCCGCCGTATTCCTTGGGCCACGCCGGCGCGATCCAGCCGCGCTTGCCCAGCTCCGCGTTGAAGCCCTTCGCGAATTCGAAGTCCTCGTCGCTCGTGCGGGCGTCCTCGTTCTCCGGGCGGTCCTTGAGGGTGCTGATGAGGAAGCTGCGTACCTCTTTGCGGAGGGCTTCTTCCTTCTCGCCAAACTGCATGTCCAAGATTCTGTCCCCTTCTTCCGGCTCCGGCCGGACGCGGTGGGTTCGCCAGTGACGCGACGGCACACACGCTGCCCACGTTCTCGCGCACGCTATTCTGCGCTACTTCGGCGAACTCCTCAAACCCGCCCTCGCGGTGGCTCCGATGGCGGATCCGCGATGGGCAGATGCACGTCGAACGCCAGCCCACCGACCCGGACCAGTGCCGTCACGCCCGCGCCGAACAGCGCCGCGAGCTCCCGCGACTGCGGTTCCACCAACCACACCGCGAGCGCGCCAAGTGCCGCCGCCGTCGCGTTCACCTCCGTCCGCAACACCACCGGGATGCGATCGGCGAGCACGTCCCGGATGACGCCTCCACCCGTGGCCGTGATCACCCCCAGTAGCACCACCGCCGTCAGCGGAAGCCCCGCGCCGATCGCCGCCAGCGCTCCCGACACGGCGAACGCGCCCGTCCCGCCCGCTTCCGCCAGCGCCCGCACGAATGCGGGGATCCGCCGCTTCGCCAGCACGAGCCCTATCGCCGCCAGCGACCCGCCAATGGGCCACGCGATGTAGTCGGCCTCCGCAACCACCAGCGGGACGCGCTGCAGGATCAGGTCGCGAATGAGCCCGCCGCCCGTTGCCGCGACCACGCCCATCACCAGCAGCCCGAACAGGTCCAGCCGCCGCCGCGCCCCCACCTCGACGCCGCCGAAGGCGAAGGCCACGAGGCCAATCCGGTCCAGGGCTCCGATAAGCTCCGACGCCGTCAGATCCATCGCCCAGAGGGTAGCGCGCCATGCGCATTCTGGTAGGCTTGAGCCGTGGGCACCGGACGAAAGGCGCTGATCGCGGGTGTCGTGGCGTGGGACACCGCCTGGAAAGCGGTCGCCATCCGCCGCGCGCTGCGCAACGGGCAGCGCGCATGGGTCCCCGTCCTCGCGCTCATCAACAGCGCCGGAATTCTCCCCATGGTCTTCCTCGCGCTCACCCGCCCGCCGCTCGACTGAGCTACGCGAGCCCCAGCGCCGCGAAGATCTCGACCTTGCCGTTCACGTTCCCGGGGTTGAAGTGCGGAACCACGTGCCGCACGGTGCCGCCCTCCCCCACCAGGACCAGCGCGCGCCGCGACTTCCGTTCCTCCGCGTCCCAGAACCCGTAGGCCTTCACCGCCTCGCCATGGAAGTCGCTGACCAGCGGGAACGGGAAGTGGTCGCGCTCCTGGAACTTCCGGTGCGACCCGAGCCCGTTCGTATTGATGCCGAACACCCGCACGCCCGCACCCTCAAGCAGGGTATGGTCCAGCGCGAACGCGGTCAGCTCCCGCGTGCAGATCGGCATGCCGTCGTCCTGGTAGAAGATCAGCAGCACCGGCCCGCTCGCCGCGGCCCCGGGCATATGGACCGTCACCTGCGCACCGTCGCTGGTCACCGCCGGCAGTTCGAACGCGGGAGCGGTGTCGCCCGCCTCGATCGGCTCCTCGCGTACGCCTTCGGTCATGGCGCTTCCTCGAACCCCGGGAGCGGCCCCTCGATACCGCGCGTGGCCGCCAGTACGCGGACACGGCCCAGACCGGCCGCGTCCGTGAGCGTGTGCAGCGCCCGTCTCCGGGCGAAGTACTCGCCCATGTCGTTTCGCGCACTCTCCACCAGCGCGCCCAGCCCCATCGAAAGCAGGAACTCGGACTGCCGGACGGGCCCGTGCGCCGCGAACCCTTCGTCCTCGACCGCGGAGATGAGTTCCGAAAAGTTCACATGCGTTGTCATGTCCTGTTCGCCCACGTGGATGAGCGGGTTCTCGTGCGCCGTGTGGCGATAGAAGCAGAGCAAGGTGCCGGTCGTGCGCCATGGCGCCCACAGCTCCTCCTGCGGGTACCCGTAGTCGAATGTGAGCACCGCCCCGCGTTCCACCAGCCCGCAGAGCGACCGCATCGCGCCGTAGGCGTGCTGGTTCACCTCGAAGCGGCCCCCGGTGGGCGCGTCATCGAGGGAGACCACCCCCAGCGGCACCTCCGCGAACGCCTCGCCGTTCCACACCACGCCCACCTCGACGGGTCCCCGGCCGCCCGCATCAAAGAGCCGCACGGGGAAAGCATCGAAGAGCTCGTTCGAGACCACGACCCCGGCCTCGGCCGGCGCGATCGGCGGCGATGCCCACTCGACGCGGGGGTCGGTCCCATGCGCGCCCGGTTCGATCGCGATGTAGCGCAGGGCCTCGCGAAAGCCCTCGTCGCGGCCCTCGGCCCAATCGAGGATGCTCACAGCGAGCGCACCCTCGCCGGCGGCGGGTTCGCAGATCGTGAATGGCGCCGGGCGCCCCATTCGCTCCCAGATCGCGCGGCACCATCCGGCCACGGCCCAGCCGAACATCGGATGGATCACCGGGCTCGTGAGGAAATCGCCCTGCGGCCCGATGCGCCGGGGTTTCCGGTAGTACCCGAACTCGGGGTGGTAGAGCGCCATCTCCATGAAGCGCTCGAACGAGATCGCGCCGCCGGCCATCTCGTCGATGATGGCGCGCACCAACCGCGCATTCCCGATGCCGGCCGCGCCGGGGTCAAGGTCGATCGCCACGCGCCCAGTGTACCGGGCGGCGCTCTTCCGGTGCCCGGCGCCGGTGTACGC
This sequence comes from Dehalococcoidia bacterium, assembly GCA_041910095.1. Taxonomy (GTDB): domain Bacteria; phylum Chloroflexota; class Dehalococcoidia; order Tepidiformales; family Tepidiformaceae; genus Amarobacillus. The sequence continues at coordinate 7,382 of JAYRRO010000053.1, forward strand.
TTCGCACACCCCCAGCCGGAGTTGGTCATGGCCGAACTGATGGACATCCGCGTCGAGCGGAACGTGGCGGTGCCCATGCGCGACGGGACCATCCTGCGCGCCGACGTCTTCCGCCCCGAACCCGAGGGCCGCTACCCCGTTCTCCTCATGCGCACGCCCTACAGCAAGGCCGTGGGGTCCACGGCGTACAACTGGCTGCCGCCCATCCGCCCCGCCAGCGAAGGCTACGTCGTTGTCATCCAGGATGTCCGCGGCCGGTTCGAAAGCGAAGGCTCGTTCCGCCCATTCCATCAGGAGATCGACGACGGCTTCGACACGGTCGAGTGGGCCGCCCGCCAGGTCTGGAGCAATGGCCGTGTCGGCATGTATGGCGCTTCCTACTACGGGGCGACGCAGTGGCTCGCCGCCCGCGCCCAGGCCCCCAACCTGCAGGCCATCTTCCCGGGCCTCACCGCCTCCGACTACTTCGACGGCTGGATCTACCAGGGCGGCGCCTTCGAGCTCGCCTTCAATACGATGTGGGCGGGCACGGCGTTCGCCATCCCCGAAACTCTGAAGCGCGACCTGGACGACACGCGGCGCCAGCAGCTCCTCCGCGGGCTCTACGCGCTTGCCTTCGACCACTGGCCGGTGCTGCGCCACCTCCCCGTGCGCGACATCCCCGCCTTCGCCCATGAACTGGTCGCGCCCTATTTCAAGGAATGGCTGGACCACCCCACGCGCGACGCGTATTGGGAGTCCGTGAGCATCGAGGCCGCCCACTCCCGCATCCACACTCCCGCGTTCAACCTGGGCGGCTGGTTCGACATGTTCCTCCGCGGCACCCTCCGCAACTACAGCGGAATGCGCGAAAACGGCCCCACGGAGATCGCGCGCGACGGCCAGAAGCTCATCGTCGGCCCGTGGGTGCACGGGTCCATGCTCACCACGCAGGCCGGCCACTCCAACTTCGGCGCTGTCGCCCAGATCGTGCTCGAAGAACTCCACATGCGCTGGTTCGACCACTGGCTGCGCGACCGCGACACCGGCATCGACCGCGAACCGCCCGTGCGCGTCTTCACCGTCGGCGCCAACCGCTGGCACGACTTCGATGCCTGGCCGCCGAAGGAGGCCATCTTCACGCCGTACTTCCTGCACTCGAATGGGTCGGCGAACACGGCCAGGGGCGATGGCGCGCTCACGACGACGGCGCCAGGCGCGGACGAACAGCCCGACCGGCTCATCTACGACCCGCTCAACCCGGTGCCCACGCGCGGCGGCGGCAACTTCGTAAGCCCGTCCGATGTCCCCGCCGGTCAATTCGACCAGGCTCCCGTCGAACAGCGCCAGGACGTTCTCTGCTACACCAGCACTGCGCTTCCCGACGACCTTGAGATCGCCGGGCCGGTCGAGGCGCGCCTCTGGGTCGCGAGTAGCCAGCCCGACACTGACTTCACCGTGAAGCTCGTGGACGTGGCCCCGGACGGCGTCGCCCTCAACCTCTGCGACGGCATCTTCCGCGCTCGCTACCGCGAAGGGTTCGATCGCCTCGCGCTGCTCCGTCCCGGCGAACCTGTCGCCATCACCGTCGACATGACGGGCATCGCCGCGCTCTTTCGGGCCGGCCACCGCATTCGCATTGAGGTCAGCAGCTCGAATTTCCCGCGCTTCGACCGGAACACCAACACGGGCGCAGCCATCGCCACCGACCCAACCGTCGCCGTCGCCGTGAACACGCTGCTGCACGATGCCGCTCACCCGAGTGCCGTTGTGCTCCCGGTCATCCCGCGGTGAGCGACGGCCTCACGCACATCCGCGTTCGCCGGTTGCGCCCGAATGCCACCCTGCCCTTCCGGGCGACCGAGCACGCCTCGGGGTTCGACCTCTACGCCTGTCTCGATGCGCCCGTGGAGGTCGGTCCCGCTCCCACGCTGGTGGGCACGGGCATCGCGATGGAAGTGCCGCCCGGGCTCGATGCGCAGATCCGGCCGCGCAGCGGGCTCGCGAAGCAGGGGGTGCTCTGCACGCTGGGCACCCTCGACTCCGACTATCGCGGGGAACTCATCGTCACCCTCTACGCCTACGCGCCGGGCGTGCGCCATGTGATCCACGACGGCGACCGAATAGCGCAAATCGTCATCACGCGTCTCGAGCCGGTGCACTTCGACGAGGCCCACGAACTCAGTGAGACCGCCCGGGGCGATGGCGGCCACGGAAGCACCGGCCGCTAGGCTGCGATCCCCTCAAGCGGCTTGGCGCCCGTGAGGGCGAGCAGGTCCGTCACCGCGAGGCGCACGTCGAAGCCCCGCTGTCCGGCGCTCACCAGGATCTGGGCCAGGGCGGTGGCGCGGCCGTCGATGTACACCGCGAAGCCGTTCCCAGTGAGGGCCAGCGCACTGATGCCCCCGACCTGCAGGCCGGTGTGGCGCTCCGCGTCTGCGTGGCTGGCCATGCGGAGCTTTTTCATCCCGAGTGTCGCGGCCAGCGCCTTCAGATCGAGTTCGGCGTTCGATGGCATCATCACCAGGAGCGGCTTACCCTTCGGTGGGTCCTGCTCCAACACGAGTGTCTTGTACACCGACTCTGGCGGCATGCCGGTTTCCTTGGCTACCAATGTTGCGTCACGGATGGTGGCATCGAACGCGAAGAGCTCGAACGCCACCTTCCGCTGCTCCAGCATCCGCACCACCAGCGGCTTCGCCGGAGGCATCCTAAATATGCGTCATCACGCCGCCGTCGGCGTGGAACATCTGCCCGTTGAGATACCCGCCAGCGTCGGAAGCGAGGAGCACCGCGAGCCCGCCGAGCTCGTCCGCGCGTCCGAAGCGGCGCATGGGGATGAAGCGCAGCAGCCGGTTCGCGCCAATCTCGTCCGGGCCGCGGCCCTGGGTCCACTCCATCCAGCCAGTGCCGATGCCGTTCACGGTCACTCCCCGCGGCCCCAGTTCCTGACTCAGCGCGACCACCAGCCCCACGATGGCGCCGCGCGCCGCCGCATAGGCGGCCCCTTCCGGGATACCCCGCTCTCCGAGCATGCTGTTCACGAAGATGAGGCGCCCCGGGGTGCCGTCCGGGAGCTCCTTCGTCCATGACCGGGCGGCATAGAATGCGCCCGCCATGTTCAGCTGGGAGACCCGCCCGAACTCCGCGTCCGTCGTCTTCTCGATCGGCTTCGCGAGGGGCGCGTCCGCGTTCCAGACCAGCACCTGGGGGAAGCCGAACTCCTTCACGAGCTGCTTGAACCCGACCTGCACGTTCGTCGGCAGCGTCACGTCCCAGCCCTGGGAGAACGAAACGCGGCCCGCCTTCGTCACATCGCCGCTCGCGCGCCTCGCCTCCATCACCTCGTCCCCGTCGAGGGTAGCCGACGCCGTGGCCACATCCGCACCCGCCTCCGCGAGCGCGTTCACGATGGCACGCCCCGCCGGGTTCGCGAACCCGACCACCAGCGCGCGCTTTCCGGCCAGGTCGAAGCCCGGCTGCCGTTGCCAGTCGATCTCAGCCATTCGAGGGCCCTCCCGCCGTGTGCCCCATGGGCGCGATGCCGCCCGCGAGACCGCCGCCATCGATGACGAAGATCTCGCCGGTGATGTAGCTCGACGCGTCCGAGCAGAGGAATACGGCCAGTGGGCCCATCTCCCATGCCTCCCCCAGGCGCAGCGCCGGGTTAAAGAGGCCGCGGGTGCGGATCCGCTCCTTCGCCTCGTCCGACTGCGGCGGCGCCTGCGTCAGGAACCCGGGGACGATGCAGTTCGCGCGAATCCCTTCGCCAGCGAGCTGCCCGGCCGTCGTCTTCGTCAGCGCGATCACCCCGGCCTTTGCTGCTCCGTACGCCAGCGAGTTCACCGATGCCCGCATCCCCAGGCCGCTCGCCACATTCAGGATCGCGCCGCCTTCGCCGCGTTCCTTCATGTGCCGCGTCGCCGCGCGCGAGCAGTAGAACGTGCTGAACAGGTTCACTTCGATGCTGTCCAGCCAGTCTTCGTCCGAGAGGTCCCAGATCGATGACCCGGCGCCCCGGCGGTCGCCGATGCCGGCGTTGTTGACCATGATGTCCAGCTTGCCGAAGCGCTGGATCGTCGCGTCCACGAGCGCCTCGCACTCGGCCGAGCGCTGCACGTTCGTTGGGATGCAGACCGGGCGCCGTCCCGTCGCTTCCGCGATGAAGTCCGCCGTCGCCTCCAGCTGCGCGGCCGTGCGGCTCGCGATGACCACGTCCGCGCCCGCTTCGCTGAGCGAACGCGCCATCTCCCGGCCCAGCCCGCGGCCGCCGCCGGTCACAATCGCTACTTTGCCATCCAGGCGGAGCTTCTCCAGCATGGCCACCTCCGGCCCCGAGTCTACGGCGGAGGCAGCGAACGCGCAGACCTCAGGACACGCGGATTCCCGCGATGAGGAGCGTCAGCGCCGCCACCCCGAAGCGGTACCACACGAACACCGCGAGGCTGCGCGTGCGCAGGTATCGCAGCAGGAAGTGAATCACGATGAAGCCCACGATGGCCGAGCAGGCGAAGCCCACGCCCAGCGCGGCCAGGTCGGTGCTCGATTCGCTTGCCAGGTCCTTCCCCTTGAGGAGCGCCGCGCCGACAAATGCCGGCGTCCCGAGCAGGAACGCGAATCGCGCGGCGTCGTTCCGGTCGAGCCCCCGGAAGAGCCCGGTCGTGATCGTCGCTCCCGACCGCGACACGCCGGGGATGAGCGCGCACGCCTGCGCCACCCCGATGACGACCGCGTCCACCACACCGATGCTCCCCATCGTGCGCGAGCGCGTGCCGCGCCGGTCGGCGTACAGCATCACCGCGCCCACAACCGCCAGCGTGATGGCGATCAACCACGGCTGGCGCACGTGCTCCTCGATCCAGTCGTTGAAGAGAAACCCGACCACGGCCGCGGGCACCGACCCGAGCGCGATGAGCCAGAGGAACTGGCTCGGCCGCCGGTGTCGCGAGAAACGGAACTGGTGCCGCGCGAGGTCGGCGGTCCCCACCCGCGCCATCTCCACCCAGTCCCGCCAGAAGTACCCGAGAATCGCGAGGAGGGTGCCAAGGTGGAGCCCGACATCGAACGAAAGCCCCTGGTCCTCCCACCCGAACAGGGCCGGGATGAGCACGAGGTGCCCGGAGGACGAGATGGGCAGGAACTCCGTCAGCCCCTGCACGATGCCCAGGATCGCGGCGCGAACGAACTCCATCGCTCGCGAGCCTCACTCCGCGGTCCGGTACGGGCAATCACATCGTGCGTTCTCTTGACGCGGCGTTGTCCATTGCCATGACTTTCGCGCCCGGGCGTAGAATCGCGCCACCGTCCCTCAAGGAGTCCCGCGTGACCATCGTCCAGACAACCTACGGCGCCCTGCGGGCCGTCCAACGCGAGGGCCACCTCGCCTTTCTCGGCATCCCCTACGCCGCCGCGCCCGCCGGCGCCCTTCGCTGGCGCGCTCCCGAACCGCCCGCCGCGTGGACGGGCGTCCGCGATGCTGGCGCCATCGGTCTCGCCGCGCCGCAGACATCCCACCCCATCGCCGGTTTCGCCGCGAGCGGCCCCCAGGACGAGGACTGCCTCAACCTGAACGTCTTCACGCCCGCCGTGGATGGCGCCCCCCGCCCGGTGCTCTTCTGGATTCACGGCGGCGGTTTCACGCACGGCGCCGGCTACGAGCCCCTCTATAACGGCGGGCCACTCGCCACGCGCGGCGATGTCGTGGTCGTCACCATCAATTACCGTCTCGGCGCGCTCGGCTATCTCTTCCTCGGCGACGTTCTCCCGGGCCGCGGCCTCGTCGCGAACGCGGGCCAGCGGGACCAGGTCGCCGCCCTTGAGTGGGTCCGCGACAACATCGCCGCATTCGGCGGCGACCCCGGCAACGTCACCATTTTCGGCGAATCCGCCGGCGCCGCGGCCGTGGGCACGCTTCTCGCCATGCCCGCGGCGCGGGGCCTCTTCCACAAGGCCATCCTGCAGAGCGGCACCGGGCGCGCCAGTGACCGCCCGACCGCGCGCGCGCTGGCCGAGGCGATGATCGCCGAACTCGGTCTGGATGCCGGCTCGGCCGGGAAGATCCTCGAACTGCCCGCGGCCGCGATTGTCGATGCCCAGACCGCCGTCACCGCGAAGGCCGCGCGCACCGGCGGCCCGCGCTTCGGACCCGTGCTCGATGGTGACTCGCTGCTTGAGCAGCCGCTCTTTGCGGTGCGCGCGGGCGCCGCCGCCGGCATACCCATCATCGTGGGCACGAACCGCGACGAAACCAAGCTCTTCGCCGCCACGATGCGCCGCGAAGAGCCCGATGAGGCCGGCCTCGTGGCGGGCGTGCGCGCCACCGTCCCACGCGCCTCCGATGAGGACGCCGCCGCGCTCATCGCGACCTACCGCGCCTCCCGCTCGTCCAGGGGGCTCCCCGTCACCAACCTCGATATCCAGGACGCCATCGACTCCGACCTCCGCTTCCGCGTTGGCGCCATGAAGCTCGCGCTCGCGCAGCGCCAGCACCAGCCCGCGTCGTACGTCTACCTCTTCACCCACGCCTCTCCCGCCCGCCGCGGCGCGCTCGGCTCGTGCCATGCCCTCGAAATGCCGTTCGTCTTCGGCACGCTCGATGCCCCCACCCAGGACCGCTTCGCCGGCACCGGACCCGAGGTTGAGCAGCTCGCGCGGAACATGATGGACGCGTGGCTCGCCTTCGCCCGGACCGGCAACCCGGCCCACGAAGGCATCGGCGCATGGCCCGCCTACGACGGCGCGAGCCGCCCGACCATGGTCTTCGACCGCCAGTCCTGTTTCGCCTCCGACCCCTTCGGCGAGGAGCGCCGCGCGATCGAATCGTTCGTCTGAGGGTGCGTGCCCGGCGCCCCGGCCAGCCCTATACTGCCCGGGGCCTCACGCACACACCGCGTGAGCCCATCCGAGCGCGTCTATCCGGCCGCGGGCCGCGACACCAATTGGAGGATTCCCATGGCAGCTACCGTCAACAAGAACGGCGTTCTCGCCGGCCAGGTCGCCGTCGTCACCGGCGCGTCCCGCGGCATCGGCGAGGCGATCGCCATCCGCTATGCGATGGAAGGCGCGAAGGTCGTCGTCTCCGCCCGCACCGTCGAGGAGGGCGACCACATCCTCGAGGGCAGCATCAACTCCGTCGTGAAGCGCATCAAGGATGCTGGCGGCGAGGCCACCGCCATCCGCTGCGACCTCTCCGACCCCGAAAACCGCGCCGCGCTCATCAAT
>JAYRRO010000054.1:0-1643 GCA_041910095.1 Dehalococcoidia bacterium
CAGGTCGACCGCCATGTGATAGAGGCGCTCGGCCTCAGATTCGTGGCGGGCGTTCCAGGCGGCATCGGCCTCCTCGGGCCCGAGCTTCCGCGCCCTGCGCTGCGTGCGCTTATAGCCGAGGTAGATGCGCGCGCCCGTGCGGGCCACGCGCGCCGATCGCCGCACGCGGCGGATGTGTTCGAAGGCCATTCGCGAAGCATAAGGGCAAGAGACGAGAGAAAAGAGGAAGGAGGAAAGGGGGCTCAGGGCTCGAGGCTCGAGGCCGCGGCGGGGCTACCCCGTGCTCCCCGCACGTGGTTGCGCCCCACTCAACACTCAGGACTCAGCACTCCCTGGGAACGGGGAACGGGGAACCGGGAACTATACTGCTCCCATGTACACTTCTGGTCTGATTGACCGCCTCGCCGCCACCCCGCGCACGCTCGCCATCCTCGCCGTGGAGGCGACGGAGGAGGCGATGGACACGGCGCTCGCCGGCGGCTGGACGCCTCGCACGGTGATCGCGCATTTCCGCGACGACGAGTACCTCTGCATGCGCGCCGCCCTCGAACGGATGCTCGCCGAGGACGACCCGGAAGTGCGCTTCATCGAGGGCGAGGACTGGGAGCCCGGGCGCAACCGCACCCGCGACCGCCGCGACCAGCTCCTCGCGGACTTCGCGCTGCAGCGCCAGGCGAGCGTGTCCATCCTGCGTATGCTGCGGCCCGAAGATTGGCGGCGGGTCGGCCACATGCCGGGGATGCCGCCCTTCACGGTCGAATCCTTCGTGCGCGGCTGGGTCCGCCACGATGACGAGCACATCGCCCAGCTTGAGGCGGCGCTGGGCACGACGCTCGACGAGGTGCTCGAACGGCGCAGCCGCATCCCGGTGGAGTAGCCGCTACCCCGGGCCAGGGAGCAGCAGCTCCATCGTGGTCGAATCGAGCCAGCGGCCGAACTTGAAGCCAACCTGGTGGAGGGTGCCCGCGGGAACGAAGCCGAAGCCCCGGTGGAGTTCGATGCTCGCGACGTTCGAGGCTTCGATGATGGCGAGCACGCTGCGGATGCCGTGTTCGCGCGCGGCAGCCACCACCGGCGCCAGCAGCGCGCGCCCCGCGCCCATGCGGTGCACCGCCGGGTCGATGTAGATGGTGTCCTCACGGGTGAAGCGGTAGCCGGATTTCTGGCGGTACCAGGAGAGATAGCTGAAGCCCACGACCTCGCCGCCGCGGATGGCCACGAAGACCGGCGTCGTCGGGTCGGTGACGTGCTCGTTCCACCACAGCTCACGGCGCGAGAACGGCCAGGGCGCTTCGTCCCAGGTCGCCGTGGTGGTGAGGATGGCGTCGTTGTAGATGCGGTGGATGCCGGCGAGGTCGGCTTCGCGGGCGGGGCGAATCTCGAAGTCCGGGGAGAGGCCCATGACCGCGAGCCTACCCCGCGTGCGTTTCGAGAGTGTTACAGGCCGGCGGCCTCACTCCTCGTTTCGCTCCGGGGCCCGCTCCTCGCGTGGCCGCGCGGGCGTGGGTGCATCGCCGGAGCGCCGGAAGACGCGCGTCGGGCCGCCCTGCGGGGGCGTTCCCGGCGGTGGGCCTCCTCCGCGGTCGCGGCGGGGCGCACGCCGTCCTTCGCCCTGCGCGGGAGCACCGCCCCCCGGGCCCTGG
>JAYRRO010000055.1:0-3987 GCA_041910095.1 Dehalococcoidia bacterium
CGGGGCGCGCTTCGTCCAGCGTCAGGCGGTGTCGCACCAGCACCTCCGCCAGGTCCGGCCGGATGGCATCGAGGTCGACCTCCTGCTCCACGAAGGCGTCGCCGCCCTCGATATCCGCTTCCTCTATATGGACGAGCGGCGAGCCTTCGAAGACGGCGTCGCCGGGGGCCACGGCGATGTGGCGAACGTGACCGCTCACAGGCGCCGTGATGACGTGCTCCATCTTCATGGACTCCATCACCAGCACCTGCTGCCCCCTGCGGACGAGGTCGCCATCGGCCACGGCGATGGTCACGATCGTGCCCTGCAGCGGCGCCTCGAGGACGGATTCGCCCGCGGCCGGCGCGACATCGATTGTCGTGTTTCGTGTGCTCTCGGCCGCGGCCTTGCCGTGCGCGAGGACGGCGAGCGGATCGAAGGTGTCGACCTTCGCCCCGGCCAGGCCGCTGCGTTGGGGCGCCGCCGCGGGGGCCTCCGCGAAGAGCCGCGGGTGGGCGCCGTGCTCGCTGAAGATCTCGGCCGCGTGCTCATCGATGAAATGCGTGTGGATGCGGTCCTCGATGAATTCCGGGTGGCGCAGCAGCCCCTGGAGGAATGGGATGTTCGTCGCGAAGCCTTCGACCCGGAATTCGCAGAGCGCGCGGTAGGCCCGCGCGGCCACCTCCTCCATGCGCGCCGAGGGCGACGCCACGATGACCTTCGCGAGCAGGGAATCGTAGAGCGGGCTCGTGGTGTACCCCGCGTAGCCCATGGTGTCGACGCGGATGCCCCTGCCCGCCGGCGGGTCGAAGGCGGTGAGGGTGCCGCCCGTGGGGCGCGTGGCGCCATCGGCGGCGATGGTTTCCATGTTGACGCGGAGCTGGATGGCGGCGCCGCGCGGCGCGGGAATCGCATCCTGCGTGAGCCCCAACTCCGCCAGCGTGGCCCCCGCGGCGATGCGCAGCTGCGCCACCACCAGGTCGATGCCCGTGACCTCCTCCGTGACCGTGTGCTCCACCTGCAGGCGGGCATTCGCCTCGATGAACGCGAAGCGCTGCGCCGTCCCCGGCACGGGATGGGATTCGACCAGGAATTCGAACGTGCCGAGGCTCTCGTAGGCGGCCTCCTTCGCCATGCGCACGGCGGCGTCGGCCAGGCGTGCGCGCGTCTGGGGCGAAAGGCCCGGGCTGGGTGCGATCTCCACGAGCTTCTGGTGGCGGCGCTGGATGGTGCATTCGCGTTCGCCGAGCTGGCTGACGGCGCCGGTGGCATCGCCGATGACCTGGACCTCGACGTGGCGCGCATTCGCGAAGCGCTCCTCGACGTACACATCCGGGTTGGCGAAGGCGGCCTTCGCCTCGGACTGGCAGCGGGCGAAGAGGGATTCGAGGTCGGCCTCGCGCTCGACGATGCGCATGCCGCGTCCGCCGCCGCCGGCGACGGCCTTGATCACCATGTGCCGCCCTTCGAGCGAGCGGAGGAAGGTGCGCGCTTCATCGAGGGTGACGGGGGCGAAGGCGCCGGGGAGCACGGGCACGCCGAGGCGCTGGGCGAGGTCGCGGGCGCGGGCCTTATCGCCGAAGAGTTCCAGGTGCGCGGCGCGCGGGCCTACGAACGTCAGCCCGGCCTCGTTGCAGGCGCGGGCGAAGGCGGCGTTTTCGCTGAGGAAGCCGTAGCCGGGGTGCACGAATTCGCAGCCGGATTCGACCGCGGCGGCCACGACCTGCGCGATGTCGAGATACGCGGCGGCCCCCCGGCCCTTGAGCGGCACGGCCGCATCGGCGCGGAGGACGTGCAGCGCGCGCGCGTCGTCCTCCGCGAAGACGGCCACGGAGCGCATGCCGAGCTCGGCGGCGGCGCGCGCGATGCGGATCGCGATTTCGCCGCGATTGGCGATGAGCAGCGATGGAACGGGCACCCGGATCCTCCGCCGGCGGGAGCCGGGGACGAAGTATGGCGCGCCCGGCGCGGTCGATCGATACGCGCGGCATGGGGCGCATGCGAAAGGCGCGCGCTCCGCTCTTTACCTCCAGGCGCGGCCCGGCGCCGGATGTTATCGGAGATGCTTCCCGTGCAATGACTATGTAATGCAGGGGTCCGCCAAAAGGCGGAGATCGATGACGCCGGGTGATATTTCGCGTGCCCGAAAAGGCTCATTTGGGAGCCTGCATTGCCCCCCCGCGGCCGCGCTGGACACCCCCGGAACACCGTCGCTCCACCAGTTCAGGCGGGGATTATTGTCGATTGCAGATTCGTGAGGCGGTTCACAGTGGAGGGCGGGTGACTGTGAGGTGCTCAACGATCCGGGTCTCCAGAGCGTTGTTTTGCAACCTGCACGTAAAAAACTGGTTGACGCGGGTGGCCGTGCGGTTGCATCTTTCTCCGTGTCGCGACGTAAAGTCGTGGTTGACCTGGAAGAAAAGCACAGACGAACCCTTCGCGGGCGCAACCGCGAATGGGGGGACGCCGGGAGAGCGGTGTGGCAACCGTACCGAAGACCAGGGCCTGACACCCGGATCGTCGGCGGAAAGGGAGGTTCCCACTATTGGGGACACCCCTGAACTTTCTCTCTCCCATGGCGGCCCGGGCAGCGGAGAGACCCGGGATCACGAGCCAAGCTTCGCGCGGGCCCGTCGAGGGCAGCGCCCCCGGCGCCAGGCGGCGCCCCATGGTGCGAAAGCACAGGGAGAGAACTCAGTCATGATGCGCAAGATCTTTGGTGGCGCGATGGCCTTCTCGGTCGTCGGTGCCGTCCTCCTCGGCGGCGTGCTCGCGTGGCAGGCTTCCGACAGCGTGAGCAGCAGCAACGCCGTCGGTATCGGCGGGCTTGATGCCACGATCAGCACGGCCCCCGGCGCCCCCGCCGGCGTCCTGCTTGGCCCCAACGGCAACACCGTCAAGGTCGCCCTTCTCGACCTCGCGAACACCGGCACCTTCCGCCTCGGCTTCGCCAAGGACGGCCAGGGCAACTCGATCAGCGGCCGCGTCCTCATCGACAGCGTGCAGCCGGTTGGCCTGCCGGACGAGACGACCTGCGGCTCGCAGAACTTCTCGGGCGTGACGGTCTTCCATGCGGCCGATGCCAACACCGTCCTCAATCGCGTCGGCGACAACGGCGCGAACCTTGCCGGCGCACTCGCCGTCAACATGAGCGTCGCCGCGAACGCGCCGGACTCCTGCCAGGCCGACGTTGTGAGCTGGACCGCCATCGTCCAGATGGTGACCCTCGGCAACTAGTCGCAACCTCGCGACATCGCAAGGGGGGCTCCTTCATGAGCCCCCCTTGTCTCAACCGCCAGTCAACCGAACGGTCCTTAACTTCGAACCACCGAGCGGAACGCCCCGGGCCATGAGCGGCCCGCCGGCCGAGAGATGGACATTCGCATGAACCGACTTTCCTGGGGACTGCTGCGCGGCCTTGTTTCGACCGCCTTCGGCATCGTCTTCGGGCTCGCGCTCGGGACGTGCATCGTTGCCATCCTCGCCACCCGCTTCTTCGATTTCTCCATCCTCACGGTGCAATCCGACTCCATGAAACCGGCCCTCGAGCGCGGCGACATCGTCGTCACGCGGCCCATCGCCGGCAAGGATGTCGAGCCGGGCACCGTCCTCTACTTCAAGGAACCGACCACCGGCCTGCCGTTCGTCCACCGCGTCGCCGCCGTCCATCGCACCATCACCGAGATTCGCGACGGCAAGACGAACGAGATGGTCGGCGAAATCGTCCGGTACAACTTCGTGACGAAGGGCGATGCCGCCATCCTCGCCGACGGCGCCGAGATTGGCGTCGACAACGTGCGCGGCGAGGCGTGGTTCTACGTCCCCAACGCCGGCATCCTCTCGGGGGACCTGCCGCTGCAGTGGGCGCTCCTGGGCTTCGCGGCGATCACCGGCGCAGCCTGGGTGGGCTGGGAGTTCTATAGCCGCCACACGCGCGCCGAAAAGGCCCGCCGCGCCCGCCGTGCCGCTGCTCGCGCGCGCCGGGGCAAGCCGCCGGCCGCCTCCGAG
>JAYRRO010000056.1:0-9127 GCA_041910095.1 Dehalococcoidia bacterium
CCGACGATGCGATAGCCGCTCCCGAATTCCGGGCGCGGCGGGCGCCCGAAGGAGTGCGTCGTGTTCGGGTCGCGGCGCGTCGTTGGGCCCACATCGGATTTCGCGTCCTGCTGGTGGGCGTCGTAGCGCGTGCCTTCGAGCGCGCCTTCCCACCCATGGAAGCCCGGGCCGCGGTACTTCACCGGCCAGGCCTCGCGGCATCGCGGGCGAGTTCTCGCGCCGGCGCCGAGGGCGGGAAACGGAGCCATTCGACCACGGGCGCGGGCTGCAGCGTGACGCTGATGAGGCGGGCGAAGAGCGCCTGCCACGCCTTGCGCGAGAACCCGGTCCACCCGTCGAGCCGTTCGCCACCGGGCGAAACGAACACCGCCGCGGGCAGCGCCGTCGCCGCGATCGCGCGGAGGGCGACACCGGCCGGGTCCTCGAGCACGGTGACGTGCGGCCCGGGGCGCTCTCCCACGGCGCCGGGGCCGCCGCCCGTGCGAACGGCGAAGATGTCCATCGATTGGCCGAACGTGGACGCGGCCGCATCCAGCAGGCGCAGCGTCGCGTCCGTCGCCGTGTCCGCGCCATCGCCCAGGACGGCGAGGAGCGCATGGCGGCCGGACGGGAAGGTGAAGGGGGTGCCGCCGGCGTCATTCAGTTCGAACGATGGCAGCGACAACGGCGGCATGGTCGCAGCATACGCGGTTCGCGCGAGGAAATGTAGCAGCAAGTGATCGATATAGAGAGAAAGGAGAAAAGCGGAAGGAGAAAAGGGTGCGCGGAGCGCCGCCGCAGCTCGCGCACGGCCACCCGTTTCTCTTTCCTCGTTTCTCTTTTCTCTGATTCGACGTAGCGGCGTTCGATCCCCAATACTGAATCCTCCTGCCCTTCGCGACAGGAGACGCGGAGGCGGTGGCTCGTGCCTGGCACGCGCACATCGCCGCTAGCACGCCAGGAGACTCAGATGGCAAAGAAAGTCCGGGCAGTGGTGACACTGCAGCTTCCGGCCGGGAAAGCGAACCCGGCGCCGCCCGTTGGCCCCGCTCTCGGCCAGCACGGCGTAAACATCATGGAGTTCTGCAAGGAATACAACGCCCGCACTGCCCCGCAGGCCGGCCAGATCATTCCCGCGCAGCTCACGATCTTCGAGGACCGCTCCTTCACCTTCATCCTCAAGACGCCGCCCGCCGCCGACATGCTGCGCAAGGCCGCCGGCGTCGATCGCGGGTCCGGCAACGTGCGCCAGAAGAAGGTGGGCAAGGTCAGCATCGCCGACCTGCGCAAGATCGCCGAAACCAAGCTCCCCGACCTCAACGCCAACACCGTCGAGGACGCCATGAAGATCGTCGAGGGCACCGCGCGCTCGATGGGCATCGAGGTCGAGTAGCCATGTCCGGTATCGCACCCTCCAAGAAGGGCAAGAAGTGGCAGGAAGCGGCGGCAAAAGTCGACGCGACGAAGCTCTATTCTCCCGCCGAGGCGATCGCGCTCGCCAGGGAGATCCACCCTGCGAAGTTCGATGAAACCGTCGAGCTGCACATCAAGACGGGCCTCGACCCGCGCCACGCCGAGCAGCAGATTCGCGGCAGCACCGTCCTCCCGCACGGCCTCGGCAAGGTCATGCGCGTCCTCGTCTTCACCGAAGGCGAGCCCGCTTCCGTGGCCCGCGCCGCCGGCGCCGATTTCGTCGGCAGCGACGACCTGATCAAGCAGATCGAAGGCGGCTGGACCGACTTCGATGTCGCCATCGCCACGCGCGAGATGATGGGCAAGGTCGGCCGCCTCGGCCGCATCCTCGGCCCGCGCGGCCTCATGCCGAACCCTCGCTCGGGGACGGTCGTGGCCGGCGAAGACATCGCTCGCACGGTGGAGGAGGCGAAGCAGGGCCGCGTCGAGTTCCGCCTCGACCGCCTCGCGAACATCCATGTCCCGCTCGGCAAGGTCTCGTTCGATGACGAGCAGCTGCGCGAAAACATGGCCACCTTCATCGAAGCCGTCAACGCTGCCAAGCCGCGCGAAGCCAAGGGCCAGTACATCCGCTCCGTCACCCTCACGACAACGATGGGCCCCGGCATCCACCTCGACCTGCAGCAGGCGCTGGGGATGAAACACTGACGGCTATCGGCTAACGGCGGCCGGCCGCCGGCCGGGCAGCCCCGGGTTCGAAACACGAAGGGCACTCCGCACGGGGTGCCCTTTCGCTTGTTCGCCTCAGCTGCCGGACGCGGCCACACCGGCAGCCGATGGCCGATAGCCGGCGGCCGTCTATCCTCACTCCATGCGCGATATCAAGCTCTCCCGCGTGCGGGCCAACGGCATCGAATTGCAGCTCTACGAATGGCCCGGCACGGGCACGCCCGTCTTCCTCGCCCACGCCACGGGCTTCCACGCGCGCTGCTGGGACCAGGTGGTCGAACGGCTCGAAGGGCGCCACGCCTTCGCCATCGATATGCGCGGCCACGGCCTCAGCGACAAGCCCGAGCCGCCCTACCCCTGGCGCAACTTCGGGGAAGACGTCGCCGAAGCCGCCCGCCAAATCGGCCTGCGCGACGCGGTGGGCGTGGGCCACTCCAAGGGCGGCTTCGCCGTCGTCCATGCCGCCGCCCTCGCCCCGGGGATCTTCCGCTCGCTGCTCCTCATCGACCCCGTGATTATGCCGCGCGAACGGTACGCGCCGATGGGCGCCGAGGGGAGCGAGCACTTCGCCGCGCGACGCCGCAACACCTGGTCATCGCCCGCGGAGATGTACGAAAGCTTCGCGAAGCGGCCGCCCTTCAACGGCTGGGACCCGGCCATCCTGCGCGACTACGTGACCCACGGCCTCCTGCCGAACCCGGACGGCGAAGGGTACGTGCTTGCTTGCCCGCCGCGCATCGAGGCCGCCGTGTACGCGGGCGCGGGCGGTGGCGACGGGGCCGAGGTCTACGATGCCGTGGAAGCGCTCGATATCCCCGTGCGGGTGGTGCGCGCCCGCGAGCGTACCAGCGCCCACGCGGCCGACATGTCGGCATCGCCGACGTACCCCGGCCTCGCCGCGCACTTCAAGCACGGCACCGACCTGCCGTATCCAAACCTCACCCACTTCATCCCCATGGAAGCCCCGGACCTGGTGGCACGGCTCATCCTCGAAGGCTGAGCCGGTTCCAGTTCCCAGGGGCTACCCCGGGGTAGCCCCCGCCTCGAGCCTGGCGCCTCGCCCCTGGGGCCCCATTCTCTTTCCTCTTTTCTCTTCTCGCTTCCTCACCACCATCCGCGGCGCTTGAAGAAGAGGGCCATGCCGCCCATGAGCCCGCCCATCGCCGACATCATGAGGGCGAAGCCCCAGTTGCTGTGCAGCCCGGGCACGTTGTCGAAGTTCGTCCCGAAGATGCCGCTGATCACCGTCGCGGGAAGCGCGATGGCGGCGACCACCGAAAGCACCTTCATCACCTCGCTCATGCGGTTGTTCACCTGCGCCAGGTACGTGCTCAGGACCACCTCGGCATCCTCCCGCAGGTTTTCCAGCGCGAGATCGATGCGCACGAGGTGGTCGTAGATATCGCGGAAGTACACGCGGTTGTGCTCATCGACCTGGGGGAATTCGCCGCGGCTGAGGCGCTGCACCACGGCGAGCTGGGGCGTGAGCAGGCGCCGTACCCGTCCCGCGTGCGCCCGCAGCGAGACGATGTCGTGGCTGCGCGTGTCGCCCGGGTCCTCGAGCACGAGGTCGTGCAATTCGTCCAGGCGGTTGCCGATCGCCTCGACCTCGGGCAGCAGCGCATCGACGGCGCGGTCCATGATCTCGTAGAGCAGGCCGTCGGTGCCGGGGCGCATCGTCATGCCGTTCTGGAGCATCTCGTGCACATGCCCCACCTCGCGCACGGCGCGGTCGCGGTAGGTGATGAGCGTGCCGGGCGCGAGGAAGATGTCGAGCTCCTCCATCTCCACGAACTCGGCCGAACTCGCCGCCGGGACGTGCATGACGATGAAGAGGTAGGCGCCGAAATCATCGACCTTGGGCGCGTGCAGCCGCGTCGAGCGGCAGTCCTCGATGGCCAGGTGGTGGAGGTGGAAGCGTTCGCCCAATGTTTCCAGCTCGCCATCGGGCGGGGCCTCAAGGTCGAACCAGCGGCAATCCGCGAACGCAAGGTCGCCCGGCTTCCAACCGCCGTTGACGAAGGACCACACCTGCACGGCGACCATGGTAAGAGGTAAGAGAAAAGAGGAAAGAGAAAAGGGGGCGCGGGGCGCCGGGCGTGGGCTACCCCCGGGGTCGCCTCTGGGAACCGGGAACTGGGAACCGGGAACTCGCGACCGCGAGCGCCAGGCACAGTGCGGAGCCGCCCCAGAGGTAGGCGCCGAGGACGTCGCTCGGCCAGTGCGCCCCCACCACGATGCGCGCCGGCCCCGCCAGCACGATGATCGCGACGGCGACCGCGCGCGCGGGCAGGACCAGGCGGGGGTGCAGGTAGGCCGCCGCCACCGCCGCCATCGCGCCGTACACCAGCACGTCCCCGTAGACGTGGCCGCTGGGGAAGCCGTAGGTGGCGCGCGCGCGGTCGATGAACAGCCCGAAGTCCGCGGTCGGGCGAGGCGATGCCACCAGCACCTTCAGGGCCAGGGCCCACAGCCAGAGCGGCAGCACCACGGCGTAGGCCGCCAGCGCATCGGCGCGCACGCGCCCGGGCGTGCGCCCGCCGCCCAGCCGCAGGCCGAACGCGATCAGCGCGGCGCTCACCGCGAAGGGCACCCAGCGCCAGTCGCCGAGCGCGTTGATGATGTCCGCGTTCTCCCGGAGGCCCGTGTCCTGGACGGCGCGCGCCGCCCGGACGTCGCCCGGAAGGGGCGCGCCCTTCGCGGCGACCACGAGCGTGAGCACCATGGCCGCGATGCCGAGCACGGCCGCGGCGCGCATCAGTTGGCGCGTGCGCGGCGCCGCCACGCGCCGCCGGCTCCCTCCACGAGGCACTATTCCAGTGGCCTCCGCGCCCACGTCTCCCACGTCTCCCACGCGAGCTTGTTCGATCCATCCGCCTGCCGCAGCCCGATCGAGCGCAGCGGCGCCGCCGCGAACGAGGGGTCGAGCGCCGCGGTCCACACGACGGCGTCGATGCCGTTCGCCTGCGCGTCGCTCAGCAGCCGTTCGAGGTAAGCGCGCTGGTCCTCCTCCGTGCCCACGTTCGCCTTGCCCTCGACGGGGGCGGAGGCGTACCCCGTCTCGGCGATGATGATTTCGCCAGCGAAGTGGCTCTTCAGCTGGGCAATCCAGTCCGGGCGCAGCTCGTCCGCCGTGCGCACATCGCCGAGGAAGGGATACGTGCTGATCGCGAGCACGTCCATCGCGCCGCGAAAGCTATCGACGATCTCCCAGTGCGGCGAATGGCTCGTCTCGAAGGTGCCCTCGATGTCTTCCAGCTGGAAGGTTGGAAACACCCGCCCCTTCGGGTTGTTCTTCTTCGCGACCTCGTACGCCTCGCGGTAGAGGCTCGCGAAGGCCTGGAACTGCACCGGGTTCCGCTCGGCGAGCATGTTGATCTCGACCCCGATGGCCAGGTAGTCCGGCTTGTAGTTCGTCGAAACGTAGGCCACGTATTCGATGAGCGAGGCGCGCAGGGAGGGGTCGTTGAAGCCCGCCTGCGGGTCCAGCCCCGCAGGCATGTTCGCGATCCGCGAACGCTGCACCACGCCGTCGGTGGGGTCGATGGCGAAGAAGCGCTTGAGGTGGCTGTACTGGTCGAGGAGGGCGACTTCGTAGCGCGTGTTGTCCGCCGTCGCCTTCGAAACGCGCCCCCCGGGGAGGAAGTCCTCCCATGGCGGGGTGCGCTGCAGAAGGACGATGTCGCCATATTGGGCGGCGGTCGCGAAGGCGCCGGTGTAGGCCTCGGGGCTGCGCGACGGCGGGATCACGCTGAAGCCCATGCGGAAGGTGCGCGGGTCGCCCTGGGGCGCGGGCCGCACGACCGTCGGGCCCGGGTTCGTGGCGCCGTCGGATGAACATGCGGAAAAGATCATCCCCACAAGCGCGAGCGCTGCTACCATGGCGAACGCGGGGATGGGCCGGCACAGGCCGGGGGCAGCGATGCGCGCCTTCTTCCTCGTAGCAATCCTCTCCGGAGTGTTCATCGGCACCGCCGTGGCCGGCGTGCGCGCGCTGACGCGAGACGATGGTACCCCCGCGCGCGATGGCGGCGGAGGCACCCCGGCACCAGCAGCCCAGGGCTCATCCGAGACGCCACGCGCCGCCGCCGAGCGGTTCGCGAAAGCCTGGTCGGCGGGCGAATACGACACCCTGTACGGGATGATCGACGGCCCCTCGCAGGCGGCCGTGCCCCTCGCCAGCTTCACGGGCGAATACACCGCCTTCGCGACCGAACTCACCCTGCGCACCCTCTCGGCGACGGTCGCTTCGGCCGATGGCGCCAGCGCCAGGCTCACGGTGCATGCGGCAACAGCCTATTTCGGGGAGTTCGAATACTCCACCACCCTTAACCTCTCCCGCACCGGATCGCGCTGGTTCGTCGCCTGGACCCCGGCCGTCATCCATCCCGACCTCGCCGGCGGCCGCCACTTCAAGAGCAGCATCCAGCGCGCCACCCGCGGCAGCATCCTCGACCGCAACGGCGCACCGCTGGCCATCACGCGCGAAATCCGTTTCCTGGGCCTGAACCGATCGGCCGTGCAGGACCGCGCGGTGCTCACGGCCACCCTCGGCGAGCTTGGCTTCACGAAGGACCAGGTCGATGCCGCCTTCAACGCACCCGGGGGCTCCACGCAGCGCGTCACCGTGGGCGCCGTGCCCGATTCACTGGTCGAGACTGCGGCCCTGAAGGTGCGATCGCTGCCGGGCGCCATCCTCTTCTTCGAATCGCAGCGGGTGCACCCGCTCGGGGGGGCGGCCGCGCACGTCGTTGGCTACACGCGCGAATTCACCGCGGAGGAGCTTGACCAGCGCCGCGGCCAGGGCTTCCGCGCCGGTGACCGCACCGGCGCCACCGGCCTCGAAGCCTCGCTCGAAAAGACGCTCGCGGGCCAGCACGGCGCCGAGTTACGGCTGGTCGAGAGCGACAACACGACCGTGGTGAAAATCGTGGCCTCGAAGGAGTACGTCGCCGGGCAGGATGTCGCGACCACGCTCGATTCCGCGACGCTGGTGGCGGCGCAGGCACGGCTGGGGTCGCGCGCCGGGGCCGCCGTCGTCCTCGACCCACGGACGAACGCGGTGCTCGCCATGAACAGCTCGCCCACCTTCGACCCGGACGCCTTCGAACGGAGCGACCGCGCGGCCCTTCAGGCGCTGGCGAACGCGCCGCATTCGCCCCAGGCCAACCGCGCCGCGACGGGCCTCTATTCGGCCGGGTCGACCTTCAAGCTCATCACCGGTGCGGCGGGTCTGCTTTCCGGGCTGTACAAGCCATCGGACACCATCTTCTGCGGGGCCAGCTGGAACACGATCACGCCCGCGCGCCGCAACTGGGAGGGCACGCAGGGGCCGCAGACCATCGCCCAGGCGCTCATGCGATCCTGCAACCCGGTCTTTTACGAAATCGCCTATTCCATCTACATGGTCGATGGCAAGGAGGCGTTCCTGTCGGATGTCGCGCGCATGTTCGGATTCGGCAGCGAAAGCGGGGCCGTGGGCATCTCCGACGAGGCCGGCCTCGTGCCCGACCCGGCGTGGAAGAAGAAGACGAAGGGCGAAATCTGGTACCCGGGCGATTCCGTGAACCTGGGCATCGGCCAGGGCGACCTGCTGATCACGCCGTTGCAGTTGGCGAACGCCTACAGCTCCTTCCTCGCCGGGTCACTGCGCGTGCCCGTGGTGGTCAAGGGCGAGGAGGCGAAAGTGCGCAACCCGATCCCGCTCACGGCGGAGCAATCGGCGCACCTGAAGCTGGGCCTGCGATTGGTCACGAGCGAAAGCGGCACCGCCAGCGCCGCCTTCGCCAACGCCGGCTACACCGACTTCGGCGGCAAATCCGGCACCGCCGAGGACGCGGGCGCGCAACAGCACGTCCTCTTTGTCGCCTTCTCCCCCGCAAACACGCCGCGCGCGGTGGCGGCGGTGGTGCTGGACGAAGGCGGGTCCGGCAGCATCGAAGCCGGCCCCATCGCCCGCGACATCGTCCTGACGGCGATCAAGTAACCAGTTGCCAGTGCCCAGTGCCCAGGGGCTACCCCGGGGGGACAGCCTCCCCGGAGCGCGCATAGGCCCCCACGGGGCCGATCCCCTGGGAACCGGGAACTTGGAACTGGGAACTCGCTCGACTCGCGTCCGGCTCGCGCGCGTGGTTCCATGGTCCCATGCTCTGGTTCGAAATCACCGCCCACGTCCCCCCCGCGCTCGTCGATGCCGTGGCTGCGGTGATGCGCGATGTCGCCCCCGGGGGCGTCTCCGTCGAGGAGCCCGTCGATATCCTCGGGCCCGAAAAGGGCTTCCGCGTGCGCCCCAACGAGCCGGTCCTCCTCCGCGTCTACCTCCCCGCGAGCGAGCTCGGCGCCGTCCTCACGGAGGACCTTCGCCACGCCATGGAGGCCTTCCCCGAGGTCGAGCTCATCGCGAAACCCCTCTACGAACAGGACTGGGCCGTTTCCTGGCGCGAATTCTTCGGCGTCGTCGATTTCGGGGGGCGCATCCTGATCGTCCCCTCCTGGATCGACCACGAAGCGCGGCCGGACCAGCTCGTCATCCGCCTCGACCCCGGGCAGGCGTTCGGCACCGGCCACCACGAAACGACCCGCCTCTGCCTGGCCGCGCTGGAAGCGCACGTCACGCCGGGCGTGGAAGTGCTCGATGTCGGCACCGGCTCGGGCGTGCTGGCGATCGGCGCCATCCTGCTCGGAGCGGGGCATGTGGACGCCATCGATATCGACCCCGTGGCCGCCGAAGTCGCCCGCGCGCTCCAGCGGGATTTCCAGTGCGCCCGGCACATTGGCGATGACCATCTGAGCGATCTTCATGCCCGTCTCGACGTGAAACGGTTCCTGACCGTGATTGATCAGGATCACGCCGATCTCGCCGCGATACCCGTGATCGATCGTGCCGGGTGCGTTCAGGACCGTCACCCCATGCTTCAACGCCAGGCCGCTGCGCGGACGAACCTGCGCCTCCGTTGCCGGCGGCAATTCGATGACGATGCCGGTATTCACCAGCGCGCGTTCACCC
>JAYRRO010000057.1:0-4181 GCA_041910095.1 Dehalococcoidia bacterium
CCGAGCTTCCAGTTGGCGAGGTAGGCCTGCTCGATGTCGGTGGCGCTGTAGGCGTCGGGCTTGTCCTCGATGGCGCTGAGGCGGGCCTGGGCCATGCGCCAGCGCGCGAGCTCTTCCTGCGTGAGGGTGCCAACCACCGTGAACATGCCGTCCTCCTCGTCCATTCGCGACATCCTCCGCCCGCGGCTCTCCCACGGCTGTCATGCCACTGCAACGTCTTGATCCACCTTCGCCGCACGCCCGTAATCGGTCAAGAACGAGAGAAAAGACTAAAGAGGAAGGAGGAAAGGGGGCCCGACGCCGAAGCGGGACAACCCCGGGGGGCCGGGAACCCGGGCCGCGTAGCGACGTTTCTCCTTCCTCTTTTCTCATTTCTCTGTCTCTAGTCCCCGAGTTCGATGCCGAAACGCGCGCGGAGGGCGCTGGCGAACGCGGCTTCGTCCAGCCGCTGGACCGTGCGGCGGCCCTCCTCCACGAGGGTCAGGCGGTTGCCGGAGAGCGTCACGCGGCCGGTCGCGGTTGGCAGTGAACAGACGCGGTTCTGGGTGAACTTGGAATCGGGCGATGTCTGGTGGTATTCGCACATGCCGGCGAAGTCCGCCAGCGGATGCGGCGCGAGCGAGAAGCGGTACCGTTCGACCCACTTCCCCGCCTCGCTGAGGCCGTACATCGAGGTGAAGCCGGGCTCCCCGCCGTCGCGGACAAGCTTGAAGCCGCCCTCGGGCTCGCCCTGAGGGCCTTCGCGGTCCAGGTCCAGGGGCACGAGCGAGGAATCGCCGAAACCGACATCCGCGATCCAGCGCACGCCATCGGCGGGCACGAGCAGGAGCATGTGGTCGAACTCGGGCCCCGCCTTCGTGCCTTTCGCCACCCGCCCCGAGAGGAATGACACACTGAAGCCGAGGGTGCCCAGCAGCTCGGCGAAGAGGCCGTTCAGTTCGTAGCAGAACCCGCCCCGGCGTTCGCCCACGACCTTCGCGAAGAAGGCCGCGGTATCGAGCGTGAGGTGGCGGCGCGCGCCGAAAATGTCCAGGTTCTCGAAGGGCACCGCCAGCATGTGCGCGCGATGCAGCGCCCGCAGCGTCGCCGCGGAGGGCTCAAGGCTCCCCCGGTACCCGATTCGCGCGAGATAGGCGGCGGTATCCATCAGGCCGATCTTGGGGTCGGGAGAGGAAAGAGAAAAGAGAAACGAGCCTGCCCACCGCCACGGCAGATCCCGCCTGGCCACCCTTTTTCTCCTTCCTCATTTCTGTGCGCCGGGGCGCGCGCTCCGCGCGCGCCCGCCACGGGTATGCGAGCTGGCGGAGGAGGTTGTCGGGGACCATGTCCCCGAGGATGCCGAATTCGAGCGGCTGGCGGTCCTTCGGGAAGTAGAGCGTGCCGAAGACGACATCGAGGACGGGGAACATGCCCGCGAAGTTGCGGTCGAGGCCCTCCAGCTCGGTCGTGTGGTGCCAGCGGTGGAACACCGGGCTCGCGATCACGTACCGGAACCAGCCGAAGTTCCAGCGCAGGTTCGCGTGCAGGCCGATGGCGTAGAAGGTGAGCAGCGGCACGAAGGCGGCCACCAGGCTCGTGTCGTACCCCAGCAGCACCACCGGCACCGACTGCACCACCCGCGTGCCGAGTTCGTTCACGGGGTGCACGCGCACGGCCGAAAGCCAATCCAGCTCGCGCGAGCTGTGATGGACGGCGTGGTAGCGCCACAGCATCTCAACGCGGTGGAACGCCCGGTGCGACCAGTAGCCGATGACATCGAAGAGCACGAGCAGCTGGAGCGACTGCAGCCACAGCGGCGGCGCCGAAAGCCACGTCTCGCGCGCCTCGAGCTTCGCCTTCAGGGTGTCGCCTTCCATCCCGGCGGTGAGTACGAGGGCGACGGGCACCACCACGGCGATGACGCCGATGAATGAGATGGTCTTGTTCACCAGCGGGTCCCAGAACCACCAGGCGATGTCGGTCCCGAGCCCGGGCCGGCGGCGCCGCTGCCCCCGCACCGAAGGCCAAAGCCGCTCCAGCACCCCGAACACCACCGAGAGCACGGCCAGGACCGCAACCAACACGAAGAGGCGAGCCAACATGGGGGGAATGTAGAGAGAAAAGAGAAAGGAGGAAAGAGAAGAGAAGTTCCCAGTTCCCGGTTCCCGGTTCCCAGGGGCTGCCCCGGGGGATGCTGCCTCCCCGATGGGGCGAACGCCCAACGAGGGGCCGATCCCCTGGGAACCGGGAACTTGGAACCGGGGACTGGCTTCGCTCGCGAGGGAACGTGGGGAAACCCTCGACTCTATTGGCCGCCCGCGGGCGCGGGGGCCCCGGTCATGCCCAGGTCGCCGCGGCGGCGCATGGCCACGGCTTCGTCTTCGCCGACGGAGGCCTGGTCCTTCTGCGCCTGTTCCTGGGCATAGGTCATCTTGTAGAGGTTCGCGTAGATGCCGTCGTGCACGAGCAGCTCATCGTGCGAACCCACTTCCGCCACCTGGCCCTTGTCCAGCACCACGATGCGGTCCGCTTCGCGGATGGTGGAGAGGCGGTGGGCGATGACGAACGACGTGCGGTTCTTCAGCAGCTCCCGCAGTGCCTTCTGGATGATGACCTCGGTCTGGGTATCGACGTAGGCCGTGGCTTCGTCGAGCACAAGGATGCGCGGCGACGCGAGGATGGCCCGCGCGAAGCTGATCAGCTGCCGCTGGCCAACCGAAAGGTTCTGCCCGCGCTGCTGGAGCACCGTGTCGTAGCCCTTCGGCAGGCGGCTGATGAACTCATCGGCGCCGACCGCCCGCGCCGCCGACTCCACCGCTTCCTGCGTCGCCTCCGGGCGGCCGTAGGCGATGTTTTCGCGGATGGTGCCACTGAACAGGTATGGGTTCTGGAGCACCACGCCCATGTGCCGAGTGAGCGAACGCCGCTTCACGTCGCGGATGTCGTGCCCGTCGATGCGGATGGCGCCGCCCGTGACTTCGTACCCGCGGCTCACGAGCGAGGTGATCGTCGTCTTGCCCGCGCCGGTGTGGCCCACGAAGGCGATCGTCTCGCCCGGCTTCACGTGCAGGTCGACATCACGGAGGATCGGCACGCCCGGCACGTAGTGGAAGTCGATGTGGTCGAAATCCACGCGGCCCTCGACTTCTTCGAGCTCGATCGCGTCCGGGCGGTCCTGGATGCGGGGTTCGGTATCGAGCACCTGGAAGATGCGTTCGCCGCCGGCCATGGCGCGCTGAAGCATGGTGTACTGCAGCACGAGGTCGCGGATTGGGTCGAAGAAGCGCGTCACGTAGATGGTGAAGGACGTGAGGATGAGGAAGAAGCGCGCGACATCGACATCGGCGGCGTTCAGCGCGCGCAGGCCACCGACGATGACGACGGCCGCCATGGCGATGGCCACGGCGACTTCGATGACCGGCATGATGGCGGCGCTGAGCATGCCCGCCCACAGGTTCGCGTTGCGGTTCTCCTGGTTCAGGCGGTCGAACTGGCGGGCGTTCACGTCCTCGCGGGACATCGATTGCACGGCGCGCACGCCCGAGACGTTCTCGGCGAGCGTGCCGTAGAGCGCGCTCACCTTCACGCGGACGTTGATGAACGCGGCCCGCGCGTGCTTCGCCCACCAGACCATGAGCGCGACGAGCGGCGGCACGATCGCGAAGGTCACGAGCGCGAGCTGCCAATCGACGCTGAGGAGCACGATGATGACGATGGCGAGGCCGATGATGTCCATCGCGAAGGTGAGCGTGCCCGAGGTGAGCAGGTCCTGCATCACGGTGACGTCGCTGGTGAGGCGGCTGATCATGCGGCCGACTTCCATCTCGTCGTAGAAGCTGAGGGAGAGGCCCTGCATGTGGTCATACATCTCCGTGCGCAGGCGCAGGAGGAGCCGGTTGCCCAGCCAGGCGGTCACGAGCTGCTGGCCGACGGCGGCCGCGAGGCTGGCGGCGGCCATGCCGATCATCACGCCGAGGAGCACCGTCACGCGGTCCGAATCGCCGCGAATGCCGGCCTGCACGGTGAAGCCGATGACCAGCGGCTGCAGGAAGCTCGTAAGCGCCTGCACCATCATGCAGCCGAAGGCGAGCGCGGCCTGCGGCTTGTAGGCGGCCAGGTACGGCAGGATGCGCCGCACCACCTTCGCGTCGTAGACCTTCCCCAGCTCGTCGTCGTCCCAGTTATCGGTGCCGCGGTTGCCC
>JAYRRO010000058.1:0-29509 GCA_041910095.1 Dehalococcoidia bacterium
CACGGAGCGGGCGCTCGCCGCGATCGCTGCCACGCTCGGGTTCGAGGAGCAGCTCGCCGAGGCGGTGGGCATTCTGCAGCGGCGGTTCGCGAACATCTGGCGGCCCGCGGCGGGCGTGGGGGGCGTGGGGGGCGTGGGGCCTCCGCCGGCGCCACCGCAGGATTTCGCGGGGCTGGTGGCCATCGTCGAATCCGCCCGGCGCCGCCTCCGGACCGACCCGGTGACGGCGGCGCGCTACCTGCGGGCGCTGACGCTCGCGGTGAGCCACCCGATCGTGGAGCGGGGCAATCACGCCGAGCTTCTCGCTCGCGGGGGAGCGTACGCCAACCTCTACAACGCCCAGTTCGCGGGCGCCGTGGGGAGCGTGGCCTGAGGCGTTCGCGCGCATGGCGCGAACGCCCGCAGTCGCGAACTCAGATGACCTTGCGGGCGCGGAGGCCGGCGATGGCCTCGGCATCGATGCCGAGGAGGGTGGTGAGGACATCGTTGGTGTGCTCGCCGAGGGCGGGCGCGCCGTGGGCGACACGCCCGGGCGTTCCGGTGAGGTAGGGGACGACGCCGGGCTGGAGCACGGGACCGTACTCGGGGTTCTCGACGGTGAGGATCTGCTGGCGGGCCTGGTAATGGGGGTCTGCGAGGATGTCGCTGGTGGCGTAGACCTTGGTGGCGGGAACGCCGGCGGCGTCGAAGGCGGCCTGGCATTCGTCGAGCGTCTTCGTCGCGACCCAGGTGCCGATGATGGCGTGGATATCGGCGTGATTCGCCATGAGGGCGGCGCGGGGGGTGAAGCGCGGGTCCTTCATAAGTTCGGGGCGGCCGATGGCGCCGCAAAGCCGTTCGAAGGCGCGCTGGGTGGTGGCGTTGATGACCAGGTAATGGCCGTCGCTGGTCTCGAACTGCTCGGCGGGGATGACGCCGGGGAAGTAGTTGCCAGAGCGTTCGCGGTTGGCGCCGCTCTTTCCATAGCCGCCAGCGTGCATCCCGCTCATGCGCCAGACGGCTTCGTAGAGGGCGACATCGACATCCTGGCCGCGCCCGGTGTGGCGGCGGGCTTCGAGCGCGGCGAGGGCCCCGAAGGCGGCGAAGGTTCCGGCGCCGTAATCGGCGACGAAGTACCCGGGGCGCACGGGCTGGCGGTCCGGGTAGCCGGTGACGTAGGTGATGCCAGCGAATGCGAGGGCGACACGGTCGAAGCCGGCACGGTCGCGGTAGGGGCCGGACTGGCCGTAGCCGCTGATGCGCACACAGACGAGCCCGGGGTTGGATTCGCGGAGGGAATCGGGGCCGATGCCCCAGCCTTCGAGGGTGCCGGGGCGGAAGTTCTCGACGAGGATGTCGGCGGTATCGCAGAGGCGGCGGAAGAGGTGCTGCCCCTCGGCGCCGTGGAGGTCGATGGTGACGGACTTCACGCCGCGGTTGTCCTGGGAGAAGGAGAGGTTATCGCGGTTCGGGTCGCCGACGCCGGGCTGTTCGACCTTGATGACCTCGGCGCCGAATTCGCCGAGGAGGACGGAGCAGTAGGGCGCGGCCAGGATCTGGCCGGTGGTGATGACGCGGATGCCTTCGAGGGCCGCGGGCGTGGAGCGTTCGTGCATGGCCGGGCGATACTACGCGCCCATGGCCGGGCGCGAAAACCGGGAGACCTTCTACGACCGCGTGTATGCGCTGGTGCGGCGCTGCCCTCCGGGGTGCGTGATCACGTATGGGCATGTGGCGGTGGAGCTTGGGGCGCCGATGGCGTCGCGCGCGGTGGGCTATGCCCTGCACAACCTGCCGGCGGGCAGCGACGTGCCCTGGTGGCGGGTGATCAACGCGACGGGGGCCATCAGCCTCAAAGGGCGGGGCGCGCAGGCGGACCTGCAGCGGGCGTTGCTCGAGGCTGAGGGCATCCGCTTCGATGCGAACGGGCGCACGGACCTGGCCCGGTACCGCTGGTGGCCGGGCGACGCGGGGGGCGGAGGTTAGAGCAGGTTGCGGTAGATGGAGACCTGGCTGGTGAGGAAGACCATGCATTCGCGCGTGGCCTTGCGGAGCTCGGCGAAGTCGGCGTCCTTCTGGGCCATTTCGTCGAATTTCTCCAACTCGGCGAGGGTGTCGAACTCGGCAACGACGGAGATGCCGCTGGTCTGGCCGGTGACGGCGGTCCAGACGCTGGTGACGGCATCGATGCCGCGCTGCTTCTGGTACTCAAGGGCGACGGAGATGGCCATGACGAATTCGCGGTGCTTGCCGGGCTTCACTTCGCCGGCGAGGACGCGCATGTAGCGGCGCGGCGCGGTCGCCTCCTCGGAGGAGTAGAGGCCCTCGGAGTGGTAGGCCATGCGGTGGATGGAGACATCGTTGTGGTCGAAGAGCATGTTGGTGCGGACGCCGCGGCGGACGTCGGCGAAGCTCGCATCCTCGGCGGCGAGGTCGGAGAAGCGTTCGAGGTCTTCCATCGTATTGAAGTCGCTGACGATGAGGACGCCGTTGGTCTGGCCAGTCATGGAGCCCCAGATGATGGTGCGGGCACGGATGCCGCGCTGTTCCTGGTGGGTGCTCGCGTCGCGCATGGCGTCAAGGAAGCCGCGGGTCTTTCCCTGGTCGATGATGCCGGTGAAGATCCTGCGGTACATGGGCTCTCCCGTGGTGCCTCGCCGGGACGTCCCCCCGATACGGGCAGGGGGAGTTTACCAGAGGCTGGCGTTTGCATCGCCGGGCTCAAGGGGCGGCGGGTTTCCGCCGATAAGGTGACAGAGTGCGCGTTTTCGCGTGATCACGGAGGCGGGAGCACGGGATGGAGACGGCGTACGCGAGGCGGCGACGGATGCGAATGCCCGGTCCGGGCCTCGGGCGGCGGCGCGACGCGGTGGCCGCGGTGGCGGTGGTCGTGGCCTTCCCGGCGTTGTTCCTGGTGCTGAAGGCGTTCCCGGAATGGGACCCCACGTTCGGGTCGGCGAATTCGCACTTCGCGGTCGTGAGCGTGGTCGCGGCGATCGCGGCCGGGCTCGCACTGGCGGTGTTGGCGGGTGCGCAACACGTTCCGGACGGACGGACAACATTGCTGGCGCTGGGGTTCGTGGCGATGGCGACGATCTTCCTCGCGCACGGGCTCGGCACGTCGCCGTTGTTCGATGACACGGGGGCGTCTCCTCACGCGGGGCACGCGGTCGAGCCCCCTGGCGAGTACGGGCAGAACGCCGTGGCGCCGCCGGCGGGACCGCCGCCGGCGCTGGCGACGCGCATCGCGCGGCTGAAGGTGGTCGGGTATTCGGCGCAGTTGAGCCTGTTCGTGAGCGCGCTGTTCTTCGCCCTTGCGGCATTGGACCTCCCGGGGCGGGTGAGCCGGTTCATCGTGCGCTGGCGGCTCGCGATCGCGGCTGCGGTGGGAGCCGGTCTCACGGCCCACATGGCGATCGCGCTGTGGTGGCCGGCGACGATGAGCCGGGTGCCGATCGGGAGCAATCCGCTGCGGCTGATCGTGGGGGGACTCGCGGTAAGCGCGCTGTTCTTCGCGGGCGGGCGCTTCTTGCAGGCACACCGGCTGGCGTATCTGCCGCTGCAGGGGGCGATGGCGGCGGGCATGGCGCTGCTGATCGAGGCACAGGTGTTCATGCTCGAGGGCGAGCTCTGGCACCTTTCGTGGTGGCTGTACCACTTCGCGATGCTGGCCGGATTCGGGCTGGCGGCGGGTTCGCTGTACTGGCAGTACCGCGTGACCGGCGACCTGGGCGCCATCGTGGAGGGGCTCTTTCTGCGACGGCAGGTGGCGGGGATCCGCGCACGCGACCCGCGGGCGATGCACGCGCTCGGGGCGGCGATCGCGGCAAAGGACACCGAGACGGCGGGACACATCGAGCGCGTCGGGGACCTCACCGTGATGGTGGGGAGGCGAATCGGAATCGGGCGGGAGCGGATGGACACGCTGCGTCTGGCGGGCCGGCTGCACGATGTCGGGAAGCTCGGGGTGCCGAACAGCATCCTGCGGAAGCCGGGGGCGCTGACCCCGGAGGAGTTCGAGGTGGTGAAGCGGCACACGACGCGGGGCTGGCACCTGGCCGTGCGATCAGAGGCGCTCGCGGCTGTGGCGCCCATCATCCGGGCGCATCACGAACGGATGGACGGGCGCGGATACCCCGATGGGCTCAAGGGAGATGAGATCCCGCTGGAGGCGCGCATCGTGGCGGTGAGCGACGTATGGGACGCGCTCACATGCGATCGGCCGTACCGCAGGGCGATGACGTGGCAGGCGGCGGCGGCAATCATGGCGAAGGACGCCGGGCCGCACCTGGATCCCGACTGTGTTGAGGCGTTGTTCGACGTGCTCGGGCTGCCCGGCCTTTCGCGGCTGAGCGGGCAGACCGGTGACGAGGCGCTGCGCCGCGCCGCCTGACCCCCGCTCGCGGCACGAGTGGCCCTCGCGGCGGCTTGCGGCGGAAGAGACGATGGGTGCATGGAGCAGGATGGCCTGATCCGCGCGCTGGCCGTGCCGGGCGTGCTGCCAGGCAGCGGCGGTGGCGTCGAGGTGCGGGAGACGCACGCGTCGGTGGTGTTCCTGACGCGGGAACGGGCGTTCAAGCTGAAGAAGGCGGTGGACTTCGGTTTCCTGGACTATGGCACGCCCCGCCGCCGGCGGCTCATGTGCGAACGCGAAGTGGCGCTCAACCGCCGTCTTGCGCCGGGCGTGTACGACGGCGTGATCGCGGTGCGCGAAGGGCCTGGCGGGGAGGGCTTCGCGCTCGGTGGCCGCGGGCGAGTGATCGACCACCTCGTGGTGATGCGGCGGCTCGATGATGGCGACTCGCTGGCGGCGATGGTGCGCGACGGGCGGGCGGGGGACGCCGAGTGCCGCGCGGTCGCGGATGTGGTCGCGGCGTTCCATTGCGATGCAAGGCCGGGCGAACCGCGACGGGCGATGGCGCCCGCGGTGCGGGTGAGCGTGATGGAGAACTTCGCGCAGCTGCGGCACATGCCCGGGGTCGCGATGCCCGGCGCCTTCCTGGAAGTGCTGGAGCGCGGGGCTCGGCGATTCCTGCGGGAGGAGCGGGCGCTGCTGGCGGCGCGGGCTGCGAACGGGGCGGTTCGTGAATGCCACGGCGACCTCCGGGCCGAGCACGTCTACCTGGAACGGGGCGGAATCGAGGTGATCGATTGCATCGAGTTCAGCCGGCGGCTGCGGGAGATCGATGTCGCGGCGGACATCGCGTTCCTGGTGATGGATGTGGCCGCGATGGGGCGGCCGCGAGCGGCGGAGGTTATCGCCGCGGAGTACCGCGTCCGCTCGGGAGACGAGCTCGCGGGCGTGCTGGGGTTCTATGCGGCGTACCGGGCAGTCGTTCGTGCGAAAGTGGCGGCGCTGCGCGCCGGGGAACTGCCGCCGGGCGCGCCCGCGCGCGAGACCGCGTGCATCGAGGCGCGGCGGTTCGCGTGGACGGCCCTGCGGTTCGCCACAGGTGAGGCGCGGCCGGCGATGGTCATCGTTGGGGGGCTGACGGGCACGGGAAAGAGCTGGCTGGCGCGGCCCCTGGCCGAGGCACTCGCGGCGGAGTACGTGAACGCGGATGAGGTGCGCAAGCGCATGGCGGGCATCGCGCCCGGGGAGCACGTCTTCGCGGGCCAGGACGAGGGGCTGTACGGCGAGGAGATGAACCGGGCCGTGTACGCGGCGATGCGCGAGCGGGCCCGCCAGACCCTCGGCGAAGGCCGGAGCGTCGTGCTCGATGGCACCTTCCGGCGGCAGGAGGAGCGCGCCGCCGCCTCGGAGGCCGCTCGCGAGGCCGGGGCAGCGTTCCTGGCGGTGGAGTGTCACGCGGCGCCGGACGTGGTGCGCGCACGGTTGGAGCGGCGCGCCGCGGAGGGAAGCGACCCGTGGTCGGACGGCCGCTGGGAGGTGTATCTCGGGCAGGCGGCCTCTGCCCGGCCATGGACGGGGGAGGGCAGCGTGCGCATCGAGACCTCCAGCGACCGGCTGGCGCTGCTGGATGCCGTGCTGGTGGCGCTGGCGGAACGCGTGGGATTCGCCAGCGACTGAGGAATGGCCTACCCGGGGATGGCGGTGACCACCGCGGGGAGGCGGCGGGCGAGGATGTCGGCCGCCTGGGCGACCATGTCGTGGAGGATGTCGGCGGCTGGGCGAGACTTCGTGAGGAGGCCGGAGATCTGCCCGGCTGCGTTCATCATGAGGTCGTCGCGGCCGGCGGCGCGGACGGAGTTCAGGAGGTCACCGGTGAGGGCGCCCTGGAGGCCCATGGGCATGGCGGGAATGTTCGCGGCTTCCCAGGCTTCGATGAGCGGGTTGGTGATGTTGCGCATGGTCTTGCCGCTGTAGAGCTTCGTGATGCGGGTGTCTTCGTCGGTGGCGGCGAGGATGCGCTGCTTCTGGGTATCGGGCTGGTTCGCTTCGTCGGCGACGAGGAAGGCAGTGCCGCACCAGACGCCGATGGCGCCGAGCGCGAGGGCGGCGGCGAGGCCGCGGCCATCGGCGATGCCGCCGGCGGCGACGACGGGCGTCGGGGAGATGGCATCGACGACCTGGGGGATGAGGGCCATGGTGGCGACGCGGCCCGTGTGGCCCCCGGCCTCGGTGCCCTGGGCGACGACCACATCGACGCCCGCGGCGGCGACGCGCTTCGCGTTCTTGGTGTTGCCGACGAGCGAGAGGACTTTGGTGCCGTTGGCATGCAGACGGTCGAGCCAGGGGGCGGGGGTGCCGAGGCCGGCGGCGAAGACGGGCACGCGCTCTTCGATGACGACTTCCATCTGGTCGTCGGACATGCCGCCGCCCTGGCGGCGATTGGCCATGGGGTTCGCGACCTGCTCGATGGGCTTCCATTCGATGCCGAGGTCGCCGGCGATCTTGCGCATCCCTGCCTTGCTGGATTCGGGGATGAGGTCGCGCGGGTCGCGGGGGATTTCGCCGCTGGCAGCACCGCCGAGGAAGTTGGAGGGAAGGAGGAGATCGACGCCGAAGGGGCGGTCGGTCATGGAGCGGACTTTGGCGATCTCCTCGCGGAGGCGGTCGGGGCTGAAGCCGGCGCCGCCGATGACACCGAGGCCGCCGGCGTTAGAGACGGCGGCTGTGAGCTCGGCGAGGGCCACGGCGCGCGCGCCGCCGCCAACGGGCCCCATGCCGGCGGAGATGACCGGGTATTCGATGCCCAGCAGGTCGCAGAGGGGGGTGCGAAGGACAGGCCGTGTCATGGGAGACCTCGCGGTTCGTGGTAGGCGCGGACTATACGCGCGGGCAGCTGTTAGCTGTTAGCGGCTGGCTGTTGGCCGCCGGCCGTCAGCCGATGGCTCTGAACAAGGCAGGCAGGCACGGCGCTACGACCGCGATGGATTCGTGCAGGAGGGCGGCAGGGGCGCTACGCGGCGTGGATGGGCGCGCGGAGACGATGGCGGGAACACACCCAAGGAGGCACCCCATGGCACACGGTGGACCACACTGCGCGCACTGCAAGGTCGAAATCCAGGACCGGTCGTCGATGGTGGAACGGGACGGAAAGCAGTACTGCTGCAACAACTGCGCGATGGCGATGAGCCACAGCGGCTGACCCTGCCGCCGGGAACGTGGAAAAAGGCCGCCCCGAAGGGGCGGCCTTTTGCGTGGCGGGCGGCGAGAGCTAAAAAGCGACGAAGCGGACGTTGTAGATGCCGTCGATCGCCTCGATTTCGCCGAGCTGTTCCTCGGTGGGGCGTTCATCGACGGCGATGAGCATGAGGGCGCGGCCCCGGCGGCCCCGCCGGCCGACCTGCATGGAGCGGATGTTGATATCGAACTTGCCGAGCAGGGTGCCGACGCGGCCGATCATGCCGGGGCGGTCTTCGTTGTCGCAGGCGAGGAGGAAGGTGCCGCGTTCGGGGATGAGGTCCACGTCCAGGCTATTGATGATGACGATATGGGGCTGGCCGTGCTGGACGGTGCCGGCGACGGCGACCTCGGCGTCGGTGGTCTGGACCTTGACATGGACGAGGTTGTGGAAGACTTCGTGCGAGGGCTTCATACGCTCATCGAGCTGCCACCCGCGGGACTGGGCAATGAGGTTGGCGTTCACCATGTTCACGTTCTCTTCGCTAATGGGGCGAAGGAGGCCGCGGATGATGGAGGCGCGCAGCGGCGTGACGTCGTGCTCGGTGATTTCGCCGTAGTAGTCGATTTCGATGCCGGTGAGCTTGCCCGTGACGAGCTGCGTGGCGATGGCGCCGACGGATTCGGCGACGGTCATGTAGGGCTGAACGACCTGGAGGGTCTCGGGGGCGAGCATAGGGGCGTTGACGGCGTAGCGGGCGGGTTTGCCAGAGAGGATCTCGACGATCTGCTCGGCGACATCGAGGGCGACGCGTTCCTGGGCTTCGGCGGTGCTGGCGCCGAGGTGGGGGGTGAGGATGATGCGCGGTTCGCCGAGAAGGGGGTTGTCGCGGTTGATGGGCTCTTCGGTGAAGACGTCGATGGCGGCGCCGGCGAGCTTGCCGGACTTCACGGCCTCGGCGAGGGCGGCCTCATCGATGATGCCGCCGCGGGCGACGTTGATGAGGCGGGCGCCGTCCTTCATCTTCGCAATCTGCTCGGCGCCAATCATGCCGTTGGTGGAGGCGGTGAGCGGGGGATGGACGGTGAGGAAGTCGGAGAGCATGAGGAGTTGCTCGAAGTCAACGGATTCGACCCCGAGAGCCTTCGCGCGCTCGGCGGGCACGAAGGGGTCGAAGGCGAGAACCTGCATCTCCATGGCCACGGCGCGGCGGGCGACTTCGGAGCCGATCTTGCCGAGGCCGACGATGCCGAGGGTCTTGCCGCGCACTTCGGTGCCCATGTAGTCCTTGCGGGCCCACTTACCGGCGCGCATGGAGGCATCGGCCTGGGCGACGTGGCGGGCGAGGGCCATGAGGAGGGTTATGGTGTGTTCGGCGGCGGCCACGGTGTTGCCCTGGGGGGCGTTGACGACGATGACGCCGCGTTCGGTGGCGGCGGGGAGGTCGATGTTATCGACGCCGACGCCGGCGCGGCCGACGACGGTGAGCTTCGAGGCGGCTTCGATGACGGCCCGTGTGACCTTCGTTTCGGACCGAACGACGAGGGCGTCGTAGTTGCCGATGATGTCGATGAGGGTGTCCTGGGGCTGGCCGGTCTTGACGTCGACGTCGCCGACGGCGCGGAGCATTTCGATGCCCTCGGGGGCGACGGGATCGGCGATGAGGATGCGCGGGCGTGCTTCCGTGGGCATGGGTGCGTTCTCCTTGAGGGCGGCAACGGCGAAATCGACGGCGGCGGGGATGCGGGTGCGGCCGGACTCCCAGCGGCTGATGGTGGCCTGGTCGACGCCGAGGGCGGCGGCGATGGCGGCCTGGGAGAGGCCGAGGCGGTTGCGTGCGGCGACGAAGTCGCTGGCTTCCATGTATGCAGAATGCATGAAGGACGGGTCTCATGCAAATTGCATGGCGCTGCGGCGCCAGGTTCCCAGTTGCCGGTTCCCAAGTTCCCAGGGGGACGCGGGAAGGGGTGGCCTTACGGCCACCCCTCGTGAGGATGCTGGTGGGGAGGGAGCGTCAGTTGGCGACGGAGGTGAGGACGCGGATGGCTTCGGCTTCGGTGAGGGGGGAGGGGTTGGGGAGGGTGACGACGAAGCCGCGGTCGGCGGTGAGGACGGTGTACTCGATGAAGTCCTTCGTCGTGATGCGGAAGAGGTCCTGGCCGGCCTTCGGCGGCGGCAAGCGGTTCGCGGCATCCTCATCGCCCGGAAAACCGAAGCGAGACCCGACGTAAAGTAGCTTGACCCAAGTACTGCCCTTCTCATATTTGGCCTCGACGCGCGTGGGCATCCCCGATGCGGGGAATGGAGGCATGGGATAGATGGTGAATGACACGAGCCGGAACCCGGCTGGCGCACCGGCGACGGGAACGGCAGCCCCAGATACCTTCGCGGCTGCCGCTGCGGCTTCAGCTGCAGACGGGTAGGTCGTGACAACCGGCTGGCCGCCCCGCTGCTCGAAAAGCGTCACGGCCGATGGACCGCCACCGTCATTGGCAGTCACGAGGACGGCGCTCCCGGCGACCCCGACGAGCAGGAGCCCGACGATGAGCCCGGCGATCAACCGGCCTGGCATTCTGGTGGTTGCGCTGCGCATACTATGTCTCCGTTCTTCAGTTTGGTGGATCGAGTACGAGGAACGAATAGCCAAAACACTGCTGATCCATTCCGCTGGAACCATCGCTGGCACCGAATTGCGCCTGAATGTTGACATTCCCTCCAGCCGCATACGTAAGAGTCCTGTACAGCCAAAGCGTGATGTCATACGAGTAGAATGAATGCTGATTCCAAGACAAGAGTTGCCCGAATCTATATGACTGGTTTGAATTATTACCGACTAGCCACGAATCTGGCCCCCACACTTGATTAGGCATGTAGACAGGATTTGGGCTTGTGCCCCCACCGTAGAAATCGATGAAGTTCACGGTCATCGACCTTGTGCCCGTGTTAACATTCGCGTTGTACGCAATTCCGTGCCACCACGAGTATGTGTGCAGCGGCCCATAGCACCATTGGCTTGAGGACGGACCAGCACTGCCCGTGTTTGAGCCGGAGTAGACGGCGCGCACCTCGACCTGAGAAGCGAATGCCGTCAACACTCCGAACGCTGCAGGCACGATGACTGCCACGAGAGCAACCAACGCCAGTTTCTTGTTGAACCGCCGAATCATCGCGTTCAGCCTCCCGGTTCTCATTCGGTTGGCGGAGAGTACCGGCCCACGCATGCTCAAAGGCGCGACATTCTTGACAAGAAACCGTGGAAGAATTTCAGTCCGCGAGGCAACAGGCCAGGTGCGCGGCAGCCCAGAAGCCGGAGGCCCACGTGTCACGTGGCACCGAAAGCGGAACGAAGATGGAGTTCTGGACCTTCTCAAGCCGGCGACGCACAGCGGCCTCTGAGAGGTGGAGATGGGCCGCGATCTCGGTTGCGGAGGACCCGGCCACACGCAACCGCATCACTACCCGTTCCTCCGCATCAAGCGCAGGTAGATGATGCCTTGCCAGAGCCTGCAATGGCTCGTACACGACTGAACCTCCGCTCCCCCGACGTCACAGTAGGTGGGAGCCCGATGGCCAGTCAAGCGACCAGCGGCGGTGTTTGCGATAGGTGTGCAGCGGTGAAAAAAACAGGCTCCGTGGGCGAGAAATCGTGGCCCGCGGAGCCTGCGTCCGGGTGGTTAACGGGCGGCGGCGAGGAGCTTTTCGACGACGTCGAGGGCTTCTTCGAGGTCGGACTGCTGGAACCAGCCGAGGTGGCCGACGCGGAAGATTTTGCCGTCGAGCTTGCCCTGTCCGCCGCCGAGGACGATGCCGTGCTCTTCGCGGGCCTTCTTGCTGATGGCCTTGCCATCGACGCCTTCGGGCCACCAGACGGCGGTGACGGTGTTGCTGGCGCACTGCTCGTTCACGGGGACGAGGCTGAGGCCCATGGCCTTGACGCGCTGGCGGGTGTAGTTCCCGGCGGCTTCGTGGCGGGTGAAGATGCCTTCGAGGCCTTCGGCGCGCATCAGCTCGAACGCCTTGTCCATCGAGTAATAAATGGACATGGCCGGGGTCCAGGGGTTCTGGAGCTTTTCGAGGGAATCGCGGGTCTTCGCGGCGTCGAAGTAGAAACGGGGCATCTTCGCCTCGGCGTTGGCAGCCCAGGCGCGTTCGCTCAGCCAGACGAAGGCGAGGCCCGGGGGCACCATCCAGCCCTTCTGGGAGCCGCTGACGACGACATCGAGGCCCCAGCGCTCGGCCGGGCAGGGCACGGAGCTCATGGAGCTGACAGCGTCGACGATGATCAGCCGGTCGCGCGCGCGGACTTCCTTCGCGATGGCTTCGAGGGGGTTGGTGACGCCGGTCGAGGTCTCGTTGTGGGTGACGAGGACGGCCTTGATGGTGGCGTCGGCGTCGAGGCGGCGGCCGATCTCGGCGGGGTCGAGGGCTTCGCCCCACTCGACGGCGTAGCTTTCGATCTCGGCGCCGTAGGTCTTCGCGATGCTGCGGAGG
The DNA here is from genome assembly GCA_041910095.1 of Dehalococcoidia bacterium. Lineage (GTDB taxonomy): Bacteria > Chloroflexota > Dehalococcoidia > Tepidiformales > Tepidiformaceae > Amarobacillus. The sequence goes on from JAYRRO010000058.1 coordinate 12,000, forward strand.
CGGTCGCCGAAGGAGCCGATGGAGCAGGCGAGGACTTTGTCGCCGGGGCTCATGGTGTTGACGATGGCGGTTTCGAGCCCGCCGGTGCCGGAAGTGGTGATGGAGAGGACATCGGTGCTGGTGCCGAAGACCCAGTTCAGGCCATCGGTGACGCGACGAATGATCTGAGCGAACTCAGGGCCGCGGTGGTTCATCATCTGGGCGGCGCCCGCCTGCAGGACATCTTCGGGGCAGGGCGTGGGGCCGGGAATGCGCAGGTTGACCAAGGGGAGGCTCCGGGAAGTGAGTACCGTTCATGGTCGAACGTGCCGATAAGCCGGTCAACCAGACGGGCCAGTGCGGGCTGCAGGCGGGGGCCTGGTGAATCGAGTCAGATTCGAAAACGTGCCCGGGACGCCCGGGTCAAGGCGCTTTCATGAAGAGTGTCGAAGGGGAGCCAGGGAGCGTTGCCGCCGCATAGCAGCGGATCTATAGTCCCTGTTGTTACGGATTTCACAACCGTAGCGGGTGACGATGACGCTCGAAATCCCAGAGGTCGTGATCAATCGGTTGCCGGTGTATGCACGGGCGCTAGCGGCGCTCGCGATGGACGGCGAAACGGTGGTCAGCTCGCAGACGCTCGGGGAGCGGCTGGATGTGACGCCGGCGCAGATCCGGAAGGACCTTTCGTACTTCGGGCGGTTCGGGAAGCAGGGGCGCGGGTACAACGTGCTCGGGCTGCTGGCGAAGCTGCGCGAAATCCTGGGGCTGGACCGGAAGTGGCGGGTGGCGCTGGTTGGCGTCGGCCGGCTCGGGCAGGCAATCGCGGAGTACGGGGGGTTCGAGCCCCAGGGCTTCCAGATCGTGGCGGTGTTCGATAGCGACCCGGCGGCCGTGGGCACGAAGGTGAACGAGGTGGTGGTTCGCGACTCGGACGAGCTGGACACGTTCCTGCGGCAGAACCCGGTCGACATCGGGGTGGTGGCGGTGCCGGCGCACGCGGCGCAGCAGGTGGTGGACCGGCTCGTGAACGCGGGCATCCGGGCGATTCTGAATTACGCGCCAATGATGCCGCACGTGCCGCTGGACGTGGCGGTGCGAAACATCGACCCGGTGCTGGCGATGCAGAGCATGACCTTCTACATCAAGCGGCAGGACCCGACGGGCGCGAAGTAGGGGCGCTGTTCCTCGCCCGTCAGCGGCACTTATCGCCGCGGACGCCGCTGCTGACGGCGACGGTGGGGCCTTTGCCGGCGACCCAGTTATTCCAGGTGTCGAAGAATGTGAGCTGCTGGCCGCCCACCGGGACCGAGACGTTGTAGACGGTTTCGTTGGCGTAGATCGTGTAGTGGTCGGGGCAGGAGGGAGCGAAGACGCCGGGCGGGGCGGTCATGGCGGCGCGCTCCTCGCCGGCGGCGACGGTCGCGGGGAGGGCGGCGAGGAGATCGTGAACCAGGGTGGCGAAGCCCTGAAGCGTGAGCGGTTTGCCGCCGGAGGTGAAACCAGTGTCGATGACTTCACCGGAGATGAGTTTGTCGGTGAGGCCCATGCGCACGAAGAACGGTGTCGTGAGGTGGTGCTCGAGGACGTGGTTCGTATCGATGCACTCCCATTCGGTGCCCGGGCGGTTGCGGGCGTGCCAGTCGACGCAGCTCTGATCGAGGAGTCGGTTGAGGCCTGCGGCATCGCGCGCGGCGCCCGCCTTCAGCCAGGCCTCGCGGGAGCAGATGCCGCTTTCGATGCAGCCCGCGGTCTTCTCCCAGCCGAGGGCACCACGGTCGGGCGGTGTCGCGGAGTCGATGAGCCCGCGCACAACCGGATGATTCGGGCCGGCGCGCAGGTCGGCGGCGACGCGATCAAGGTTGTTGATGATGCCGAGTCCGCCCGCCGACCCGCCCGCGAACACGACTTCGCGGGCGTTGTCGAGGTCGGGCATGGTGGTGCGCGTGCGGACGTAGGTGAGGGGGGCGATGCCGGGGGCCTGCTTGAGCGTCGTGAGGGCTGCATCGAGGACGTTGGAGCCAGTCATGGCGATGGCGAATTCGACGGGCTTGCCCGTGGCGGGGTCCGTCGCGCTCACTTTGAGCGAAGCGCCGCGCCCGGCCCACATGTCGCTCGAGCAGTAGCGGACGAAGACATGGTTCCAGTTGGCGAAGGGGTTCTCGGCGCGGCGGACGAAGATGCCATCGGCGCTCGCGGCGTTGCCGGCGAAGTCGGTGCTCATATTGTCGGAGTCGAAGTTGGTATCCACGCCGCACCAGCGGTCGGCGCACTCCTGCGGGCTGGCGCAGCCCCCACCGCCGGCGAGCCCGATGACCCATTTGTCGCGGTTGGCTTCGCCCTCGTAGGGGCGGAAGAAGAGCATGGCGGGGGAGCCATCGTTGCAGATGGCGTTGGGGAAGCGCTTCGTATCGAGGTCGTGGCGCTGGAGGGCGGGGGTGGCCTGGCCGGCCTGGCCGGATGGGCCGCTGCGGGGGACGCGGCAAGAGAGCGCCTCTTCGATCGTGGGCTTGAGGACGACGGCGGTGGCGAGGGGGGCGGGTGACGGAGATGGCGTGGCCGAGGTGGCGCCCGGGCCGGGGCTCAGCGCGGGTTCGGCCGTCGCGACTGAAGCCGCCGGAGACGGCGTGGCCGTGGTCGCCCGGTCATCGCTCGGACCGCCACAGGCGGCGGCGAATGCGAGTGCGGCAATCGCGATGGGGAGCAGGAAGCGGTGCACGCGGGAATCCTAGCGGAAGTACGCGGGCCGGTTCGAGGGAGCCATGTGAACGCGCCGACAGAGCCGAACCGCGCCTGACGCCTAGCGTTCGGGGGTGGGGAAGAGGCCGATGAGGTTCTCTTCTTCCGTGGGGAGGCTGCGCTTGATGACGTCGAGGTGGTCGAGGGCGATGCCGGCGCCGATGGCGACGCATTCGAGGGGGTTGTCGGCGACGTAGCAGGGGACGCCGGTCTCCTGGGTGAGGAGTTCGTCCATGTGACGCAGGAGGGCGCCGCCGCCGGTGAGCATGATGCCGCGGTCGATGACGTCGGCGGCGAGCTCGGGCGGGGTCTTTTCGAGGACGGCGCGGACGGTCTGGACGATGGTGCCGAGGCAATCCTGGATGGACTGGGAGACTTCGACGCTGTTGAGCGTGATGGTCTTGGGGAGGCCGCTGAGCTGATCGCGGCCGCGGACCTGGGTGCTCAGGCCTTCGTCGATGGGGAGGGCGCTGCCGATGGCCATCTTGATCTCCTCGGCGGTCTTTTCGCCAATGACGAGGTTGTGGCGGCGGCGGACGTAGGCCATGACGGCTTCATCGATGCGGTCGCCGGCCATGCGGACGGATTCGCTGACGACGATGCCGTAGAGGGAGATGACGGCGGCTTCGGTGCGGCCGCCGCCGACATTGACGACCATGTTGCCGCGCGCGCTGCCGATGGGGATCTGGGCGCCGATAGCGGCGGCGAGGGGTTCGGGGACGAGGTGGGCGGGCTTGCGGGCGCCGGCCTGTTCGGAAGCATCGCGCACGGCGCGCTGTTCGACGCTGGTGACGCCGGCGGGGACAGTGACCATGACCTCGGGGCGAATGATGTTGAAGCGCCCGGCGATGAGGCCGATGAAGTAGCGGAGCATGGCCTCGGTGGTGAGGTAGTCGGCGATGACGCCATCGCGCATGGGGCGGATGACGCTGATGGAGCCGGGGGTGCGGCCCTGCATGGCGCGCGCTTCGTTGCCGACGGCGACGATGGCGTTGTCGCGGTTGTGGCGGGCGACGACGGAGGGCTCGTTGACGACGATGCCCTGGCCCTTCACGTAGACGAGGATGTTGGCGGTGCCGAGGTCGATGCCCGCCTTCTTGGGAGTCATGAATTCGAAGGCCATTATTGGCGCTCGATGGCGACGCCGAGGCCGCGCAGCTTGTCCGCGAGCCTTTCGTAGCCGCGATCGAGGTGGGAGACATCGTCGATGGTGGTTTCGCCGTGGGCGACGAGGGCGGCGAGGAGGACGGCGGCGCCGGCGCGGACATCGAGGGCGCGGACGTGCGCGCCGTTGAGCTGGGCCTTGCCGACGACGATGGCGGAGGAGCCGGTGCTGACGATTTCGGCGCCCATCTTGCGAAGTTCGCCCACGTAGAGCATGCGGTTGTCGAAGACGCGCTCGTGGATGATGGACACGCCGTGGGCCTGGGTGAGCATGGCGGCGAGGGGCGCGTGGAGGTCGGTGGCGAGGCCGGGATAGGGGAGGGCCTGGAAGTTGACGCCGCGCAGGTGGCCATCGCTGGCGATGCGGGCACAGGCGGGACCTTCCACGACGACGGTGGCGCCGGCGTCACGGAGCTTGGCCCAGAGGGCGTCCATGACCTCGACGGGAGCGCCGTGGAGGCGGACATCGCCGGCGGTCATGGCGGCGGCGACGGCGAAGGTCCCGGCTTCGATGCGGTCGGGCATGATGTCGATGGTGGCGCCGTGCAGGCGCTCGACGCCATCGACTTCGAGCATCTGGGTGCCGATGCCTTCGATGTGGCCACCCATTGCGTTGAGCATGTGGCAGAGGTGCTGGACTTCGGGCTCGGTGGCGGCGTTGACGATGGTGCTGTGGCCGCGGGCGAGGGCGGCGGCCATGACGACGTTCTGCGTGCCGGAAACGGACGGGTAGTCCATGAAGAGGCGGGCGCCGCGAAGACCGCCGTCGGGGGCTTCGACAACGTAGCGTTCGCCGTCGCGGCGGATGCTGGCGCCCATGTAGTGGAAGCCGCCGAGGTGGACATCGAGTGGGCGCTGGCCGATGACATCGCCGCCGGGTGGCACGGAGGAGGCGCGGCCGAGGCGGGCGAGCAGGGGGCCCATGACCTGGAAGGAGGCGCGGTTCTCCGTGATGAGCTCGCTGGGGGTTTCGACCTTTCCGACGGTCCCGCCGACGAGGCGGAGGGTGTTCGGCGCGGTCCATTCGACGCCTGCGCCGAGGTTGGTCAGGAGCTGCGCGAGGGAGCGCGCATCGCTGATCTCGGGGACGTTGTTGAGGATGACCTCGTCCTCGGTGAGGAGGGAGGCGCACATGGCGGCGAGGGCGTGGTTCTTGGCGCCGGAGATGGGCACGTCGCCGCGCAGGACAGCACCGCCCTGGACGATGTACCGCGGGCCCCGGGGAAGCGTCGAATTCATGCGCTTCGTCAAGGATAGGGGGTGGGGGGTGAGCGTTCCACCGTGAAACCGCCGCCAAAACCGGGCTTCCGCCTGGCGGGCTGGCTGCCGGGGCCGGTGGAAAGACAACGAGCCCGCCGGTGAGGGCGGGCTCGTGATGGTGCGCGATGGGCGCGACCTACATGCGGGGGCGGCCGTCGGTGCGGCGGCGGCGGCGATCGGCGACGCGGAGGCGGAGGAGCGAGCGCTGCAGCGCCGCGGAGGCGCGGGCCATGTCGACATCGCGGGCGGCCTGTTCGCGGCCGCGGCGGAGGCGTTCCTCGGCGCGGGCGCGGGCTGCTTCGGCACGGGCGATGTCGATCTCCTCGGCGGGCTCGGCGGCATCGGCGAGGATGGTGACGCGGTCGTTGCGGACCTCCATGAAGCCGCCGGTGACGGCGAAGGGCTCTTCTTCGGTGCCGCGGCGGAAGAGGAGTTCGCCAGGCTGGAGAGTGGTCATGAGCGCGGCGTGCTTGGGCAGGATGGCCAGCTGGCCTTCGCTGCCGGGCGCGACGAGCACATCCACGCCCCGTTCGGTGCGAACGACGCGTTCCGCGGTGACGATTTCGACCGTCAGCGGCATGGTGGTTAGCCTCCGGCCAGGGTGCGGCCCTTTTCGACGGCGGTGTCGATGTTGCCGACCATGTAGAAGGCCTGCTCGGGCAGACCGTCGTGCTTGCCTTCGAGGATCTCCTGGAAGCCGCGGATGGTGTCGCGAATCGGGACGTACTGGCCGGGGGTACCGGTGAACTGCTCGGCGACGAACATCGGCTGGGTGAGGAAGCGCTGGATCTTGCGGGCTCGGGCGACGGTGAGCTTGTCGTCGTCGCTCAGTTCATCGATACCGAGGATGGCGATGATGTCCTGCAGGTCCTTATAGCGCTGGAGCACGCCCTGGACGCCGCGGGCGATGTCGTAGTGCTCCTGGCCGACGATGCGGGGCTCGAGGGCGCGGGAGAAGGACGAGAGCGGGTCCATGGCGGGGAAGAGGGCCTGCTCGGCGAGAGAGCGCTCGAGGGCGACGACGGCGTCGAGGTGGCCGAAGGTGGTGGCCACGCCCGGGTCGGTGTAGTCGTCCGCCGGGACGTAGATGGCCTGGAAGGACGTGATGGAGCCCTTCTTGGTGGAGGTGATGCGCTCTTCGAGGTCGCCCATTTCCGTGGCGAGGGTGGGCTGGTAGCCCACGGCGGAGGGCATGCGGCCGAGGAGGGCGGACACTTCCATGCCGGCGAGGGTGTAGCGATAGATGTTGTCGACGAAGAAGAGGACGTCGCGGCCTTCTTCGTCGCGGAAGTATTCGGCCATGGTGAGGCCGGTGAGGGCGACGCGGAGGCGGACGCCGGGGGGCTCGTTCATCTGGCCGAAGACCATGGCCATCTTGGGGAGCACGCCGGATTCCTTCATTTCGTGCCAGAGGTCGTTGCCTTCGCGGGAGCGTTCGCCCACGCCGGCGAACACGGAGAAGCCACCGTGCTGGCGGGCGATGTTGGAGATGAGCTCCTGGATGACGACGGTCTTGCCGACACCGGCGCCGCCATAGAGGCCGACCTTACCGCCGCGCACGAGGGGGGCGATGAGGTCGACGACCTTGATGCCGGTTTCGAGGACGGAAGGGGTGGTTTCCTGGTCCTCGAAGGGGGGCGGGGTGCGGTGGATACCCCAGCGGGGGCCGCCTTCGGGGGCGGGCAGGTTATCGATGGGGGCGCCGAGCACGTTGAACATGCGGCCGAGGGAGTTTTCGCCCACGGGCACGGCGATGGCGGCGCCGGTATCGATGGCGCGGGCCTGGCGGCGGAGGCCGTCGGTGGAGTCCATGGCGAGGCAGCGGACCCAGTTATTGCCCAGGTGCTGCTGGACCTCGGTGACGAGCACGGAGCCATCCTCGCGGATGATGTTCACGGCGTTGTTGATGGCCGGAAGGTGCTCGGGGGGGAACTCGACGTCGATCACCGTACCGATGATCTGGATGACGCGGCCCTCGGTGGATGGAGCTGCCATAACCATGGATTCGACCTCCAGGGAGTCCTGTTACTGGTGTGCCCCGGCGGCATTGCTGACGCCGGCCATAACCGGGGCCTGCCCCGGGCTGGTTCCGATGGGTGGGAGGTTGGCGCTCATGCGGCCACCTCAAGGATATCGTCCAATGCGATGTCGCTGAGCGATTCGAACTCGCGATCGGGTTCGCCCAGGTCAAGGCCGCGGGTGTATTCGGTGCGCACCGCCCAGCAGCGCATGCCGGCGGCGCGGGCGGAGGCGATGCCGGCGGGGGCGTCCTCGATGGCGAGGCAGGCCGGGGGAGGGAGCTTCAGGCGCTTCGCGGCGAGCAGGTAGATCTCGGGGTCGGGCTTGCCGTTGGCGACGTCGGAGCCGGTGATCAGCTCGTTGAAGGCGCCGTCGAGACCGATGCGGGCGAGGCAGGCATCGACCCAGGGCCGCACGGACGAGGATGCGAGGGCGATCGGTACGCGGCGGCGCTGGAGGCCGAGCACCAGGGATGTGGCACCTTGAAGGGCCTCGGCGTGCTCGCGGTACTGTTCGAGGATGAGCTCGTGGTAGAGGGGCGAGTAGTAGTCGCGGCCGCGGGCGAGGCCGAAGTCGCGGACCATCTCAGTCCAGCCGGCCTTGGTGCCCATGTAGGGCTTGTATTCTTCGAGGCTGATGGCGCGGCCTTCGGTGGCGAGGAGCTGGTTCACGGCGGCGAAATGCAGCGGCTCGCCGTCCACGAGGACGCCGTCCATGTCAAAGATGACCGCTGCGATCCGTTCCAGCCTAGGCCCCCTTGAGCGCCTCGACGCCGCCGACGATGTCGAGCAGTTCCTTGGTGATCTGCTCCTGGCGCGCCTTGTTGTAGGTGAGGGTGAGTTCGCGGGTGAGTTCGTTCGCGTTGTCGGTCGCGTTTTTCATGGCGACCATCTGGGCGGACTGGAAGCTTGCCGCGTTCTGCAGGATGGCTTCGTAGATCTGCATCTCGATGTAGCGGGGGAGGATGCGGGCGAGGACGTCGTCCGGGGAGGGTTCGAAGATGTACTCCTCGGCGAGATTGGCGGCGGTGGCGCCTTCCTCGGCGGCGGGTGGCTCGATGGGGAGCAGCTGCCGCACGACGGGGCGCTGGACTGCGGTGGAGACGAAGAGCGGGAAGCTCACGTAGACACGGTCAACGACGCCGTTGAGGTAGTCATCGATGATGATGCGGGCGATGCCGAGGGTATCGGACTGGGTGGGGTAGTCGCCGAGTTCGGTGAATTCGGCGGTGAGGTGCTGGTGGGCGCGGACGAAGAAGTCGCGGCCTTTCTTGCCGACGGCGACGACGGACACGGGTTCGTGCTGCATGGCGACGAAGGTGCCGGCGGAGCGGTTGAGGTTGGCGTTGAGGCCGCCGCAGAGGCCGCGATCGGGGGTGATGTGGAGGATCGCGATGTTCTTGACGGGGCGGTTGGCGAGGAGGGGATGCGCGGCGCCTTCGCCATCGCCGCCTTTGCTGGCGAGGCCGGCGAGCACGATGCGGAGCTTTTCGGCGTAGGGCTGCGCCTGGGTGGCGCGGTCCTGGGCGCGGCGCATCTTGGATGCGGCCACGAGCTGCAACGCGTTCGTGATCTTGGCGGTGTTCTTGACGCTCCCGATGCGTCGTTTGAGCTGGCGGATGGTCGGCATGTGGCGTAATCCCGTCCGGGGGTGATGGAGCCGGGCGGGGCCGCCCGGCGCGCGGGGGCGGGCGAGCGCCCCCAGCCGTCAGCGGGTTGCCGGCCCCTAGAAGGGGACCGTGGTCTTGAAGGTGGTGATGATGCCGCGCAGCTTCTCCGTGAGCTCGGGCGTCATGACCGGGCTGGCGGCGATGTCGCGGAGCACTTCGGGGTTGTTGCTGGCGAGGAACTTGCGCAGGGCGTCCTCGAAGGGGCGCACCTTCGCGACGGGCACGTCATCGAGGAGGCCGCTCGAAAGCGAGAAGAGGACGGCGACTTCCTCGGCCATGGAGAGGGGGGTGAACTGCGGCTGCTTGAGCAGTTCGGTGGCGCGCTGGCCGCGCTCGAGCTGGCGCCGGGTGGCGGCATCGAGGTCGCTGGTGCCGAACTGGGCGAAGGCCTGGAGTTCGCGGAACTGGGACATTTCGCCCTTGAGGCCGCCGGAGACGGTCTTCATCGCCTTGGTCTGGGCGGCCGAGCCCACGCGGCTCACGGAGAGGCCGGTGTTGATGGCGGGCCGGATGCCGGCGTTGAAGAGGTCGGACTCCAGGTAGATCTGGCCGTCGGTGATGGAGATGACGTTCGTCGGGATGTAGGCCGAGACGTCGTTCGCCTGCGTCTCGATGATGGGGAGGGCGCTGAGCGAACCACCGGCTTCGAGGCGCGCGGCGCGCTCGAGGAGGCGGCTGTGGAGGTAGAAGACGTCGCCAGGGTAGGCTTCGCGGCCGGGCGGGCGGCGGAGGAGGAGGGAGATCTCGCGGTAGGCCCAGGCGTGCTTGCTCAGGTCGTCATAGACGATGAGGGCATCCTTGCCGTTCTCCATAAACTCTTCGCCGATGGCGCAGCCGCCGTAGGGGGCGAGGTACTGAAGGGCGGCGGAATCGGAGGCGTTGGCGGCGACGACGATGGTGTGGTCCATCGCGCCGTTCTCCTCGAGGAGGCCGACCACCTGGGCGACCTTCCCGGCCTTCTGCCCGATGGCGACGTAGATGCAGATCAGGTCGCCGCCCTTCTGATTGATGATGGTATCGAGGGCGATGGCGGTCTTGCCGGTGGAGCGGTCGCCAATAATGAGCTCGCGCTGGCCGCGGCCGATGGGGAACATGGCGTCGATGGACTTGATGCCCGTCTGGACCGGCTGGTTGACGCTCTGGCGGAGGGTGACGCCGGGGGCGATGCGCTCGATGGGGCGGGTGCGGGTGGTGTTGATGGGGCCCTTGCCATCGATGGGACGGCCGAGGGGGTCGACGACGCGGCCGATGAGGGCTTCGCCGACGGGAACCTCGATGATGCGCCCGGTGCCGCGGACCTCATCGCCTTCCTTGATGTCGATGTAATCGCCAAGGACGACGGCGCTGACGGATTCTTCTTCGAGGTTCATGGCGATGCCCATGGACCCGTTGGAGAATTCGAGCAGTTCGGAGTACATGGCGCCGGAGAGGCCATGAACGCGGGCCACGCCGTCGCCGGCTTCGATCACGGTGCCGACATCGGTGGTGACCGTGCCGGAGCCGAAGCCCTGGATCTGCTCCTTCAGGATGGAGGCAATCTCCTCAGCGCGTACAGCCATCGCGGCGCTCCTCTTCCTTCTTCCTCAAAGCCATCCGAGCGGGTGTGCTCAGAAGGCTCCTTCCAGCTGCCGCCGGAGCTGCCGAAGCCGCGTCCGGACGCTTCCATCGACGATGCGGTCGCCGACGCGGAGGACCGCGCCGCCGATGAGTGCGGGGTTGACCACGGCGGTGGCGGAGACCCGCTTGCCGAGCTGGCCGGAAAGGCGCTGCTCGATGGCTTCCACCTGTGCGAGCGTGAGCTCGACGGCGGTGGTAATTTCGGCGTGTTCGATGCCCTGGTGCTGGTCGGCGAGGCGGTTGAAGGCATCGCTGACGGCGCGGGCATCGTAGCTTCGGCCCTTGGCGATAAGCAGCTTGGCCAGGTTGATGGCGAGGGGCTGGATATCAAGGACGCGGTCGACCATGGCGTAGCGGGAATCGAGCGGGAGGCGTCCGTCCGCGAGGACGGACGCGGCGCTGGATTCGGCAAGCACCTCGGCGATATCGCCGAGGTCGGCGCGCCAGCGGTCGAGATCGCCGCTTTCGCGGGCGAGTTCGAAGGCGGCCTGGGCATAACGCCGTGCTGCCTGGAGGTCGGCCATGGTTAGTTCCCGCTGAAGCTGGAGTTGGCCAGCGCTTCATCGATGATGCGCTGGTGGGCGGTGCGGTCGAGCGATTGCCCGATGACCTTCTCGGCGGCCGAGACGGTGATATCGGCGAATTCACGGCGAAGGTCGGCGACGGCGCGATCGCGTTCGAGCTGGATTTCAGCGCGGGCGCGTTCGAGCGAATCCTCGCGGTCGCGGTTGGCCTGTTCGCGGGCTTCGGCCTGGATGCGCGCGGCGATCTGCTGAGCACCGGCAACGACTTCCTGGGCCTGGCGCTGGCCTTCCTGGAGCTGCGAGGCGATGTTCGCCTGGGCCTGGGCGGCCTCGGCGCGCGCGATCTCGGCGGCATTGAGGCCTTCGGCGATCTTCTGCTTGCGGTCGTCGAGCATCTTCAGGATGGGCTTGTAGGCCACGAGCCTGAGGATGACGAGGAGCAGGAAGAAGTTCGCCACCTGCGCGATGAGCTGGGGCAGGTTCAGGCCGAGGGCTTCAACTGCCTTGTCCATGCGGGCGCACCGTCCCTTTCTACGTTGATCCGCACCGGGGCGCGGGAGACTAGATGACGAACGCGATGATGAGCGCCGAGAGGAGCGCGTAGATGCCGATGGCTTCGGCGAAGGCGACGCCGAGAATCATGTTCGTCTGGATGGCGGCGCGGGCTTCGGGGTTGCGGCCGAGGGCTTCCATGGCCTTGCCAACGAGCATGCCGATGGCGAGGGCCGGGCCGATGCCGCCGACGGCCATGGCGATGGCGGCGCCGATCGCCTTGGCGGCGTCGGTTTCGAGGATGACCATGAACGGGAGAATGCTGAGGATGTCCATGAGCGTGCTTCTGCCTCCGTTGCGCCCTCTCCATGGCGCGGGTTTCCAGGTTACTTGCGAACAGGCCGTGGGGCCTGGACTGCCCGTGTGGGTGGGTTCAGTGCGCGGCGGCGGCTCCGTGCGCGTGGTGGGCATCGGCGCCCGCGTCTTCGCCGTGGTGCCCTTCGTGGTGTTCGTCCTCGCCGTGGTGTTCCACCGCGCCAACGGCGAACACGAGGGTGAGCAGTGCGAACACGGCGGCCTGGATGAAGCCCACGAAGAGCTCGAGGCCGTAGATGATATCGACGAAGAGGAATGGCATCAGGAATGTCAGCATCAGGATGAGCACTTCTCCGGCGAAGATGTTGCCGAAGAGGCGGAAGGTGAAGCTGATGATGCGGATGAATTCCGAGAGCAGTTCGAGGATGCCGACGAAGGCATTGACGCCGTTCAGGTTGAAGAACTTCTTGAGGTAGCCGAAGCCGAGGGCCTGGAAGCCCCAGAATTCGATGCAGAGGAAGGCGACGATACCGAGTGCGAGGGTGTTGTTGACGTCGCTAAAGGCGCCGCGGAAGAGCGGGATGACGAGGCCGAACTTCTTCGCGCCTTCGAAATCGATGCCGGTGATGGTCTGGTGCAGGGCCGGGCTGGCGAGGCCGTGCGCGGCGGCGGCGCCGTGGTCGGCAGCGGCGTGCGCATCGCCGAGGAGGAGGTGGGGATGGCCGTCCTTGCCATCGAGGCTGGCGGCGGCGGCGCCGACCATTTCGGCGGAGGGATGGTCAAGCTCTTCGTCGCTGGCGTCAAAGCCGGCGAAGTGCTTCGCGATGAAGACGATGTAGCGGTCGGCGGCCTCGCCGGGGGTTTCGCCTTCGTGAACTTCGAAATCGATGGCCTTGGTGCGGGGCCTCGCGATGATGAGACCGCCATCGCCATCCATGATCCAGCCGCCGAAGCCGTTGCCTTCGATGTAGCGGCCGTCTTCGCCGAGGGTGAGGTCTTTCGGGTGCTCGCTGGTGAGTTCGTGGAAGACGTGGTGGTGGACATCTTCGTGCTTGCCGAAGGCGTTGAAGAACGGCATGAGGCCGAACCAGTTATTGCAGATGACGAAGATGAAGATGGTTGCCACAACGGCGAAGAACTTGCGGCCGTTCTTTTCGCCGGCGATCTCCTCGACCTGGCCGACGAGGAAGCTGATGACGGCCTCGGCGAAGTTCTGAGCGCCGGTGGGGAGGAGTTTCATGGACCGGGTGGCGGTCCAGAAGAAGAGGATGATGAGGGCCATCACCACCCAGGAGGTGATGAGGGTATTGGTGAGGTTGAGGGGACCGACTTTCGTGATGACTTCGGCGGGGACGATGATCTCGGGCTGGGGCCCCTGGGCAATGAAGAGGCCAATCCCGAGCCATACGAGGACACCGACGAAGGCGGCAAGGCCGATGACGAGCTTCAACTCAGCGTTACTCCGTTGGCCCGGTCCCAAACCGGCGCATGAAGGGCAGGAGCATGCGGATTCCGCCGACCATCGCGACAGCGAGTCCGAGCACGATCCCTGCGAGTGTCAACACGGGCTCGAGACCGGTTCTCGCGTCGGCCCAGCGGCCAATCACGACGCCGAGGATGATACAGGTGGCGAAATACCACCCGATGCCGAGCAAGTAGGCAGTTGGCACCATCCAGCTGCCCACGGCCGCCTCCTCAGGCGCCCGGTCTCCAGACCCGGCGCATCATAGCCAGATTGTGAAGCAATGCGCAAGCGAGCTTGCGCGGCTTTCGCCGTCTATTTGCGAGGGTCGCCGAAGTCCTCGAGATCCAGGCTTTCGATGAAGTCTTTGAAGGCGCCCAGCCGTTCGAGTTCGGCCGGGTCGACGGGGCGGGAGGGCTCGCCGACGCTGACGGAGGGCTGCGGTTTGCCCTCCTCGTCGAGCACGACGCCGGCGCGGTCGAGCACGGTTTCCTCGGCGAAGATGGGGGCTTCGACGCGGACGGCGAGGGCGATGGCATCGCTGGGGCGGGAATCGATCTCCATGGTTTCGCCGCGGACATCGAGGACGATGCGGGCGAAGAAGGTGTCGTTGGAGATGTCGTTCACAAGGATGTAGACGACGCGGCCGCCGAGCTGCTCGATGAGGTTGCTGATGAGGTCGTGCGTGAGGGGGCGGGCGACGGTGACATCCTGGAGGCGGACGGCGATGGCCTCGGCCTCGGCGGCGCCGATCCAGATGGGGAGGTAGCGGTCGGCGTCTTTTTCGCGAAGGATGACGACGCGCTGGTAGTTCATCATGCTGAGGCGGATGCTCTCGATCGTCAGCTCTTTCACGTTCACCGCCTCGCGGCCGAGGTAGGGCCGCAACAGGCCGGCCGGAACCGGCTCTTGAAGCCATGGTAGGAGCGGCCGGATCGGCGAGTCAATGGACCTTCGAACGTTGGTTCGAACGTGGTTCAGGGGACGGCGCCTGCGGCGCGGGGGGCAGGCCGCCGGGCGGGCCGGAAGTTGAGGATGGCGGCGATGGCGATGGCGGCCGAGACGAGGGCCATCACCGGGGTGACGCCGATGTGGTCGGAAAGGGCCCCGGCGGCGAGCACGGGCAGGGCGGAAACGAGCGCGGAGAGCGCCGCCTGGGTGGAGTTCACGCGGCCCTGGAGCTGAAGGGGCACGCGGTCGTTGATGACGGTCTGGGCGGCGACGGAGACGGTGGCGTAGGCGAAGCCGAGGGGGAAGGTGATGAGGGCGGCGAGGACGCCGCCGCCATCGAAGCCGCCGATGTCGATGGAATCGAGCCAGGCGAACATGCCGTAGCCGGCGAGGAATTCGGCCTCGGGATTCACGAAGGTGATGAGGGAAAGCAAGGGCACGAAGAGCGCGAAGCCGGCGGAGGAGAGCACGCTATGGGGCAGACGGTGGCTGAGGAAGCCGGCGATGCGCAGCCCGAAGGCAATGCCAAACACGGCGGGCATCAGCACGAGTGCGCCGGCATCGACGGGGAGGCCGAGGACGCGGCTCAGGTAGCCCGGGATGAGGCCGGCGATCACGATCATGGCCGCGGAGATGACGGTGAGTTCGATCGCGGCGTGGAGGACCATGGGGTCCCGGTGCATGGCGCGCCAGCCGGCCTTCCACCACGCGCCGCCATCGCCCGTGGGTGCATCGCCGCCGACTTCGAGGCGTTCGTGGTGGACGCGGCCGATGAGCAGCGCCTGGAAGGCGGCGAAGGCGAACATCGCGGCGCAGAGGCCGAAGAGGATGTCGGGGGTTTCGAAGACGCGCAGGAGGAGCGGCGTGAGGATGCCGAGGCCGAGCAGCTGGGCGGCGCCGCCCACGGCCTGGCCTACGGCGTTCGCACGGGCAAGGTCGGCACGGGGGACGACGGCGGGGACGAGCGTGCCTTCGGCGGTGGCGGCGAACTGGGTGAGGGTGGAGACGGCGACGGCGACGATGAAGTAGGTCTCGATGCCGCCGGAGCCGCGCACGAACCAGACGCAGATGGCGGCACGGGCAGCATCGCCGAGGAAGATGATGGGGCGGCGGGGGAAGGCGTCGGCGGCGGCGCCCGCGGCGATGCCGGCGACGGTGCTGGGGATGACGAGCGCGAGCACCAGGAGGCTCGAGAGGAAGGCGCGGTCGGTTTCGCGGACGATGAGGAGGACGAGGGCGAAGTTCAGGCAGTTGTGGGCGACGCGCGACCAGAAACGCGTGTAGCAGAGCATGCGGAACTGGCGGCTCCGCCAGAGGCCGGCGTGCGCGCCCTCAATCGGCGGCGTGTGGGACGTGTGCCTTCGCACGGGATTCGAAGCGGCGGCGTTCGACGAGGACGCGGCGGCCGCAGGTGAGGCATTCGATGCCGACATCGGCGCCGGTGCGGAAGACGCGGAAATCGAGGCCGCCGCAGGGATGCGGACGGCGCATGCGATAGACCTCGCCTTCGCGGATTTCGAGGATGGCCACGGCTAGCGGGCGGCGAGGGCGGCGGCGTTCAGCTCGTCGCGGAGCTGGCGGGCGGCCTCGCCGGCGGCCTCGGCGAAGGTGGGGCCATCGGCGGCGTACATGATGGAGCGGCTGGCGTTGACGACCATGCTTCCGGGGATGGCGCCGGCGGCGGCGACGACCTCGTCGGCGCGGCCGCCCTGTGCGCCGACGCCGGGGACGAGGAGGGTGACGGCGGGGAGGAGTCCGCGGACGCGGCGCAGCTCCGCGGGGGCAGTCGCGCCCACGACGAGGCCGACGGCGGGGGACCAACCAGCGGCGGTGACGGCGACGTGCTCGAAGAGGAGGGCGCCGTTGGCGAGGGGCTGTTCCTGGAATTCGCGGGAACTCGGGTTGGAGGTGCGGCAGAGGACGTAGACGCCCTTGCCTTCGTAGGCGAGGAAGGGGGCGACTGTGTCGAGGCCCTGGTAGCCGTTCACGGTGACGGCGTCAAAATTCCAGATTTCGAAGGCGGCGCGGGCGTAGGCTTCGGCGGTGTTGCCGACGTCACCGCGCTTTATGTCGCCGATCACCGGGATGTCCGGCGGGATGGCGGCGAGGGTCTCTTCGAGCGCACGGAGCCCGGGGATGCCGTGCTGCTCGTAGAAGGCGATGTTGGGCTTATAGACGGCCGCATAGGGCGCGGTCGCGGCGATGATGGCGCGGTTGTAGGCGGCGAGGTCCTCGATGCGGTGCTTCTTGAAGTCGGGGTCGAGGCCGACGCAAACGAGGGTGCTGGCTTCGCGGCTGCGGGCGGCGAGTCGTTCGGCGTAGCTGGTCAGGGGAGGACCTCCGCGGGGTGTGGGGCGAATCCGAGATGAGTCATGACGGCTTTGAAGGCTTCGCGGTCGCCGCTGACGATGAGGTCGAGGCCGCCGGGCTGGCCGGACGGCGCTTCGAGGCTCTGCTCGGCGAGGACGGTGACGGCGCGGCGGGCGACGGCTTCGCTGGTCTCGACGGTGGCGACGCCGGGGAACTCGGCGGCCACATCGTCGGCGAGGAAGTGGTAGTGGGTGCAGCCGAGAACGACGGTATCGGCGCCGGCCGCGATGGCGGGCCCGAGGGTGCGGCGCAGGCTCGCGCGGGCGGCTTCGCTGCCGGACTCGCCGCGTTCTACGAGCTCGGCAAGGCCGTGCCCGGGGACGTTTTCGATGCTGACGCCGCGGCCAAACTCGTCGACGACGCGGGCGTAGAGGTCGCCATCGAGGGTGCCCGGGGTGGCGAGGATGGCGACGCGGCCGGAGCGCGACCGCTGGGTGGCGGGCTTGAGGCCGGGCACCATGCCTACGAAGGGCACGGGGAAGGCATCGCGGAGGTCGGCGATGGCGGCGGCGGAGGCGGTGTTGCAGGCGACGACGATGAGCTTGCAGCCGGCGCTCACGAGGCGGTGGGCGATGGCGAAGCTGCGCTTGCGCACCTCGGCGGCGGGGCGTGGGCCGTAGGGGAAGAAGGCGGTATCGGCGAAATAGATGACGCGCTCATGGGGGGCGAGACGCTGGAAGTCGCGGAGGACGCTGAGGCCGCCAACGCCGGAATCGAACATCCCAACAGGCCGGGGATCCATCGGGGGTAAGCATAGCATCGGATGCACGCGCGCCGGTGGTGGGCGATGCTACCGCAATGCTGGAACGGATCGAACTGGCGGTGCTGCCGGCGGAAGCGGCGGCGATCGCGACCAAAGCGTACATCGTGGTGGACGTGCTGCGGGCGACGACGACGATCGCGACGCTGTTTGCGCGGGGGATGACGTCGCTGGTGGCGGCGGGACGGA
>JAYRRO010000059.1:0-4069 GCA_041910095.1 Dehalococcoidia bacterium
CCCGGCGCCCCCGAGGGAGACGCCTTCGCCGGCACCCCGCTCGCCGCTTCCGAGCGCGCCGCCCGCCGCCGCGCCACCACCCCGGCCGCCCACCACCGCGAACACCACGTCACCCGGGACTACAGCTATGTCCATAAGGACCTGCTCACAGTTGCGGGTGTCGGAGCCGTCGTCATCGCCTTCATCGTGGCGATGTCGTTCGTGGTCTAGACCCCCCGCTCGCGGCTTCCCGCTCCCCTCCGCCCCCGGTCCGGCGTGTTCACCAGCACCGCCAGTGATCGCGGCTCGATCGCGAACCGCTCCCCCGCCGCCAGCTGTGCCGCCCCTTCCTCGAACTCCGGGTGAGCCGTGTCCAGCGCCAGCGACCACTGCGCCCGCCGCCCCGCCGCCGCCGGCAGCACGAAGTCGCACGCCTCGTGGTGCGCGTTCATCAGGATGAGCAGGTTGTCGTCACGAACCGGCGTCCCCTCCTCGTCCGTGAGGTCGGCGGCGCTCCCCGCCAGCCACATCCCGATCGTGCGCCGTTCGCCGTCCTGCCAGTCGCCCTCGGTCATCTCGCCGCCATCGGGCCGCAGCCAGCTGATGTCCTTCAGCCCTTCGCCGCGAATTGGCCGCCCCCGGAAGTAGTTTCGCCGCCGCAGCACCGGGTGCCGGTTCCGGAACGCCACCACCCGCCGCGTCCAGTCCAGCAGCTCCTCCTGCGCCTCGTCCAGTTCCCAGGGCTGCCAGCTGATCTCGTTGTCCTGGCAGTACACGTTGTTGTTCCCGCGTTGCGTGCGCCCTGCTTCGTCTCCGTGCAGGAGCATCGGCGTCCCCTGCGAGAGCATCAGCGTGGCAATGAAGTTCCGCTGCTGCCGCGCCCGCAACGCGTTCACCGCCGCGTCGTCCGTCTCCCCCTCGGCGCCGCAGTTCCAGCTCAGGTTGTCGTCGCTGCCGTCGCGATTCTCCTCCCCGTTCGCCTCGTTGTGCTTGTCGTTGTAGCTCACCAGGTCGCGAAGGGTGAAGCCGTCGTGCGCCGTCACGAAGTTAATGCTCGCGTTCGGGTGCCGCCCGTTCGATGCGTACAGGTCCGAGCTCCCCGTCAGCCGGTACCCCAGGTCCGCGATCGTTCCCTCGTCACCCTTCCAGAAGCGGCGGACCGTGTCGCGGTACTTCCCGTTCCATTCCGCCCACAGGACCGGGAAGTTCCCCACCTGGTACCCCCCTTCGCCGATGTCCCACGGCTCCGCGATGAGCTTCACCTGCGACAGCACCGGGTCCTGGTGAATGATGTCGAAGAACGCGCTCAGCCGGTCGACTTCGTGCAGCTCGCGCGCCAGCGTGGCCGCGAGGTCGAACCGGAACCCGTCCACGTGCATCTCCTGCACCCAGTAGCGAAGGCTGTCCATGATCAGCTGGATCACGCGCGGGTGGAGCATGTTCAGCGTGTTGCCCGTGCCTGTGTAATCCATATAGAACCGCCCCTCGTCCACCAGCCGGTAGTACGAGCGGTTGTCGGCGCCCCGGAATGCGAGCGTCGGCCCGAGATGGTTCCCCTCCGCCGTATGGTTGTAAACCACGTCCAGGATCACCTCGATCCCCGCCCGGTGGAGCGTCTTCACCATCGTCTTGAACTCGTCCACCACCCGCCCCGGCCGCCGGTCCGAGGCATACCGTCCGTCCGGCGCCAGGTACCCGATGGAGTTGTACCCCCAGTAGTTCTTCAGCCCACGGTCCACCAGGTGCTTGTCGTGCACGAAGTGGTGCACCGGCATGAGCTCGATCGCGGTCACCCCCAGCTCCCGCAGGTACCGCACGATGCGGTGGTCCGCCACCCCCGAATACGTCCCGCGCAGCTCCTCCGGCAGCTCCGGGTGGAGCATCGTCAGGCCCCGCACGTGCGCTTCGTAGATGACCGTGCGGTGCCAGGGCGTCTTCGGCGGCCGGTCGTCCCCCCACGAGAACGCCGGCTCCACCACCACCGACTTCGGCATCCCCGGCGCGCTGTCCTCGTCATCGAACTCCAGGTCGCGCTCCTCGTCGCCCTCGATCGGGTATCCGAACATCGCCTCCGACCACTCCACCACGCCCGAGATCGCCTTCGCGTACGGGTCGATGAGCAGCTTGTTCGCGTTGAAGCGCAGCCCGTTCGCCGGGTCGTAGTCCCCGTGCACGCGGTAGCCGTAGAGCATCCCCGGCCGCGCCTCCGGCAGGTAGCAATGCCACACGAAGTCCGTCTGCTCCCGCACGGGGATGCGCGTTTCCGCCGTGCCGTCCGCCGCGTACAGGCAGAGTTCGACCGCCGCCGCGCCTTCCGAAAAGAGGGCGAAGTTCACTCCGCTCCCGTCCCACGTCGCCCCCAGCGGGTAGGGCGCCCCGGGCAGCACGCGGAAACGGCCGGCGTTCGGTGCGGTCATCAGTGGTGTTCCTCCGCCAACAGGGTACGAACCCCGGGCCACCGCCCCGCACACGCCGCCGCAACGCCCCCTTGCAGATCCATCACATCGCTCGCGTGCGACTGGCTCGTTTGCGCATCGGCACGGGGCGGGGAGGCCTGGGCGCATACCCTGCGATTGGTTTGCATTGCCCACTCGCTACCCGCCCGGCGCGACCTCCACGCCCTCCGCGGTACAACCGAACGACGACCCGCCGAGGAGGCCCTATGAGCACCGCACCGGCCTGCATCCTCGCCTACACCGCCGAGGACGACCGCTACCATTACCTCCGCCTGGCCGCCGAGGACGCCGCGCGCGCCGCCCACGCCCGCCTCATCCTCTACGACATCGATGCCGCTCAGCTCCTCGCCGCACCAACCCCCACCGAGTGGTCGGGCGAAGGTACCGCCGAGGAATACCCCGACCTCCTCGACCCGCCCGCCCTCGAGGCCGCGGGCCGCCACGCCATCGCCGCGCAAGTCTCCCACGCCCGCGCCGAGGGCATCCAGGCCTGGGGCTGGCTCCCGAGCCAGAAAGGCGCCGGTGGCCTCGAGGAGTACGCCGGGCAGCAGGGCGTCGATCTGATCATGCTGCCCGCATCCATGGCCGAGGCCGGTCTCATGGACCGCCTCCGCGGCGCCACCCTCGAAAGAGCGATTGAGGAAACGAACCGCCCTGTCGCCGTTGTCGATGAGGACGGCACCGTCCACTACCCGTGGTCCGGCCCCTCGGCCTCGTAGCCACGCGCCCTTAGAACGCCGTCATCCCCAGCCGCACGCCCACGAGCACCAGCGCGATGGCCAGCGCCCGGATGATGATCCCCCCATGCAGCCGGTGCGAAAGCCGCGCTCCGATCTGCGCCCCCGGGATGGCCCCGAGAGCTATCAAGGAGGCCTGCGCCAGCGATTCGTCCCACCCCAGCGCGCCCGTGGCGAAATGCACGCCCGTCCCCTCAAGCGCCATGAATGCGAGCACGAAGTGCGAAGTCGCCGCCGCGATGTGGACCGGGAAGTGCAGCACTGTCGCCATCACCGGCACATGCACCACGCCGCCGCCGATGCCCAGCAGGCTCGACATGAACCCCACCGCCGTCGAGATCGCCACCCCCTGCCAAAGCCGGTACGCGTACACGAACGTCGATCCGTTCGCGTCCGTGATGCGCCGCTGCACCACCCCTCGCCCCTGCAAGGGCGCCCGGATTGCGTTCGACTGCGACCGGAAGAACAGGAACAGCCCGAGGATGATGAGCACCGTCGAGAACAGGATGTCGAACGTCCTCCGCGGCACGTAGCCCACCACGATCGCCCCGGCGATCGCCCCGGGCAGCGTCCCGATGGCGAACCAGATCCCGCTGAAATAGTCCACCCGCCGCTGCCGCACATAGGCAAGCGTGCCCGAGGTCGCGTTCGCCCAGACCACGAAGAGCGACATCGAGGTGATGGTCTCCGGGTCGCGATCGGGGTAGAGGAGCAGCAACACGGGCACGAGCACGAAGCCGCCGCCCGCCCCGACGAGCGTGCCGAATGCGCCCACGGCCATGCCCAGCGGCACCAGCAGCAGCAGCTCAAGCATTGGTCAGGCCGGCCCCTCCCGCACGCGTACTCTGCCCGTTCGCCGCCTGGCGCGATAGCTCTCCGCTCAGCGCCGCGAACCCG
>JAYRRO010000060.1:0-5652 GCA_041910095.1 Dehalococcoidia bacterium
GGCTGGGTGATCTGGGCCTGACGGGGCGCTACTCGACGCGGTCGGCGAGGACGACGGTGCGTTCGGCGTAGCCGTGCGCGGCGACGGGGCCGCTGCAGGTCATGAGGGCGATGCTTTCGCGCCCTTCGCGGCCGGCGAGGATGGCGCCCATGTCGATGGATTCGAGCGCGTAATCCACGACCGAGGTGACGCGGTAGCGGTGGACGGTGCCGTCGGTGAGGGTGACAGCCACCTCATCCCCCGGCGCGAGCGACGACAGGCGATAGAACACGCCGGGCCGCCCGGCGTAGGTGTAGTGCGCGGCGAAGAAGGTGGCGCCGCCTTCGCCGGGCAGCGTGTTGTAGGCGGGGTTCCAGCCGATCGTGCGCGTGTCCTGGGGGATATCGAGGCGTCCGTGGTTATCGAGGCCGTAGCGCCCGGCCGGGTTGTCGACACCGATGGCGGGGATAGCGACGCGCGCGATATCGACAGCGCCTGGCGGCGGCGCGGGGATGGGCTTGAACTCCTCGATGCCGTAGAGCTTGTAGCTGCGTTCGACTTCGGCGATGAAGCGATCATCGACGAGGGCCGGCATGCCGGTGGCGGAATCGCGGCCGATGTAGCGCAGGCGCGAGGCGAGCGCGGGCACGGGTGAGGGCGCGGCCTCGCCGGCGAACGCGCCGGACGATGCAAGGGCGGCTATCGCGATGGCGAATGCGGCGGTGGCCCGGGCGAACGGAATTCGGCGCACGGCGGCAGTGTACTCCCGGGCGGATCATCGGCAGAGGAGCGGGAAAGCTGATGGAAGCGGGAGAGAAAGGGAGTGGCGGGAGGAGTGCCGCGGGGTGTTGGAGATCGGCCAAAAGGCGGAGAGATTTCGTATTGACGAGTAACCTTTTCGCCCGTACTGTCGTTCTCAACCTTGAAGCGCGGGATATCCGCCGGGAGTGAGCACGATGGCCAAGCACTCGATCGTCCTTTCCGGCGTCCGCGGCGGCGCAAAGAAGCGTTAGCAGACCGCTCCGGGTAATCGGCGTACGAAGCGCCGTACCGGGAACGGTACGGCGCTTTTCTTTCACCGCCGTCCGGACACCAGAGCAGGCACATTCTCCCCGTCGTACCGGCGCGCCGATTCGCGTCGATGCGGTACGTACTGTGGGCATCTGTGCGCGCTGAACAGGCGCGCCAGAGGGAGCGCTCTTACCGGAGCAGCTCGCTGCCCTGCCGATCACGCTACAGCAGCAGTTCAAGGATCAGAAGCAGCCATGGATTCCAATCCGATCATCCGTGTGCGGCAAAACGCCGCCATGGCCGATGCGGGCGTGGCGCTGAAGTACAAACAGCTTCGGCAAATCTCGCTCGAGATCACGGCCAATCCGTTCGCAATTCCAGCGCCGAGCGCGCACGAACAAGCGACGACCCTTCCCCCGTTAACGCAGGAGTAATGCGATGTCCCCGATGTTTCAGATGAGCCTCGAAGACCTGGCGAAGAGCCGGTCACCGCGCGGGTACTTCCCGGGCGAAGCGGAACCGGATTCGCTGTACCGCCAGGCCGAGGTGCAGCGGCTGATGAAGCAGCTGCAAGCCGAGCCGGCGCCGGCGAAGGAGCAAGCCCCACGCGGGCTGTTCGGCCGCCTGCGCTTCGCCTTCGGGCGGTAGGTGGAGTTCCCGGTTCCCAGGGGCCACCCCCGGGGCGCGAGCCGCCCCCGGGGGTGGCCCTTCAAGTTCCAAGTACCCGGTTCCCAGTTGCAAGGGGCTACCCCGGGGGTGCGATGCGCCCCGGGGGTGGCCTCTTTCCTCTTTGTCCTCCGGTCGAGGAGGTGGCTGGTGATGGGCAGGACAAGACGCTACGATACCCAGGTGGAATGGAGGAGCGGACATTTGGCTCGAAACCGCGTTGGCCTCCTTCTCCTCGTAGGTCTCGCCTTCGTTCTCGGGGTGCACGCGAACGACGGTGCAATTGCCGCCCCTGTGCTTCCAGCGCCGGTCACCGGGCTCACGGTCGAACCCCTCCCCGACGGAACCATGCGGCTGTCGTGGTCGAGTTCGCCGACTCCGCCGGTGGCATTCGCCATCTACCGCTGGCGTTGGGGCATCGGCGAACCGCTTGAACTCGCCGGGGTGATCGAAGGCGGGAGAACGGGTTTCACCGACAATCAGGGACCAGTATTGGAGTCCTCGACCCTCTACTACTATTGGGTCGTCGCATCGAACGAAGCCGGCGGAACCTGGAGCGTGGCGGTGAGCGCGGTCACAGCCGGTGGGCCACCCGGCGCACCGCGTGATATCACCGCTGTGTCGGTGGTGCCGGGCGTAATAGACGTGAACTGGACCGACACCGCATCGAATGAATTGGGAGTCATCCTCTGGAGATTTCCCGGCCCGGGAACCGACCTGAACAGCCATACTACCTTGTGGCTTCCCGCGAACACGACTTCGTACGAGGACCGTGATCTTGAGGCCGA
The DNA here is from genome assembly GCA_041910095.1 of Dehalococcoidia bacterium. Lineage (GTDB taxonomy): Bacteria > Chloroflexota > Dehalococcoidia > Tepidiformales > Tepidiformaceae > Amarobacillus. The sequence continues at coordinate 2,445 of JAYRRO010000060.1, forward strand.
CCGCTACTACCGATACTGGGTCTGGACGTGGGGCTGGAACGGCTACTCAACGAGTCCGTACGTCACCCTGCTCACACCGCGGGGATGTGTGCCCGAGCTTCTCACGCCGCAGCCGGGTGACTACCTCGACAATGGACGAAGCGACGGCAATGACTCGGTGGATTGGCACTTCGACTGGACAGATTGCGCCGGAGCTGAAGCCTACGAGGTCAAACTCGTAGCCCGATTGGTACCTGCGGCGTCCAACACGTTCTTTGGGCCTGTATCAACGCAGAATTCCGAGCTGGACAACCACTGCGCTGGTTGCGCGTACCCCACCGGGTACCCCGTCGCCAGAATCGAGGTGTACATTCGGGCCAAGGTCGCGGGGAGTTGGGGAGTCTGGTCACCGCCCATTTCGGTGCGCTTCGAGCCGGTGGACACAGACCCTCCTCAGCCCTGAGAGGTGCCCAGCCTGTTGTGGGCACGATGCACATTCGCCGCCCGTTACCGCGGGCCTCTTTCCTCTTTCCTCTTTTCTCGTATCTCTCGGTTTTATCCACCGGGGGGAAACGCGGCTGTTCCTCGTGGGCGATGGTGCCGACAACCACCGCAGATTCCTTGTTCACCGGGGTGCCACCGTGGCCCGAATGGAAGAAGCCTGCCCGTTTCCCACGTCAGCCCGCGCGGGGCGTTGTGCCTCGTGCTGCGATACAAACGGATCGCTCACGCCGTGCGTGACCGCCTGGCTGGCGGCCGCGAAGCTGAACCTGGCGCGCGAAGCCGGCCCCCGGCCTACGCCGTCCGTTCCGTCTCCGTGGCGGAGGGCCGCATAGCGGCTTCGCGCTCGCGCAGCCACTCTTCGGCCAGGGCGCACCACGCGAGCAGCGAACGCTCGAAGTGCAGGCCGGCATGGACGGTGAGCTGTTCGCCGAAGTGGCGCGCATCGAGCGTGGCGGCGCCGCCAGGGGGCTTTGCACGGGCCGCTTCCTCGAACCTGGCCAGGCGCAGCTCATGGTGCGTGCGATGCAGCGAGAGCGCCCGCCGGGCGGCGGCGGGGTCGACCATGCCGTAGCTCCAGACCTTCATGAGGAAGTCGTCCTTGGCGAAGCTCGGCGGCGACTCGGAAAGCACCCACTCGCCGAGGCGGCCGCGCCCGGACTCCGTGATCGCATAGAGGCGCTTATCGGGCCGGCTGGCCTGTTCGACGACGCGGCTGGTGAGCAGCCCCTGTTCCTCGAGGCGCACGAGCTCGGGATAGATCTGCTGGGAGCGCGCCTGCCAGAAGAGGCCGGGCGACCCGGCGAGGCGGCGCGTGAGCTCGTACCCCGAGAGCTCTTCCACATTGAGCTGGGCGAGGAGAGCGCAACGAAGGCTCATATGCGAGGATTCTGCCGCGCGCTGCTGGCCAATGGCTACCATGCGGGCTTGTTTATAGTGATTGCTCGCGAAAATGCGCGCTGGCCCCGAATGCCATCCCATGGCACATTCTGAACATGCCGAAGCAGGTGTCGAATGTCGCGACCGATGACTACCTGACGACGATCTACCGGCTGCACCACGACGAGGGGCTCGATGTCATCGCCGTGCGGCTCGCCGATCGCCTGGAGATCACGCCGCCATCGGTGGCGGGAATGTTGAAGCGGCTCCAGCGCGATGGCCTGGTGGACATCGATGGGAAGAAACAGATTCACCTCACGCAGGAGGGACTTGTGCGGGCGGAGGAGATGGTTCGCCGTCACCGCCTCGCCGAATGCCTGCTGACGGACGTGCTCAAGCTCGAATGGTGGCGCGCCTATGAGGAAGCGCACCTGCTGGAGCACGGCATCTCCGACGTGACCGAACCGCGCCTCTACGAAATGCTCGGCCGCCCGGAGAAGAGCCCGTTCGGTTATCCGATCCCGGTCGCGGGCGCGACGCCCGTCCTCCCGATGACGACGCTCGCCGATGTGACCGAGGGCGCGGCGGTGGTGATCGACCGTGTGTTCGAGGAGGACGAGCAGCTTCTGCGCTTCTTCGATGAAGAGGGGATCCGCCCGGGCGTGACGGCGATGCTCGAATCGGTCGCGCCGTACCGGGGGACGATCACGGCGCGCATCGGCGAGCGCACGGTGGTGGTGGGGACGCAGGTGGCGAGCCGCATCTGGGTGCGGCCCGGGGCGGCATAGGTAAACACGGCATTCAGAGCCTCTCCCCGGTGCCGAAACACAAGGGGATGAATGCGCGATACCCCGCGGGCGGCGAATCGGATCTGCGTGTGCTCGTGGTCGAGGATGACCCGTCGCTGGGGCGGCTGGTGCAACTCGTGCTGTCGCGCTTCGCCGGTTCGGTGCAGGTCGAGCGATCGGGCGGGGCGGCGATTGAGGCCGCGCGCCACAACCTCTTCCACGCCGTCGCCTGCGACATCAGCCTGCCTGACATGTCGGGGCTGGATGTCATCGCGGCGCTGCGCCAGGCGATTCCGACCATCGGCGTGGTCGCAATCACGGGCTTCGTCGATGTCGACGTGGCCGTGCGTTCGATGAAGGCGGGTGCGGACGATTTCCTGGGCAAGCCATTCGATGCCGAGGTGCTCTGGCACCTGCTGAACAAGGCGATCATCACGCGGCGGCAGCGCCTCGATGCCGAGCAGGCCGAGGTCTACCGCCAGCTGGCCTACACGGACGCGCTCACGGGCTGCCCGAACCGGCGCTTCATCGACGAGTTCATCGAGGATGCGGTGGAGACGGCGCGGCGCGAGAACAACGCGATGGCCGTCGCCTACTTCGATATCGACAACTTCAAGCTCCTGAACGACTTCGTCGGGCACGACCAGGGCGACGCGGTGTTGCGTGGGGTCACCAGCGCCCTCGCGGAGCATGTCACGGAGCCGAATGTTTACGGCCGCTTTGGCGGCGACGAATTCGTGGCGGTCTTCCCGAAGAGTTCGGCGATCGAGGCGCGGCGCATCGTGGAGCGCATCCGCGAGGCGGTGCAGCGCATCGAGGTGATGAACGGTTCGCAGATTGTGCTGCCCACGCGCGTGAGCGTGGGGATTTCGACATTCAAGGGCGTGGAGACGCCGCGCGACCTCATCGCCGCGGCCGAGGACCAGATGTACGTCGATAAGTCGGTGACGCCGGCGCTCATCGGCAGCGCGATGGAGCACGCGACGCCCGATGCGATGAAGATTTCGAACCTGAAGGCGCTGCGGAACCTGGTGAAGGCGATCGACCGGCGCGACAGCTAC
>JAYRRO010000061.1:0-25394 GCA_041910095.1 Dehalococcoidia bacterium
ACGGCCACCCGCACCCCGACCCGCACCCCGGCAGCGACACGCGCTGTCACGCGGGCGCCAGCGGCCGGGACGCCCACGCCTGGGGCGCCCTTGCCGGATGACGGCTCGGGCGGGCTCCTGGGCAACGGCGGGTTCGAAGTTGCGGACGGCGATGGCCGGCCCGCCGGCTGGCAGAAGGTTGGCGGCGACTTCTTCTTCGACGGCGGCGCGCGCTCGGGACACGGGGCCGCGGGGCTTTCGTCGAGCACGGCCACGACCCGCTGGGTTCACCAGGTCGTGGCGGTGGATGGCGGCGGCTGGTACCGGGGGACGGCGTTCGCGCGGGTCGCCGATGGCGACGCCGAGGTGCTTCTCCGGCTGAGCTGGTACAGCAGCACCGACGGCAGCGGCGTCGCGCTCGCGCAGTCCGAGAGCGAGGCCTGGGCCGGGGCCGAATGGGAGCTGCTCGATACGGGGCCGGTGCAGGCGCCCGCCGGAGCGCGGACGGTGCGCTTCCGGCTGATGCTGCGGCCGCTCGCGGGGGAGGCGCGTGCCGCCTTCGACGATGCCCACTTCGATGCCGTCGAGGAGCCCGTGGCGCCCGCGAGCGCAACAGCGCCCGTGACTGCGGCGGTCACTCCCTCCGCGACGCGCGGTGCGGCGGCCCTCGCGGCGACGCCAACGCGGGCGGCCTCCACATCGCCACCGGCGCCGCCCACCACCGTGCCCGCGGCCGTCGCGGCCATCGGCGCGACCACGCTGCGGCTTTCCGAGGTGCTCGTCCATCCCGGCGGCGGCGGGCGGGACGTCGATTTCGAGTGGGTTGAGCTGCTGAACACCGGGACCGAGCCCATCGACCTCGCGGGCTGGCGGTTGGGCGACGGGGCCCAGGCGGACATGCTCCCGGCGGCGGTAGTCCCCGCGGGCGGCTACGCCGTGGTGGCGGCGAAGGCGGCGGCGCTGCCTGCCGGCGTGCTGGTGGTGCGCGTGCCCGATGGCGCCATCGGCCGCGGCATCAACAACGGCGGCGACGTCCTCCGGCTGGCGGCCCCCGATGGCCGCGAAGTGGACGCGATCTCCTTCGGCGACAACGGCGAGGAGTTCTCGCCGCCGCCGCCCGCTCCCGGCGAAGGTGAGACGCTCGGGCTGCGCGACGCCGCCTCCGAGCGCGGACCCGAGGGCTGGGCCATCACCCTCCGACCGACGCCTGGCGCGCCGAACCTGTTTCCCGCCTCGCCGGCCAGCAAGGGCGCGACACCGGTGGCGGCGCAGGAACGCGCGGCCGTCGCGGGCAGCGAGGTCACCATCGAACCCGCGAGCGGTGATGGCGAGCGGGCCGCCGTCGCCGCCATCGCGGTCACGGCCGCCGCCGCGGGCGCGCTCGCCTGGAAGCGCCACGCCCTCCGCGCCCTCCTCCGCCGCGACCCCACCCCATCCCCCTAAGGCGGGGGGCGCCATTTATCCCTGGTGGCACTGCCACGCGGAACCCGCGGGGCCACCAGGAATCATGGGAACGTGAGCGCCAGGGTGATGGAGCTCGACGTACTGAAGCCGTTCCATCCCCACGACCACACCCAGTAGAAGTAGAACGTGTTCGGATTCCGGCCCGTGTCGTTGTAGGAGGTGGTCCCCGCTGGGAGCCACTCGACGACCTCCCACGTGGCCCCGGTCGAGCGGAAGAGGATGAAGCCGAGCTCGTTGTTCGACGTATCGTTCCACTGGACGTGCACGCTCGTCTGGTTCACACCCGCCGCCGTGAGTCCCGTTGGGGCCGATGGTGGACCGCCCAGCGTCACCGCCTGCGCGGCCGCGCTCCAGGTGCCCCCGAAGGTGTTCGCCGCCACGACCCAGTAGTAGTACAGCGTCGAGGGCGTCCGCCCGGGATCGACCAACGAGAGCTGGCTCGCGGGGACGACGCCAGCAAGTTCGACCGGGTTGCCGATACCCCACTTCCAGCGGTACACGGCGAACGCGACGGTCGACCCCGGCGACGCGTCCGCCCATGTGACCTGCATCCCCGGCCCGGGGACCGGCGTCGCCACCACGTTCTGCGGGGCGGCCGGCGCAGGGTTGAAGAGCTGGCGGGTGGCCGCGAGCGTCCCTTCGTCGGTGGAGAACGATGTGAGCGCGAAGTCCGGGACCTGCGCCCCTTTCTGCACGCGCACCCACGCCTGACACTCGTCGGATTGCCCCGGCGCGGCGAGTGTGCTCAGCGGGAACTCCGCGATACCCGTCGTGCCGGGTTCGTTCGAAAGCACCGAGAAGAACTGGACGCCCGTCGCCGAGAAGGAACCGGGAGCAATCGTGCCGCCTCCGCTCTGGGCCACGATCGTCGCACGTTGGTTCTGCATGACGAACGACGCCGCTGACACCACGTCATAGGACCCAACTGGCGTCCCAGCGTCCAGCCAGCTGAGCGCGGGGTGCAGCGAGTACGCGCCGAGCGCCGTCTGTGGGGCGCATACGCCATCACGGTCCAGCGCATGCACGACCAGGTACACGAAGTCGCCGCTCTCGCCGGGGTGCACCACGATCTCGGTATACCCGCCCCACGTCCAGTTGGCTGCGATGGAATTCGAAGCAACCGGGAAGTGCTTGCCCCGGAAGTCGGGGTAGTCAGCGACGGCGCTCACCGTACCCGTGCCCACGACATCGTTGCGGTCGCACCACTTCCCGCCCCCGACGGGGTCCATGTCGCAGCCCGCGAGCGTGAGTTTGAAGTCGCCGTTCGCGGTGACCATGAACTCGCCGTGGTTGTCGCTGTAGACCACCAGGTCGCGCGCGGCGGTCGCGTCCCCTGATGCGCTCTTGATGGCCCCGATCTCCGTCACCTCCGCCGGCGACAGCGTCGCATCCGCGACACCGGCGGCGTTCGTCCCCTGCGTCGCCGCGCTGAGAAACGAAGGCAGCGCGTTCCAGACGGAGTACGGACCCATGCCGTTGCCGCCGCCGCCAACCGAAGCCCAGGCGCCGCCGTTGGCGCGGGGCCCGTCGTCGCCCCAGCTGTCCCAGGAGTACCCGCCGCCCGGAACTGTCGCCGGGATGAACGGGCTGCCCGGGATGTTGGTGATGTAGTACGGGTTCGGGTAGTTCCGGTTGAACGTCCCGCCGTAATAGACATCGTGCTTCCACACCCGCTTCAGGTAGCCCGAGCCCCGGATCTGCACCGACACGAGTGCCGGTGGCATGGGCGCGTCCCACCAGTTGATATCGCCATCACCGAGGGCGGTGTCGCGCGTCGCGCCCGCACCCGCGATGTTCGACGGTGCCGCTCCGCCGATCACCGGCCCAAGCGTTGCCAGCGAGCCGGCCGCCGGCGTGTTCCCGCCGCCCACGACGATATCCACGGTGCTGAAGGGGCCCTCGAACGGCGTCACACCGGTGCCGGGAAGCGCGATCTCGGAATCGCCCGCGGGGACCGACCCCAGCGGCGCGGTTAGCGTGACACGGGCAGGTCCCGAAGCGATGGACGCCACGATGGCTGGCGTCCAAGACGATCGCTGCCGTGGACGAGGGCGTGCAGTTGTTGCCCAACGCCGCACCCGCCTTGAATACCGCGTGCAGCGGGTTCCCCGCGATGCCCTGCGGCGTCAGCGATGTCGTGCCCGACGTGGTCGGACCCCAGAGCTCGCCGCAACTCCCCGGTCCGAGGGCCACCGTCCACCCGGAGCCCGCGAGCCAGCTATCGAACCGTGCCGATGCCGCGTTAAGGTGGCTCCCAATCGCGACTGCGTCGAAGGCACGTTGCGCCCCGGGCAGGTCGAGCTGGTACAGACCGGTCCCGGGGTTCAGCACCAGCGGGAGCGCCACCGTGGGCGATGGCCCATTGACGGGGTCCGCCGGCGAGCTCGTGGTGGGCATGCGCACCTTCTCCAGCACGCTCCACTCCGTCACCAGCGGCTGGGACGGGAGCCCCAGTCCGTTGCCGTCGCCGTCGGAGTCCCACAGGACCGAATGGGTCGCGCTGTCGTAGCCGGTGTAGGTGACGGACATCGATTGCTGCCCGGCGCCCATCGAGACCCATGAGATGCACGTCGCCCCGAGGAGGCCGTTTGAGCCGTCGCCGATGAAGATCTGAGCATCGCTGAAGGTCGGTGCTTGTGGACCGACCGGCTGCGGCCCGTCATACCCACCTCCCGTCGTCAACACCACCTGCCCGACGTTCGTGAGCGGGATCAGGGCCGGGACGAAGCCGGCGTTCCCTTGGATACCGGTCCCGGGCGCGACCGTGCACGCTGTGTGCCTTGAGCGCCGTGCCCGCGTGACCACCGCCGAGCCATTGTTGGCGATACCCGCCTGCCCGGCCGCGCCCCCACCGGTGACGGGCTGGCCGGCGGGCTCGCTGGCGACATGGCGCAGCTCGGGTGCAATCGCGGCCCACATGAACGTCTGCCAGAAATCGACCGTGTTGATTCCGGGCACCTGCAGCGGCCCCCGAAGGGCGAGGCTGCCCGAGCCGTGCGTGTTGGACGCGACCGTCACGGTGACGACCGTTCCGCCGGCCGCAAGCGGCGCGTGTGTCACCGCAAAAGCCTGGACCACCGCGGTGGGGCTGATGTCCACGTCGGCGACGGTGCAATCCACGTCGGCGTCCGTTGCGGCGGGGTCGATGTCGCTTTGACACGTGGTCCCCGCGCCGAGGGTGAAGGTGAACGTGGCCGGCACGCCGATGGTGACCTGCTGGAAAGGCGGTTGCACGGACGCGATCCCCGTGAACCGGTACTCCGCCGCCTGGCCGGAGACGCCAGCCGGGCCCGTCACCGTCACGACGGTGGTACCGGTCTGGTGGAAGGGAGTGACGGCGTCGATCTGGTTGTCGTTCACGACGCTAAACCCGGAAAGGACACCGTCGAAGGCGACAGCGGAGGCGCCGGTGAATCCCCCGCCGAAGAGCGACACGCTGGTGCCCCCCAACCACGGCCCCTGGGACGGCGAGGCAGCGGTCACCCACGGAATTCCATAGCTGAACTGTGATGCAGCGGACACGGCGCTGTTGCCGCCAGCGGAAGTCGTCACCACGACATCCACCGTGCCAACGCCGTGCAGCGGGCTCACCACGGTGAGGGTCCCGTCGTCCACGATGACCATGCCGGTGGCCGGGACCCCGCCGAAGGTCACGCCGGTCGCCGAGGAGAAGCCCCATCCGTAGACGGTCACGGTGGTACCACCGGCGAGCGGTCCGCCTCGCGGCCACATGCCCGTCACCACCGGCGCCGCCTGCGTGTAGGTGAACTGCGCCGCCGGACCCGTTGCCGACGCGCCGCCCGTGGTCGTGACGATGACATCCACGGCACCAGCCGCGTGCGCCGGCGCCGTAACCTGGACCTGGGTGTCCGAAATGACGGTGAGGCCCGTGCCAGCGCCCCCGCCGAACGTGACCCCGGTCGCGCCCGTGAAGCCCGTGCCTGTGATCGTCACCGCCGTGCCTCCGGTGGTGGGGCCCGACGCGGGGGAAATGCTGGTGACGGTTGGCCCGCTCACGTACGTATATGGCGGCGCGCCCGCGTTGCCCGCCGGCGATGTGACGATCACCGGCATGGTGCCGATGGCGTGCGCCGGGGTCACCACGATCAGCTGGGAATCATCGCCGACGACCAGGCCGGTCCCGGGCACGCCGCCGAACGTGACCGAAGTCGCGCCGGTAAAGCCGACGCCGAAGATGGAGACTGTCGTCCCGCCGCCGGGGGGCCCCGCGACCGGCGACGCGCCAATCGATGCAATAGGCACATAGGGGACCGTGTACGGGTTCGCGCTCGTCCCGTTGGGGCCGCTCACGGCGACGCTCACCCAGCCGGCCGCGTGGGCCGGAGCATCGACGGTGAGGCTCTGGTCATCCTGGACCGTGAGTGACGTCCCCGGTACACCGTCGAAGGTGACGCTCGTCGCGCCGGTGAAGCCCTCACCACCGAGGTAGATGCGCTGGCCTGCCGTATTGATCGCCCATGGACCACCGAAGACCCGGGGCCTGCCATACCCGTATGAAGCGGCCGTCCCCGTAGCCGAACTACCGTTCGGGGTAGTCACGACCACATCGACGGCTCCGGCCGCGTGCGGCGGGGCATCTGCACTGATCCAGGTGTCGGAGGCCGTGAAACTCGTAGCCGGGATGCCTCCGAAGGTGACGGACGTTGCCGCCGCCAATCCTCGGCCGTGGATGAGCACGCCGGTTCCCCCTGCTGGAGGCCCGGCCTGGGGTCCAGGCCAACGACGGCCGGCGGCGGGCTGCTAGAGAAATAGAACTTCGGGACCCCGCCGGATGTCCCTGATGGTGATGTCACGACAATGGGCACAAGCCCCGCGGGACTCGCTGGCGTTGTCACGGTCAGGAGGCCGTCGTTGGCGACGCTCAGCCCGGTACCGGCGTTCCCTCCGAAGGTGACCGATGTTGCGCCCGTGAATCCCTTCCCCGTCAGCGTGACTGTCGTTCCTCCGGACGCGGGTGCGCCCCACGACGGTGTAACCGAGTCCACGCGCACGGAGTCGCTGAATTCGAACCGGTTGTATCCCGTGTCCGCCACCGGGCTCGTCCCGTACGGCGTCGTCACGGTCAGTGCCGCCAGTCCTGTCGCGTGCGCCGGGGCCGTGGCCGTGATCGACATGTCGGAGTTCACGACCATGCCTGTCGCGGGAATGCCGTCGAAGGAGACCGTGGAAGCGCCGGTAAAACCAATCCCCGCTATCAGCACCGATGTGCCGCCGGACACCGGTCCGCCCGACGGTGCGAGACCGGTGACTCTCGGCAGGTCGTAGGTGTAAACAGTCTGCGGACCGGCGAGCGACGTCCCGGTGATACCCGACACGACGACAAACACCGGGCCGGCGGCGTGGCCGGGGACGGTCGTCACGATCGTGTCGTCGGAGACCCAGGCGAAGGATGCCTCGATGCCGCCGAACGTCACCGACCTCGCGTCCGAAAAGCCGCTCCCTGTGATGGTCACGCTCGTGCCGCCCGAGGCAGGCCCGCCCGGGGGCAGCACCGAGTCCACGGTTGGGGGCTCGCCCCCGAGGTAGAGCATGGGTATCCACTGGAGGCCCGCGCCCGACGGTGTCACAACCTTGGGCCGGACATACCCCGGCGCGTGAGCCGGCACGGTCACTTCAAGCGTCGTGTCGTTGATGATGTTCAGTCCGGTGCCCGGCACGCCGTCGAAGAGCACGCCCGTCGCCGCCAGGAATCCGAACCCGGTGAACGCGCGGACCACGCCCCCCGCCGCCGGCACAACCCCGTCGGACACCCCGAGCAGGCCGGCAGGTCCATAGTGGAAGACAAACCCCGACTGTGAGCTTGAACCGCCACCGTTCGCCACCTGGACCACGACCGCCCCCGGGTAGTTCGCTGGCGATGTCACGGTCAGCAGCCCGTCGCTCACCACGGTGAGGCCGGTTCCAGGCACGCCGCCGAAGGTGACCATGGTCGCGCCTGTGAAGCCCAGCCCGGCGACCTGAACCACCGTGCCACCCGTCAGCGGCCCGCTTTGTGGAGAGAGCCCCGAGACGGTTGGTGTGCTCACGTTCACGGCCATCTGCGCTTCGCATGGCCCGTCCGTGCCCCCGCACAGGGTGGCGATGGCATCCGGGGGCGCTGCTGCCCCCAGCATGCCGACCAGGATCGCCGCGATCGGCACGCCCGCCCGCGCCGCGGCCGCACGCCAGTTCAGCATTCGCCTGATTCGCTCCATCGCTCCGTCACCCCGCGGTGCGGAACCATAGCGGAACGGGATACGCGTCCGCAATGGGCGCGAGCCCCTCCGCCTGGAGACCCGTACATGTGTACGAAAAAGGGGCCCCATGGGGGCCCCTTCGGTGTCCTGCAATGCCGGCCGCCGCTACGCGCTCTCGCGGCCGTCCGTGGCGGGCGGGGCCGGCGTCGCTTCGAGCGTGCCGCCGCCGCGTGTGATGAGCAGTGGCCGCTGACCGTTCAGCACGGTCTCCGCGCTCACGACGCACTTGCGGACGTCCCCGCGGCCCGGGATGTCGTACATCACTTCCATGAGCGCCTGTTCGAGCACGGTGCGCAGGCCGCGCGCCCCCGTCTTGTGCTTGATGGCCGTCTGCGCGATGGCACGCAGCGCCTCGTCCGTGAACACGAGCTCCACGCCATCCATGCCGAAGTACCGCTGGTACTGCTTCACGAGCGCGTTCTTGGGCTCCGTGAGGATGCTGATGAGCGCGTCCTCGTCCAGCGACGAGAGGCCCACCACCATCGGCAAGCGGCCGACGAATTCGGGGATGAGGCCGAACTCGAGCAGGTCGTCGTGGGTAACGTGCGTCAGGAGCTGGTCAGCGCGCTTCGTCCCGCGGAAGCCGCGGTCCGCCCGGAAGCCGATACGCACGTGGTCGCGCGTGAGCCGCTTCTCAATGTGGTTCTCAAGCCCTTCGAAGGCGCCGCCGCAGATGAACAGGATGTTCTGCGTGTTGATCTGCAGGAAATCCTGGTGCGGGTGCTTGCGGCCGCCCTGTGGCGGTACGTTCGCGACGCACCCTTCGATGATCTTCAGGAGCGCCTGCTGCACGCCCTCGCCCGACACGTCGCGCGTGATGCTCGGGTTGTCCGACTTGCGCGCGATCTTGTCGATTTCGTCGATGTAGATAATGCCCCGCTCGGCCTTCTGGATGTCGAAGTCCGCGGCCTGGATGAGGTGCAGCAGGATGTTTTCGACGTCCTCGCCGACGTAGCCAGCCTCGGTCAGCGCCGTCGCGTCGGCAACCGAGAAGGGCACGTCGAGCATGCGCGCGAGGGTCTTCGCGAGGAGCGTCTTGCCGGTGCCCGTCGGACCGACGAGCAGGATGTTGGACTTCTCCAGCTCGATGTCATTCTCCGCCGCCGCGGAGATCCGCTTGTAGTGGTTGTAGACGGCGACGGAGAGAACCTTCTTCGCCTGCTCCTGGCCCACGACGTATTCATCGAGGTGTTCGTAGATGAACTTCGGCGGCGGGACGTTGCGGGTGCTGGCCTTCGCGCCGGTGGTCGTGGGAGTCGTCGAATGCGTGCCGGTCTCTTCGTCGATGATCTCGCGACAGAGATCAACGCATTCGTCGCAGATGTAGACAGCGCCGGGGCCGGCGATGAGGCGCCGCACCTGGTCCTGGTTCTTCCCGCAGAACGAGCAGTGATACTGGACCCTGTTGGATGAACGGTTACCGGCCACGCTGCCCCTCCCCTTACGACTGGTTATTGGCGTCAGCAGGCCGCGCGAGCAGCTCGTCGACGAATCCGTATTCCTTCGCGCCCTGCGCGTCGAGGTAGAAGTCGCGGTCGAAGTCGCGCGTAATGCGCTCGACCGGCTGCCCCGTGTGGGTCGCGATGATGTTCCGGATAATCTCGTTGTTGCGAAGGATCTCCTTCGCCGCGATTTCGATGTCCGTGGCCTGGCCACGCGCACCGCCGAGTGCCTGGTGCATGTGCACCGTCGCGTTCGGCAGAGCGAATCGCTTGCCTTTGGCGCCCGCGCACAGCAGCACCGTCGCCATCGATGCCGTCTGGCCGACCGCGATCGTCGACACGTCCGGCTCGATGAGCTGCATCGTGTCGTAGATCGCAAGTCCGGCGGTGATGACACCGCCCGGCGAATGGATATACATCGAGATGTCCCGCTCCGGGTCCTCGCGCTGGAGGAACAGAAGCTGAGCCACGATCAGGTTCGCGATCTGGTCGTCGATCGGCGTGCCGAGGAAGACGATGCGCTCCTTCAGCAGCAGGGAGAAGATGTCAAATGCGCGTTCGGAGCGCGGTCCGCTCTCGATCACCGTCGGGATGACTGCCCGCACCAGCGGGTGGACCGGTTGCGCCTGCGTCACGCGCGCTCCTCCTCCGTCGTGGGGACGTTCTCCCCGAGATCGTCGTTCGCCGCCGCCGCTTCCGTAGCCCCTGCGACGGGATTGTCATGGACGTTGCCCGCCACAATCTCCGAGAGCCGCTCAAGCGTCTGCTGGCTCAGGAGATTCCGGCGAATGGTGGCCATGCCGTCCGGCGTCATGAACAGTTCGCGGAAGCGGCTCGCTTCCTCGCCCATCGGCGCCGCGATGCGGTCCAGCTCCGCCTCGATATCGGCGTCCGTCGGGTCGATGCCCTCCTTCTCCCCGAGTTCGCCGAGGATGAGCGCGCGGCGCACGCGGAGCTCCGCCGCTTCGCGCCACGTCTCGCGGAACTCCTCTTCGGTCCGGCCGATGCGCGAGAGGTAGGCCGCGTACTGCTGCCTGTCGTTCCCCATCGCATCCGAGACCATATGGTCGATCTCGCGCTCGACCATCACGCGCGGGAAGTCCAGTGTCGCGATTTCGAGCAGCCTGTCGATCGCCTCGTTCCGGACGCGCGTGTCCTCCTGCTCCACCAGCGCCTTCTCGATGTCCTCGCGAATCCGCGCGCGGACCTCCGTGAACGACGTGAAGTCGTCCGCGTTCACCTTCGCCGCGAGCTCGTCATCTTCTTCCGGAAGCTTCTCCTCCTCGACAACCTTCACCGTGAGCGTGAACGAGGCGGGCTTACCCTGGAAGCGCTCCACCCGGAAGTCCTCCGGGATGGTGATATCGACCGTCTTCACATCGCCGGCGGACATGCCCACGAACGCCTCCGCCAGTCCCGGGACCAGTAGGTCCTGGCCTTCCTTCAGCTGGAACTCGGCATCGGTGTCCTGCACGAACGGCTCGTCGAGCGTCTCCTCGGTGTCGCCCTCGGCCGGCTGGCCTTTGATGAGGCCCTCCACGTCCACCGTGAGCACGTCGCCGTAGGCCGCCGGCCGCTCCACCGTTGCGCGCTCGGCGAAGCGGCGCCGGAGCGTCATCACCGTCTCCTCGACCTGCTCGTCCGTGACCTCGACCGGCTGGCGCTCGACCCGGATGGATCGGTAGTCGCCGAGGTCGATGGTCGGCCGCACGGCCACCGTCGCCTTGAAGCGAACGGGTTCGAGTTCGAGGATTTCGAGCTCGGGCTGCGCGATGGCCGGCACGTCTTCCTGCTCGATCGTCTCGTTGTAGACGTCGGGCACGAGCCGGTCGAGCGCCTCGCGGATGAGCCCCTCGCGCCCGTAGGCGCGTTCGATCATGTGACGCGGGGCCTTGCCCGGCCGGAAGCCGGGGATGCGTGCCTTCTGGGCGAGGCGCTTATAGGCCGAGTCCAGCGACTTTTCCAGCCGCTCGTCATCGACTTCGATATCGAGCTGTACGCGGCTCTCGGGGAGCCGTTCGAGGGTTACCTTCACGGGTGGGCTACTGTCCTCCAGAATCGAGTATAGCAAAGTGCCCGTTCCGCGACGGGCCGCGAACTTCCCACGCAGCGAACCTGCACGCGCGGGGAAAATCGCCGCGCGGCTGCGCTACCTCAGGTTCAGCCGCGGCTCCAGCACATCGACCAGCGCGTCACCGAGCAGGTTCCAGGCGTAGAAGAACAGCACCACCGGTGTCGCCGCGCTGAGAAGCAGGTGCGGGTACTGCTGGAACGTGCGAATGAACCCCGCCTCCGAGATCAAACTCCCGAAGCTCGCCGCCGGCGGGTCGATGCCCAGGCCGAGATAACTCAACGAGACTTCGGCGCCCGCCATCCCCGCCATGCTGCTGCTGAGCCCGACGATGAACAGCGGCATCACCCCCGGGAGGATGTGCCGCACGATCACGCGCCACGTTGAAGCCCCCATCGCCTCGGCGGCCGTCACGTAGGCGAGTTCGCGAATCGCAAGCGCCTGTGACCGCACGATGCGCGCGCTTCCGACCCACGCGAAGGGCACCGTCGCGCCCGCGATGATCGTGAACTTGAGGAAGGTCTTCGCCTCCGAGAATGACACCCAGGTGTGGTCCTCGAACCAGTAGGCCAGGTCCGTGATCCGCGTGCGGAACGCCGCCGTGATGGCCAGGATGAGGATGAGCGTCGGCAATCCGCCCAGCACTTCACCCACTCGCATGATCGCAGTATCGACCCAGCCACCCCGGTACCCGGCGAGTAGCCCCAGCCCCAGGCCAAGGAAGAACCCACCGGTGACGACCACGACCACGGTGAAGAGTACGGTCGTTCGCGCCGAGTAGATCACGCGCGAGAGCAGGTCCCGCCCGAGCGCGTCCGTCCCCAGCCAGTGGTCGGCCGAAGGACCCTGGCGCGTCTCGCCCACGCGCAGGTTCTGTTCGTTCGGGTCATAGGGCGCGACGAGCGGGGCCGCGAGCCCAACCGTATAGAAGAGCAGCAGGTACAGCAGCGCCACCAGGGCGAGCTTCTTGCCGGCGAGAACGCGCAGCGCGGCCCAGCGCGGGCGGCGGTTCGCGTCCGGCGCGGCGAGGACAGCGGTGCTCCCGGCGACGCCCATCGCTACCCCCTCGCCCCACCCACGCGAATCCGCGGGTCGATGAACGCGTACATGACATCGATCAGCACGTTCGCCAGCACGAACGATGCCGACCCGAGCAGGATCAGCGCGAGTACGACGTCGAAGTCGGGCAGCTGTACCGCCTCGAGGGAGAGCTGTCCGATGCCGGGGATGCCGAACAGCGTCTCCACGAAGAGCGCGCCCGCGGCGACGCCAGGCAGCGAAAGGCCGATGACCGTCACCATCGGCAGCAGCGCGTTACGGGTGATGTGGCTGACGATGATCGTCCGCTCCTTGAGCCCCTTCGCCCGCGCCGTGCGGATGTAGTCCTCACTCAACACGCCGATGACGCTCGCCCGCATCAGCCGCGCCACCCCGGCCACGCCGGGCAGGCCCATCACCAGCACGGGCAGGACCATGTTGGGCGAAAGGAACCCATCCCAGCCCAGCCCGAAGAGCTTCAGCTTCAGCACCAGCGCCCACTGCACCAGCGGAATGAGCACGTACGGCGGGATGGCGTCCAGCAGCAGCCAGCTCGAAATCGTCAATGGGTCGAGGAACGTCCCGCGCGCGAGCGCCGCGTACACCCCGACCGGGATGCCCAGCCCGAAGGAGATCACCAGCGCGAGCACGCCGAGGCGGCTCGAGACCCACAGCTTCGGGAGGATCACCTCCGTCACGCTGAAGTCCCGGTACTTCACCGAGACGCCGAGGTCCAGGTGCGCCAGGTTCCACATGTACTTGCCGTATTGCACCGCGATCGGCTGGTCGTACCCGTACTTGCGGCGCAGGACGTTCGCCTGTTCCTCATCGAAACGGTTGCCCAGGATCGTCTCCGCCGGGTCGCCCGGGGCGAGCCGCAGCATCCAGAACACCAGCACCGAGATGACGAAGAGGACAGGGACAGCCCAGAGCAGGCGGCGAATGGTGTAGCCGGCCAGCCCCGGGCCCATCCTCGATTACGGCTTCACGATGTCGACGTAGCGGTACTTCGGCACCGTCATCGACACGTTGGGCAGGCCCTGGACACACGGTTTCACGAGCGTGTGCGCCACCGGCCAGAAGATCGGGATGATGGGGGCGTCGTCCAGGATCTTCTGCTCGGCCTGCGCATAGAGCCCGTACCGCTTGTTCCGGTCGGTCTCCCGCCGCGCCTGCTGCAGGAGCGCGTCGACCTCGCTGTTTTTGTACTGCGTGTAGTTCAGCGAGCTGTCGCTGCGGAACAGCTTGCCCGTGAAGTCCTCCAGGTCCGGGTAGTCCGCCGACCAGCCGTCCGAGAGCATCTGAAAGCTGCCTTTGCGCTGGTCGCGAAGGTAGGCGACCGGGTCCACGGCTTCCAACTGCACCGTGATCCCGAGGTTGTCCTCCCACCCCTTTTGGATGGCGACGAGGATGTCCGGCGAGTTGCCGCCCGAGCCGCCGTAACTGAGCGTGATGCGCGGCATCTTGCTCCCGGCGTAGTTCGATTCGCTCAGCAGTTGTTTCGCCTTCGCCGGGTCGTACGAAAGCGACTTCACGGACTCGGTGTAACCGGGCATCTCCGGGGGCGTGAAGCCGTCGGCCACGCGGTAGGCGCCATACACCAGCAGCTTGTTGATGCTCTCGCGGTCGATGGCCATGGCGAACGCCCGGCGCACCTTCGGGTCGTCGAACGGCGCCTTCGTCGGGTTCATCGTGATGTACGAGACCGCCATCTCGTTGGTGGCGCGGTAGTCCTTTGCCAGTGGGCTCTTCCCAGCCTTCACGGCGTCGAGCTCCGTGCCGGGCACGAAGCCGATGTGCAGCTCGTCGTTCTGGTAGCGGGTGTTGATGGAGCCGCCGCCGAGTTCGAAGCGCACTTCCTCCAGCTTCGGCACGCCAAGGTGGTAGCGGTCGTTCCGCACCAGGCGGATCTGTTCCGAAGGCGTGAACTCGACGAGCTTGAATGGCCCCGTGCCGTTCGGGCGCCGCGTCCAGTTGCGCGGGTCCTTCTCGATCTGCTCCTTGTCGACCACGAACGCGACCGGGTACGTCAGCTCTGCCAGGAAGAAGTCCGCCGGTTCGATCAGCGTGATCTCGATGGTCTTCTCATCGACCACCTTCACGCCGCTGACCTCCTTCGCCTTGCCCGAGAGCTTGTCGGTGATGCCCACGATGTCGCCGAGGTACGCCTTCGCCGTTGGCGAGGCTTCCTTCGGGTCCGCGGCCCGCTCGATGCTGTACTTGAAGTCCGAGGCCGTCACCCGGCGGCTGTTCTGGCTGAAGACGATGTTGTCCCGCAGCTTGAACGTGTACACCTTGCCGTCGCCCGAGACGGTGGGCATTTCCTTCGCCAGGTCGGGGATGACCTTGAGCTCGGGGTCGAGCGTCATCAGCCCGCCGAAGATCTCGACGATGTATTCGCTCGTCTCGACATCGCCGACCTGGATCGGGTCCAGCTGCGTGTTCGGTTCACCGCCGGGGACGATGAGCGTCTTGCCTTCGCAGATTTTCGCGACGGAACCGGACTTCGGCGTCGCGGATCTGCCGCCACTGGCGGCATCGTCGTCGTCGCCGCCGCCACCCGCGATGGCGACGACGCCCACGACGCCCACGACCAGGATAAGAAAGGCGACGAAGCCCATCAGGAGCATCAGGGTTCGGTTGGACAAATCATCACCCACAGGCCGGGATTTGATGACCTTCCGTCCGGGCCCAAAGCGTCGCTTTCAGCCAGCGGAAACCGATGAAGGTGCCGAAAAGAGTACACGGGCGCGAGCAGGGCCGGAACGGGGGCCGTTTCGCTCCGAAACGTGCTCTTTACCGCGCAACCAGCCTCCGAGGGAGCTTACGCCGGCACCCACGCTGCCCCGCGCGGCAGGGACTCGCGCTCCTCGCTCCAGAACGCGCCGTTGCTGGCCTCGTTGCGGCCGGGCCGCCGGGGCCCCTTCTCGAGGATGCGCACGACCTCGCTCCACTGGCTCGCGAAGGTGAGGGGGGCGCCCAACCGGGCTTCGCACTCCTCGATGGTCATGCTGTCCAGGAACTTCTTGCCGAAGTAGTCCAGGCTCGTGCGCGGCAGGATGAAGCAGTCGGGGCGCCGCCCGCCGAGCGCATCCACGTAATCCTGCCCGCACAGCAGCCCGCTGACGTTCACCCGCTCGCCGAAGACCGAGTTCGTCACGATCACGACTTCGATGCGCGCCCCTGTGAGCGGTTCGAGCTCGGCCGCGATTCGCTCGAGCACCGGCGCGATCAGCCGCCCGCAACCGAGCACAACGTACCGGCCTGCTCCGGCGCCGCCCCGCTTCGCCAGCCGCCGCTTCGTGCGCGCGAGGTCATCGAGCATGGTTCGCACCATGCCGATGCCGTTTTCGTATTGCGGGAAGCCGTCGTACATGCGCGCCGGCGGCACCTCTTCCTCGGCCGTGACGTAGTACTCGTCGCTGCACTGCAGGACCGTGGCCCCATGCCGCGCCCGGATCTCGGCCTGGAGCGCCCGCATCTGCTGAACGACGCCGCGCGCATACTCGCGGTCCGGCCGCACCAGTTCGATCCCATCGCGTTCGAGTGACCAGTCCTCCAGCTTCGGGCTGGCTCCCACCGGCACCACCGAGATGGTCCGCACCGTGGGGTACAGCGCCGCGAGGTCGCGCACCGAACGGTCGAGGTTCGCGACGTCGTTCACGCCCGGGCAGAGCACGATTTGCGTGTGCGCCGAGAGGCCGAGATCCCCGAGCCGCCGCAACTGCGCGATGACATCCGGCGCCGTCGCGTTGCCCAGCATCCGCCGCCGGAGCGCGGGCTCGGTGGCATGGACGGAGACGTTGAGGGGGCTTAGCCGCTGCTCCTCCAGCCGCGCCCAGTCGTCCTCGGTGAGGTTGGTGAGCGTCACGAAATTGCCGTGGAGGAAGCTCAGGCGGTAGTCGTCGTCCTTCATGTAGAGCGACTTGCGCATTCCCCGGGGCAGCCCCTTGAGGAAGCAGAAGAAGCAGTTGTTGTTGCAGAGGATGACGTCGTCCCACGTTGCCCGTTCGAATTCAAAGCCCAGGTCCTCGTCGATCTCTTTCTCGAACAGGATCGCTTCATCGAGCCCGTTTGCCTTGCGAATGTGGACCTCGACCTCTGGCTCGGACTGGTAGAACTGCAGGTCCACAACATCGCGCAGCACACGCCCGCCGAGTGAGACGATCGCGTCACCGGGCTCGATACCCGCCTCCTCGGCGAGCGAACCGCGGCGAACGCCGGAGATGACGGCGGGCTGGGGCGTCCTGTTCATAGCGGGATTCCATCGTACCCGGGATGTGGCTGCGCCGTCCCGGGATTTTAGGCCGGGGCGATCGCCCGGATGCGCGCTTCCACCTGGTCGATGCTGTAGTCCGGCGTCGATGCCCCGGCAGTGAGACCCACGCGCGCCACGCCCTCGAACCACTCCGCCCGCAGCTCGTCCGGCCCCTCGATGTGGTACGACCGCGTGCCCTGCTCCTCGCAGGCGTCGCGCAGGTTGCGGGTGTTCGCGCTCTTCTTGCCCCCGACCACGACCATCACGTCCACTTCGCGCGCGAGCGCCGCGGCCGCCTCCTGCTGGCCCGTGGTGGCGTGGCAGAGCGTGTTCACGATGTGGAATTCGAAGTTGCGGTCCCGCTGCAGGAGCATCAGGTTCGAAACGAACCGGCCGAAGTCCTCAATGCGGTGCGTGGTCTGCACCATCACGCCGATCTTGCTCGGGAAGCCACCCGGGAAGCTGTCGATCTGCTCTTTGAGGTAGTCGTAGTCGGCGCGTTCGAAAATCGTCGCGTGCGAGGCGCCGCCGGCGTCATGGGTCCAGCCCATGATCCCGCGAACCTCCTTGTGGCCGCGGTCCCCGAAGACGATCACGTGCCAGCCATCGCGCACGAATTTCGCCCCGTAGCGCTGAGCCCGCGTCACGATCGGGCAGGTGGTGTCGATGATGTCGAGCCCGGCCTCGTTCAGTTCGCGCACGACCCGCTCGCCGACGCCGTGAGCGGTGATCGCCACGCGGCCCGTGGGCACCGCCTCCGCCGTGGCACGGCCGACATCTCCGTCGATTTCGTCAGGCCCGGGCAGTTGATGCACCCCGGCGGCTTCCAGCGAGCGCACGACGTGCGGGTTGTGGACGATTTCGCCGACGCTGAAGACGGGCACGTCGAGGGAGGCCTCGCTTTGCATAATCTGCACGGCGCGGCGTACGCCCATGCAGAATCCCATCTCAGATGCCCGCCGGATCTCCACCATCAGCCGCGTTCCCGTCCTTCCCTGGATCAGTATAGGCGGGCAGATATTTGGCGGGTAAGAGTGCGGTTATTTCCGTGAAGATGCGCTCGGTGAGTTCGCTCACCTGCTGCTCCGAAGGCCGCCGCACCTTCTCGACCGTGAACGGCTGGCCGATCACGACCTGGATCCGGGGCTTCCGCAGGAGGTTCAACAGGTTCCCGAGCTGTTCTGTACCGATGACCGCGCAGGGCAGCACCGTCGCCCCGGAGCGGTACGCGATGAGCGCCGTGCCGGGATGTGGCTTGCCGACATACCCGGTGTGGCTGCGGTGCCCCTCCGGGAACATGCCCAGCACCTCGCCATTCTTGAGAATGCGCTCGGCTTGCAGCATGGCCCGGATGTCCGCGTCGAAGCGTCGCACGGGGAACGCGCCCCACATGCGCGGCACCACGCCGAACGGATACTTGTACAGTTCGACCTTCGCCATCCAGCGGATGCGCCGCCGCGCGATGCCAGCGCCCACGATCGGCGGGTCCGCGTTGTTCAGGTGGTTCGAGACGACGATGAAGGGCCCGCTTGCCGGCACGTGCTCCCGGCCGGCCGCCTTCCAGCGCCCCACCACCATGAGGATGAATCGCAACAGGTAGGTGCACGCCCAGTAGAACGGCGGCACGAAGCGCGCGTAGCTGAACCACCCTTTCGCGGCCCGCGCTATGCCGCCCGCCCGCGCCAACGGCGATGGGCCTCCCCGGGCGGGCTCTGTCGCGGGCGTGGCTTCCGCGGCGGGCATCAGCGCCATCACCCGCGCGCGTGCGAACGCGAGCACTTCGTCCAGCGGCATCGCCGTCGTATCAAGCTCGAGCGCGTCGTCCGCCCGCGCGAGTGGCGCCGTCTTGCGGCTGGAGTCGGAGGCGTCCCGGCCGTGGATGTCCCGTAGCGCCTGGGCGGCGTCTTCGTGTTGCTGTTCGGCGCGGCGCACCGCGCGGGCCTCCTCCGAGGCCGTGAGGAACAGCTTCAGGGGCGCATCCGGCAGAACGACGGTGCCGATATCGCGCCCCGCCAGCACCGCGGGCGCGGACGCCGCGATCGCGCGCTGCCGTGAGACCATCGCCGCGCGAACCCCCGGGATCGCGCTGTAGCGGCTCACGTTCCCTTCGACCGCCGGCTCCCGGAGTTCGGCCGTCACGTCCTCGTCGCCGAGGAAGATGCGGGTTTCGCCCCCTGCTCGCGCCGAGAGCGGGAGGTTCGCCGCCAGCGACTCGCAGGCGGTGGCATCCGCCGCATCAACCCCGGCCCGCATCGCCGCGAGTGCGAACGCGCGGTACATCAGCCCTGTATCGAGGAACAGGTAGCCAAACTCGGCGGCGAGTGCCTGACCGACGGTCGTCTTCCCGGAGGCTGCTGGCCCATCGATGGCAATCGGCGCCGGCAGGCCGGCGGTTTGCTGGTTCGGCATCGACGGGGAATGGTAGGCGATCGCCGCCTACCGCACAGGGCCGCCGCTGCGAACCTCGGCGGCTTTGCCCGCCGCGTAGAGCGCATCGACCTCTGCCGGCGTGAGTTCGCGGAAGGCGCCGGAGCCGAGCGTCCCGAGGTGCAGTGGCCCCAGCCGGATGCGCCGCAGGACGAACACCCGTCGCCCCACGGCTTCCATCATCCGCCGGATCTCGCGGTTCTTCCCTTCCCGCAGTACCACGAGCGCCCATGCGGGGGCAGCCGGCTTCTCCTCCGGGTCGTCGGGGCGCGGCGGCACCGCCGGCGCGATCGATGCCGCGCGCAGCCGGTCGCCGTCCGCCTCCACGCCGCGCACAAGGCGCTGGATGTCCGTCCGCGAAATCGGCGCGTCCAGGCCCACGAGGTACTCTTTCTCGACCTCGTAGCGCGGGTGCGTCAGCAGCCCCGTGAGGTGCCCGTCGTTCGTGATGACGAGCAGGCCCTCGCTGTCCATGTCCAGCCGCCCGACAGGGTGCAACTGGATATCGCCGATGGGCACGAGGTCGAGCACCGTTTCGCGGCCCTGGTCGTCGCGCGCGGTGGTCACGAAGCCCGCCGGCTTGTTCAGCATGAAGTAGCGGTAGTTCCCCTTGAGCACGGGCACGCCGTCGAGCGTGATCTCGTCCGTCTCCGTATCGGCGCGGGCGCCCAGCGTGGACTGTACCTTGCCGTTGACCGCCACCCGCCCGGCGAGGATGGCCTCCTCGGCCACGCGCCGAGAGGCCACGCCGGCGTTCGAGAGGATCTTCTGGAGACGTTCAACGGCCACGGGGCGCCTTCTTCCTGGTTGGGCTTCACTCGATTGTAGAGCCGGGCAGGCGAAGCCTCCGGCCGCGGCCGCCCGTCCCGCTGAGTGCCTCAGGCGCCGGAGGTTTGCACCAGCCGGTGGCCGTCGAATGGGTTCGGCAGCCCATATTCGGTGGTCACGAGCTTGAGGAAGTCCCGCAGCGGCGGTGCGATCGCGCGGTTGCGAAGGACGTGCACGCCCACCTCGCGCTGCGCCGGCTGCTCCATATCGCGGATGTCCACGCGCTTCAGCGTGCCCGCCTCGCACTCGGGGTCCACCGAAACCACCGGCAGGATGGCGATGCCGAGGCCCGCTTCCACCATGTGCTTCGTCGCTTCCATCGAGTCCAGCTCCATGACGGACTCGGGAACCACGCCGACCCGCAGGAACATGGAGTAGATGAGCGTGTGGTAGCTCGAGCTGCGTTCGAAGAAGAGGAATGGCTCGCGGCCCGCCTCCGCCACCGTCACCCGCCCCTTCGCCGCGAACGGATGCGAGGGCGAGACCACGAGGGCCAGGTCGTCGTTGTAGAGATGGAGGGACTCAATCTCCGGGTGCTGCGTGAGCCGCGTGATCGCGACGTGCAGCTCCCCCGCGATGAGCTTCTCGAGCATGTCCTCGGTCGTGCCCGTCGTCAGGTGGATGTGGACGCGCGGACGTTCCTGCCGGAAGCGCTTGAAGATGGCTGGCAGCACGTAGGTCGCGATGGACGAGCTCGCGCCGATACGGATGCTGCCCACATCGCCGTGGCGAACCGCTTCGATCGCGTCGGTGCCTTCCTGGACGGCGGTGAGTGCGCGCTGCGCATGCGGAATGAACGCGTGCCCGGCATCCGTGAGCGTCACGCTCCGTCCTGTGCGCTCGAAGAGCCGCTCGCCGATCTCCCGTTCGAGCGATTGGATGCGCGCCGTGACGGACGGCTGCGTCAGGAACAGCGCCTCCGCCGCCCGGCTGAACGAACGATGATGGGCGACTTGCAGGAACGCCTCGAGCTGTGCGAGTTCCACTGGTCTGATTCCTCCCGGGGCGGAGCAGGCGAAGCCTGGCCTAGACGTCCTTGAAGAAGTCGGCGTTCACCTGGACGAACGACTTCCATTCTTCCGGCACGGCATCCTCGTGGAAGATCGCCTGCACGGGGCAGGCCATCTCGCACGCCGCGCAGTCGATGCACTGGTCCGGGTTGATGTAGTACTGCGGCGCGTCGTCCGTCGTATCGATGCAGTCGACCGGGCAGACGTCGACGCAGCTGGCGTCTTTCACCGTGATGCATGGCTGGGTGATGACGTAAGGCACTGGGTGCTCCTCTCACTCGGGCTCGACGCCGCGCTTGTAGACGACGATGTCCCCCTCGGCGCGGGTCTGACAGGCCAGCCGCAGCCTTGGGTCTTCGACCGCGCGCGGGCCACGCTGGCGGATCAGGTTCTGCCGTTCGAAGCGCCCCATGGCGGAGACGCGTCCGAGGCCCGAGATGACCTCCATGGCGCAGTTCGTGCACTCGCCATTCATGGCGCAGCCAACCGGCCAGAAGTACCCCCGGGCACGGACAGCGTCCATGACGGTCTCGCCAGCGGAGGCATCGACCTCGATCCCGAGCGGTTCCACGCGGACTCGCGGCACGTAGCGAAGTCTACAGGCACACCCCGCTACGCGTCCCTTTCATGCAATGACGCGTGAAATCGCACGGATTCGGATTGGCCTCCGCCTCCAACCAAAGCCCGACCGCCACTCCGGCCGTCGCACGGCGCGGCACGCCGGGGTCGCTCGCCATCCTGTTCCCACCAAGCAGGAGGTATTCCCATGTCAGCCGACTCGTCTCGATCCACGCGCGCCTGGTGGCCGCTCTTTGGCATTCTCGCCGTCGTGCTCGGCCACACGGCCACCTGGATGGTGCAGTTCGTCCTCTCGATGGAGCAATCGGAAGCGGGCGGGCAGGTCATGTTCGACGCCTACAACACCGACGGGACGCAGCTTCTCTTCCGCGCCTCCGTGGGCATGGGGATGCTCGGCGTGGCCGCGCTCGTCGTCTTTGGCGCTGGCTTCCGCCGCATGCTCGAAGCGCGCCTCCCCGGTGACAGCATCCTCCCAGCCGTCGCCGGCAACGCCATCATCGCGACCGCGGGCGCCCTGCTCGTCGCCTTCGTCTTCCGCGCCATGGTCTTCGACACGATCTCCGAATACGGCGTCGATACCCAGGTGACCACATACTCGCTCTCGCAGAACGTGCCGCTCGCGGCCTGGGTCGGTGTCGCCGTCGCCGAGGCCGTGGCCGTCATCGCCGCGTTCCGGTACGGGGCGTTTGGCAGGGGCTTCGGCTGGTTCAGCGCGGTCCTCGCAGGCCTCACGCTGGCCGTGACGCTCACGGGTACGCCGTTCCCGGGCAACGTGGCCACCGGTATCTGGCTGGTCGGGGCGTCCGTGGTCGCGATGCGCGCCAGCGCGCCACGCCGCGCGCCGCGGCTCCAGCCCGCGCTCGCCTGAAGTGGCCGCCCGCCAAAACAGACAGGGCCCGGCTCGTGCGAGCCGGGCCCTGTCTTCGTGCATCCCCCGGGGGAGACCTACCCGATGACCCTGAGCCCGAGCTCCTTCAGCTGTGAATCGTCCACGGGCGAGGGTGCGCTCATCAGCGGATCTGTGCCCGAAGATGCCTTCGGGAAGGCGATCACATCGCGGATGTTCTCGGTGCCGACGAGCGACATCATCAGCCGGTCGATGCCGAGGCCCGCGCCGCCCATGGGCGGCGCCCCGAATTCGAGCGCATCGAGCAGGACGCCGAACCGCTCGCGCTGCTGCTCCGGAGAATGGCGCATCATCCCGAGGATCCGTTCCTGGTCCGCGCGGTTGCTGATGCGGATGGACCCGCCGCCCACCTCCGCGCCGTTCAGCGTCAGGTCGTACTGCCGCGCGATGACCCGGCCCGGGTCGGTGTCGAGCAGCGCGCGGTCCTCCTCGCGGAAGCCGCTGAAGGGGTTATGCGTCGCGTCCCAGCGCTCCTCGTCGGGCCGCCATTCCAACAGCGGGAAGCCGGTGACCCATGCGAACGAGAGCTGGTTGGGGTCCTTCAGCCCGAGGCTGTTGCCCAGGGCATCCCGCACCTCGTACAGCGACTTCGCCACCACTTCCGGCCGGTCCGCGACGATGACCACCATGTCGCCGTCGTTCGCGCCCGCGATGCCGCGAATCGCGTTCACCTCGGACTCCGAGAGGAACTTCGCAATGGGCGAACGCAGCTCGGGCCCGGCGAAACCGATGTAGGCCAGCCCCTTCGCACCCCCCGAGCGCGCCGTCTCGGTGAGCGCGTCGATTTCGCGGCGGGTCATCCCCGCCTGCCCGGGGATGCGAATCGCCTTGATCTCGCCGTCGTTCGCGAGCGCGTCCTGGAACACCTTGAACTCGCTCCGCCGCACCGCGTCCGCGATGTCGACGAATTCCAGGCCGTACCGGAGATCCGGCCGGTCGATGCCATAGCGGCTTACGCAGTCGAAGTAGTCCAGGCGGGGGAATGGCGTGGTGGCGAGCGGCCGCCCGCCGCCGAAGCGCTGCCCGATGCCCGTGTACAGCTCCTCGACGAGGCTCATCACGTCCTCTTCGTCGACGAAGCTCATCTCGAGGTCCAGCTGCGTGTGTTCCGCCACCCGGTTCGCGCGGAAGTCCTCGTCCCGGTAACAGCGCGCAAGCTGGAAGTACTTCTCCACGCCCGCCACCATCAGCAGCTCCTTCAGGATCTGCGGAGACTGCGGGAGCGCGAAGAACTGCCCCGGACGCATGCGCGACGGCACGAGGAAATCGCGCGCGCCTTCCGGCGTCGACTTGATGAGCGTGGGCGTCTCGACTTCGATGAAGCCCCGGTCGCTGAGGAAGTCACGGATGTAACGCACGACCTCGTGCCGCAGCCGGATGATGTTGCCCGCCTCCGGCCGCCGCAGATCCAGGTATCGGTAGCGCAGGCGGAGCTGCTCATCCACGTCCACGGGCTCGTTGATGTAGAAGGGCGGCGTCTGCGCCTCGGCGAGCACTTCGACCTTCGCCGGCACCACTTCGACCTCGCCCGTGGGAATGTTCGGGTTGATGGTGGCGTCCGAGCGGAGCCTCACTTCGCCTTCGATGGCGAGCACCCATTCCGTGCGGGCCCGGTGCGCGGCTTCGTGCGCCTCCGCCTGCTCCGGGTTGAGCACGAGCTGCACGATCCCGTGCGAATCCCGCAGGTCGATGAAGATGAGGCCGCCATGGTCGCGCCGGCGGTGGACCCAGCCGGCGAGGCGCACCGTGCGGCCGGCATCGGCGGCGCGCATATCCCCGCAATACGTATCCTTCAGCATCCTGCCAATGTAGCAATCGCCCCGGGTACGCGCCGATGCTCGCAGCGCCCGCGCGGCGTAGACTCCCGCGCCGAAAGAGGTGCACTCGATGGCTTTCGTGCTTCGCGGCGGCAGGATCTGGGACGGGACAGGCGACGAGGCGCGCGAGGGCAGCCTCGCCGTCGATGGCCGGATCGCCGGGCTCGATGGCGGCTCCGGCGAGAGCATCGACATCTCTGGCTGCACGATCGTCCCCGGGCTCATCGAAGCCCATGCCCACCTCTGTTTCAATGGCGCGTCTGATTGGCGCCAGGTCTACGACGCCGATTCCCCCACCACCATGGCCCTGCGTATGGCCGGGAACGGCCGCGCCATGCTCGAAGCCGGCATCACCACCGTCCGTGATCTGGGTGCACCCACAACCGTCTCCATCGATGTGCGTGACGCGTTCGCGCAGGGGCTTGTCGCCGGGCCCGACCTGCTCGTGGCGGGCGCACCCATCACCACCACCGGCGGCCACTGCCACTTCATGGGCGGCGAAGCCGATGGCGAGCTCGAAGTCCGCCGCGCCGTCCGGGACCGCGTTAAGGCCGGCTGCGACTGGATCAAGGTCATGGCCACCGGCGGCAACATGACTCGCGGAACGAACACCCTCGCCGCCCAGTTCACCGTCCACGAACTCCGGGCCTGCATCGAGGAGGCTCACCGGTTGCGAAAGCGCGTCGCCGCGCACTGCCACGGCACCGCCGGCATTCGCGTCGCGGTCGAGGCGGGCGTCGATATGCTCGAGCACTGCTCCTTCACGGGCGAAGGCCGCATCGATTTCGACCCCGCCGTCGTCGATCAGATCGCGGCGAAGGGCATCGCGGTGTCGCCCACCGTCTCCATCGGCTGGCGGCGATGGGCCGATGACGGTCTCCGCCGCGGCCGGGCCGACGCCCTCCAGGCGATGTTCGCGAAAGACTGCAAGGTCATCATGAGCACCGATTGCGGCATCCCCGGCGTGCCCCACACCGCCCTGGCCGGCGCCCTCGACGTGCTCGCCGAATACACGGGCATCTCGCGCGCCCACGCCCTCCGCCTCGCGACCAGCCGCGCCGCCCAGCTCCTGGATCTCCCGGACCGCGGTGTCATCGCCGAAAGCAGGCGCGCGGACCTCCTCGTGGTCGAAGGCGACCCGCTCGCGGACCTTCTCTCGCTGGAGCGAGTCCGCCTCGTAGTGAAGGACGGGGAGATCGTCGTTCGCAGGTGAGCGGCGGGCCCCGCGCCCCCATCGGGCCGTCTTTCTGCGCCGTCTCGACGAAGTCGACGACCATCTCGGCCGGGACGTCCTCCGTCGAGGGGATCTTGTAGTCC